>JANNOU010000021.1:0-23870 GCA_031399305.1 Leptolyngbya sp. SOY_34_metabat_272
CCGGTCAAACTCTGGCAGCTCACCGCCACTGCCGCCGCCCACTTCCCCGACAACCACGCCGAGCTGACCGTGGGCCTACTAGAAGCCCTGCACTCGGTATTGGGCGAGCTGGGTCTAGAGCAGATCCTATGCGAACGCAGCCAGCAGCAAATCCGCCTCTATCAGAGGCAGGTGCCGGTCAGCCCTCTGGCAGAAAAAGTTCAGGCCCTAGCCGACCTGCGCAGCCGCGAGGGTTACATGGCCGAAGCCCTAGCGCAGGGCGACGGCTCCTGGCTGCTGATCGAAAACCACTGCCCAATCGGCGCTGCCGCTCGCACTTGCCCAGGGCTGTGCGCTGGCGAGCTGACCGTGTTTCAAACCGTACTGGGCGCAGGCGTCCGGGTCGAGCGCACCGAACATCTGCTGGCCGGTTCCCGGCGCTGTGTCTACCGGATTCAGGCTCAGGCCGCGTCCCTGCCCATCGCCACTTGAATCTGCTCTCAATCTGTACTGATGCTAAAGGCTGGTTGGGCTGTGGACCAGACTAGGCCACAATGACTCCCCAGAGGCAAACCTGAACGAGGACGGTTATGGATTCTGCAGCGCTGTGGCAACGCTACCAGGAATGGCTGTACTACCATCCCGGCTTGGGCTTCTATCTCGACATCAGCCGGATGCGCTTTGACAGTGAGTTCGTCGCCCAGTTACAACCCCGCTTCGAGCAGGCCTTTGCTGACCGGCAAGCCCTCGAAGCCGGGGCAATTGCCAACCCCGACGAGCAGCGCAGGGTCGGCCACTACTGGCTGCGGGCTCCGGAACTGGCCCCGACCCCAGAGCTGCAGCAGCAGATCATCGGCACGGTCGAGCAGATCGCCAGCTTTGCTCAGCAGGTCCACAGCGGCGCAATTAAGCCCCCAGAAGCGGCACGCTTCACCGACCTGCTCTCGATCGGCATTGGCGGCTCCGCCCTGGGGCCGCAGTTTGTGTCCGACGCGCTGGCCCCCGACGCGCCGCCGCTGCAAATTCACTTCATCGACAACACCGACCCCGACGGCATCGACCGGGTGCTGGCCCGCCTCCAAGGCCGTCTGTACCGCACCCTGGTGATCACCACCTCCAAGTCTGGCGGCACCCCAGACACGCGCAACGGCATGATCGAGGTCCAACTCGCCTACGCGAATGCCGGGCTCAGCTTCGCCGATCATGCGGTGGCCGTGACCGGCACCGGCAGTGCCTTAGACAAGCTGGCCGTCGCCGAGGGCTGGATCGCGCGCTTCCCCATGGAGGACTGGGTGGGCGGGCGCACCTCAGAGCTGTCTGCGGTCGGTCTGCTGCCCGCCGCCTTGCAGGGCATTGACATCCATGGCTTGCTGGCAGGTGCCAGGGAAATGGACGAAGCCACGCGGGTCCCCAACCTGCGCACCAACCCGTCAGCCCTGCTTGCCCTAGCCTGGTACTCTGCGGGCAACGGCAAGGGCGAAAAAGACATGGTCGTGCTGCCCTACAAAGACCGCCTGCTGCTGTTCTCGCGCTATCTGCAACAGCTGATCATGGAATCGCTGGGCAAGGAGAAAGACCTCGACGGCAAAATTGTCCACCAGGGCATCGCGGTCTACGGTAACAAGGGCTCCACCGATCAACACGCCTTTGTGCAGCAGCTGCGCGACGGCGTCGCCAACTTCTTTGTGACCTTCATCGAAGTGCTCCAGGATCGGCAGGGACCGTCGCCTGAGGTCGAGCCGGGGGTCGCCTCGGGCGACTATCTCTCCGGCTTTTTGCAGGGCACGCGTAGCGCCCTCTACGACAATGGGCGCGACTCGGTCACCGTCTCCATCCCCGAAGTGAACCCCAAGACCGTGGGCGCGCTGATCGCGCTCTACGAGCGGGCGGTGAGCTTCTACGCCTCGCTAGTCCACATCAATGCCTACCACCAGCCTGGTGTAGAGGCGGGCAAGAAAGCCGCCGCCAGCGTCTTGGAGCTGCAGCGGCAGGTACTCAGCGCCCTTTCTGTACAACCTCTGTCCCTATCGGAGCTGGCCTGGAAGGCGGGCCAGCCAGAGCAGATCGAGACCATCTACAAGATCGTGCGTCACCTGGATGCCAACCAGCGCGCCGTGCTCCTTTCGGGCGATCCCAGCCAGCCCGAGAGTCTGCGTGTCTCAGCTCGCTAGTGCAACTGGTGAGGCGGGACTACCACTTGATGACCGGAGGGTGTTATGATTTCCTACTGTTGCCCTTGTGGCTCAGTGGTAGAGCACCCCCTTGGTAAGGGGGAGGTCATGGGTTCAATCCCCATCAAGGGCTTCCAGTTCTCGCCAGCTTCCGAGTAGGGTGCTGGGTCTGTGCCCAGCCGCACCGGCCCTGCCCAGCAGTCGCTGAACCGTGCTACTCAGTTCGTCCGGATTGAACGGTTTGGTGATGTAGGCATCGACCCCCGACCGCAGGCCCAGGCGACGGCTGAGATCCTCGCTTTTGGTGGAGCACACCACTACCGGCACGCGTCGAGCCTTGGGGTAAGCGCGAATCCGGCGGCAAAGTTCGTAGCCGTTCATCCGGGGCATGACGAAATCGGTGATCACTAGGTCTGGACAACGGGCCTGAATCTTGGCAACCGCTTCGACCCCATCCCTCGCCTGGACCACTGTGAGACCGCTGGTTCTCAGAATCTCCGAGATCATTTCTCGTAGCATGCGGCTGTCATCCACCACCAAAACTGTATTCATTGCACCCTACCTCTTGGCTGGAGTAGGCCATCGACGGGAGCAAAGCGTTTACCCCCGTCAGACAACATTGTTGCTAAGATTGCCGGTAACCAGTTTTACACTAGCAAAGCCATGGCCTTGCCCTAAAGGTTAGCGTTTCTAAGAGAGTCTGTCAGCTCTATTGTTTGTGCCCACGCTCATGTCAAATCGCACCTTAAATCTGACCGATGAGTTATACGGTTATCTGCTATCGGTCTCGCTGCGGCAACCCGACTTGCTGAGCCGCCTGCAGCAGGAAACGGCCAGCCTGCCAATGGCCGGCATGCAGATCTGTGCCGAGCAGGGACAGTTAATGGCCCTGCTGGTCCAGCTGATGGGAGCAACCAGAGCGCTAGAAATTGGCGTGTTTACCGGCTATAGCTCCCTGTGTGTGGCGCTGGCACTGCCCGAGCACGGTCAGTTGGTTGCCTGCGATGTTAGCGAGGAGTGGACTGCCCTAGCCCGCCGCTACTGGCAGGAGGCCGGAGTCGCGGCAAAGGTCGATTTGCGTCTGGCCCCAGCTCTGGAAACCCTGGACCAGCTCCTGACACAGGGACAGGCTAATAGTTTTGACTTCGCCTTTATCGATGCCGATAAGCAGAACTACGAGCATTACTACGAGCGAGCCTTGCAACTGGTTCGCCCTGGCGGTCTGATCGCTATCGATAACGTTTTGTGGTTCGGGCGAGTTGCCGATGTCCAGATTCAGGACCCAACAACGGCCAGCCTACGAGCCTTCAACCAGAAGTTACACC
The DNA here is from genome assembly GCA_031399305.1 of Leptolyngbya sp. SOY_34_metabat_272. GTDB lineage: Bacteria > Cyanobacteriota > Cyanobacteriia > FACHB-261 > FACHB-261 > FACHB-261. The sequence continues at coordinate 3,476 of JANNOU010000021.1, forward strand.
GCGATTCCCGCGTTGCTCTGAGTCTAATTCCCATTGGCGATGGCCTCACCCTAGCGCTTAAACAAAAGGCTGACTGACGCAGCAGAAAAATTTGTTAAATATTAAACCAAGGCTATACCTCGCTTAACCAAAGCTTGGATGCAGGAGTGTCAGATTCATGGAAAAACCTCGTCCCGACTAGGCTTAACGGGCAAGGGCTCGCCCAGCAAGCTAAAACTTGACAGCAGGGTCCTTGTGGCATCTGTATAATTTTTATGCGATTTTTGTATTCTGTCAGCTTTTCCTGGTTGATCTTTGTGATTTTTTTTGACAGCCTAAGGACGGCCTTGCTATGAGAAAACGTTTGTGAAGCCGGTCAATGTTGAACTCCCACCTCAGTTGCGTGGCCTGGTCCTGTCAGACAGCCAGGAGCGTTATTTTGGTTTGCATTGGGCGACGGATCGCGATGAACTCTGGGTGACTACGCCACGCGGCACTCGGGTCGGTAGCCACCGCGTCTACCTGGCGTTCCATAACCATCCGCGTAACTTTCCGGCCCTGCGCGACCACAAGCTGGGCTCCTCTGATCAGGCCGCTCAGGAAATGCTGATTCTCGATTGGCAGGAGCGTCTAGCTTATGTCGCGGCGCTCACCGCAGCCCAAGCCTTCTTCAGCCAGCAACCGAGCAGTGACCGCCTGGTTTCTGAGCAAACCTCTCAGGGGCTTACCCTGGCCGCAGCGCTGGTCCGTCTCGACCAGGAGGCGCGCGGCGTCGAAGAAATGTCACGCTGGCTTGACGACCAGATGTACAGTCTGCCGTGCCAGGATCGCGAGCGTGCCCAAGTCGCCCTGCTTCTGCGTCGCCTGCAGGGTGGGGCTGTTTGAGAGAGGGCGTAGAATGTGAAGAGAAATTCCAAGCGTTCTTTAGGGCTGTCTAAACTTCGCAATGAATACCGCATGGCTGCGGCACTGGCGAAATGCCTATCGTCGTGAACCGCTCCCCGCTTTCGTCCTCACGGTTGGGCTGGTAGATGCCGGATTGGGAGGCCTAAGTCAGCAGGGCTCTCTGGCGGTTGTGGGACTGGGCGCTGTGGCAGCGGCGATTGCGCTGCGTCAGTGGCAGCGTCGCCCTCGCAAACCGCTCAAGCTTCACCGACCCCGCTCCCTACCGCATCGCCCAGCGCGTCCGGTGTTGATGCCGTTGAATAAGCCTCAGTCCCCTGAGCCTTGAGCTAGGCTTGCTGCAATCTTTTTCTGAGGCGATTGCCCAATACACCATCTGCCTATTTTCAGATGCGGCCAACGTTGGTCGCAGCCTCGGTGTGCGTTTTACAGCACTTGAAGTCGTATGACAACGTCCCAGTCGCAGCGATCATGGACCCGCCCGTCTATGTGTCAGAAACTAAGCGTCTGGCCGATCTGCTCAAAGACATGCTCAAGGAGCGCTTGCACCTGGTGATCGTGGTTGATGAGTGTTGATGAGTACGGTGGCACAGTCGGTCTGGTAACCCGGCAGGACGCCTCGAAGAACTGTTGGCGAAATCTAGGCGAAATCTAGGATGAAGATGACTGATTAAACACTCGCAGTCCCTGCAGCCGCTAAGTTGAGATCGGGCGGTATGCGGAGGCAGCAGGCATGAGCGAGCGACGGATCATCGGAGTCGATTTGGGCGGCACCTGTATCAAGCTGGGCTTGTACACCGAAACCGGAACCTGTGAGCGCTTTTTGACGGTACCCACCCCGCAGCCCGCAGCCCCTGTTGCTGTGGTGGCGGCGATCTCTGAGGCCATTGAGCAGGTCGATCCTCAAGCTCAGGCGACTGTGCTCGGCATCGGAACACCCGGCCCCACTGACGCCGAGGGGCGTGTAGCACTGGTGGCGATCAACCTGCCAGGCTGGCGCGATGTCCCTCTGGCAGAGCACCTGGAAGTCAAGACGGAGCGCCGCGTGATCCTGGCCAACGATGCCAACTGCGCGGGCCTGGGCGAGGCCTGGCTGGGAGCAGGCCGGGCGTTCAAGGACTTGATTTTGCTCACCTTGGGCACAGGTGTCGGTGGGGCGATCATCCTCAACGGGCAGTTGTTCACCGGCCACCGGGGTGCGGCGGGCGAGTTGGGCCTGATCGCCCTGTATCCCGACGGCCATGCCTGCAACAGCGGCAACCGGGGCTCCTTGGAGCAGTACTGTTCAATCGGCGCGATCCGTCGCCGGACCGGACTCGATCCCAAGGAGCTTTCGCTGCGCGCCAGTCAGGGCGACGCTGAGGCTCTGGCACATTGGCAGCTGATCGGCTGCGACTTGGGTATCGGCCTCAGCAGCCTGGTCTATGTACTCACCCCCCAGGCGGTGATTCTGGGCGGTGGCGTTAGCGCTGGGTTTGACTTTTTCCAAGCAGCGATGCATGCCGAGATCGAGCGACGCGTCTTGCCCAGCTCCAGGATGGAACTGGTCATTCGGCCTGCGGCGTTGGGCGACCGGGCCGGAGCGGTGGGTGCAGCCCGCCTAGCCGTACAGCGGCTACTCGGCTGAGCGCTCGGGCGCGAGTTCGGCCCCCTCTTCACGCACCCAGATTGCCGAGCCTTTGGCGGTGGTCGTCACCAGGAGCCACTCGCCTTGGGCGAGCAGTCGCTGGGCGGCGGCCTTCAGCTTCTGTTCGTCGCTGAAGTGCTTGAGAAAACTGTAAAAGCTGCCCCGCCAGTAGACCCCTGGCAGAGGCCGCTCCTGGTCAGCGACCTGAATGTGGCAGCGTCTGACCTTACGCAGCGGCTGGACCGCTAAGCTGTCGGGGCTAGCCTTACTTCGCTCATTTTGCTGCACACCGTGCGCTCCCACCGGCTGAAAGATTTCCATGTTGGCGCAGAGCAGAGCCTGGAGAGTAGAGTTCAACGCTCGGCGATCCGAAGACAGGAGTTGGATCGCGCATTGAAGGTTCATGCGTCCAATGTTTCACGCCCGAACCCGATCGTCAAGTTTGGTTAAGTGGCGCTCAGCTCAGTAAACCTCAGATTCGGCAGCCTGTACAAAGGCCTGGATTTTCTGGTCGATACCGGTGATCGCAGTGCCCACCACCACTGCCAAGGCACCGAGATCCAGAGCCTGCCGCAGCATCTGCGGCGTAGCAATTCCCCCCTCGCAGAGAACCGGCACCCTCAGGGTTTTGACTAGGGCGGCGAGCAGCTCTAGGCCAGGCGGCGGAAAGCGCGCAGTCTCGCGAGTGTAGCCGTAGAGCGTCGTGCCTACCAGGTCCGCTCCAGCAGCCTCGGCCAGGCGAGCCTCCTCTAGGGTGGCAATATCCGCCATCACTGGCAGGCCCAGCTCACGCTGGATGCGTGGGATCAGCTCACTCAGGCTCTCGCCTCCGTTGCGGGGGCGTTGGGTGGCGTCCAGCGCAATCAGGTCGGCCCCAGCCTTGGCTACCGCCTGCGCATGGTGGAATTGTGGAGTGATGTAGACCTCCGAACCCGGCAAGACTTGCTTCCACAAGCCGATGATCGGCGCGCTGAGGCGCTGGCGCACAGCCTGGATGTGGGCGGGCGTGTCGATGCGCACACCTGCTGCGCCACCCTGGACGGCGGCCAGAGCCATTGCTGCAATTACCGCTGGGTCGTGCAGGGGCGAGAGGACAGGGGCCTGACAAGAGACAATCAGGCGCTGGTTCAGGCGCTGGTGCCAGTCCATGGTGGCCCGGTCCTAGGGGTAGAAGCTCAGCTGCGGCAGCCCCAGGGTTTCTTCCCAGCCCATGATCAGGTTCAGGCACTGTAGCGCCTGACCGGCCTGGCCCTTGAGCAAGTTGTCAATTGCCGATAGCACGATCACCCGGCCCGTGCGGGGATCCACTTCCAGGCCGATGTAGCAGAGGTTGGTTCCCGCTGCCCATTTGGTCTGGGGGTAGGTGCCACTGGGCAAGATCTGCACCCAAGGCGAGGCGCGGTAGAAGGCGCGGTAGATGGTGATCAGGTCTTCCCGCACCAGGCCGGGATCGCGCAGATCGGCGTAGATCGTGCTGAGGATGCCACGCACCATAGGGATCAGGTGGGGCGTGAACTGGATACGCACTGGATGGCCAGCCAGGTTGCTGCACACCTGCTCGATTTCGGGCGTGTGGCGATGGCTGGCGACACCGTACGCGCCCAGGGAGTTGTCAGCCTCGGCCAGCAATAGGTTGACTTTGGCCTGTCGCCCACCGCCTGAGGTGCCGGACTTGGCGTCGATGATCACGCTTTCGGGCTCGATCAGCCCCTGTTTGAGCAGAGGCGCGACGCCCAGCAGACTAGCGGTGGGATAACAGCCTGGACAGCCGACCAGACTGGCAGCACGGATGCGGTCGCGATACAGCTCCGGCAGGCCGTAGACGGCTTGTTCAGCTGTGTCCTGGTCGGTGCGTGCGTGACTGTACCAGCTCTGGTAGATGCCTAGATCTTCAAAGCGGTAATCGGCAGACAAGTCCAGGACTTTGCAGCCGTGGGCTAGCAGTTCGGGGGCCAAGTTACAGGCCAGGCCATTGGGCAGGGAGAGGAACACCGCCTTGCAGCGCTCGGCAATTTTCACAGCGTCTACAGCCTCTACGGCAATGCCGTTTAGGCGATGGCCCAGATGGGGATACAGCTCAGCAAGGGGATGCCCGACGCTGCTGCTGCCCCCCAGGTAAACCAACTCGGCGGCGGGGTGATCCAGCAGGAGGCGCACGAGCTGGATGCCACCGTAGCCGGACGCGCCGACAACTCCAACCGGTATCCGTTCAGCCATAGTGTTTATCCCAAAGGTTTTCTCATAACAGTTCAGACTGTGGGCATTATGAACCACGCCAGCTGCGGCAAACAGCACAGAGGGAACAACTTTCCTGCGGCGGTAGCCAGCCTCGAGACAGACTAGCGCAAAGCGGTGGCAAATGGGTGGGGGGGCTGGTAGGGCCGAGTGGTAAAATCAACGCCTGAGTCACCCGGATGCAGGCTGCGCCTTGCTGTAGATTTTATGGCCCCCGCCGCTGAAGCGTTTGATCTCGAGGCCCTGCCGTTGGTTGCCTATCTCGACGATACTGGCAACCTGCCTGCGCAGCTGAAGGGCAAGATCGGAACCTACGCGATTTTCGACCAGGGGCAGACACTGCAGTATGTGGGCATTTCGCGCGATGTGGCGACTAGTCTGCTGTTGCATTTGGTGCGAGTGCCCGAGTGCTGTTACTGGGTTAAGGCGGTGACGATCGAGCGGCCCAGTCGTACGGTGCTGACCGAGATCAGAGACTGCTGGACGGCAGCTGCCTTGCCGCCGGGTAACGGGCCAGAGGCCCCGCGCTGGGAGGAGCCGCTCAACGGCCTGGCTCAGATGACGCCTGAGGAGCATAGGGCTTACGAGCAGGCGCTCAGTGAGGGCGAGCGTGACCAGGTGCTCAAGAATGTCGCTCGCCGTCTGGAGCAAACGGTGCTGGCAAAGCTGGAGGCGCGAGGATTGGGCTTCGCGGTTCGCTTCGACCCCAAGGCCAAAAATCAGGGGATCCTGGATTTGAAAGTTTGAAAGCTTGAAAGTTTAGAGCGTTTGGGCGCTGGCTACGGCAGCCAAACCAGGGCTAGGTTTCTGACTGCGGCTGCGACCAAGTGAGCAAATCTGGTGGCGTGGCGAAGTCTAACAGGGCCTCAACCAACTCTTCTAGCTGGGGGCTGCTGAGCTGCCGCAGTCGAGAGTTCACCTCGGGTTGCACCTCGGCTAGCGACGTCTTGGGCTGTTCGGTTTGCGCCAGCACTGCCAAGGGCAACGCAGATGTTGTTGTAGGCCAAGAGCGGTCGCGAATTGGCAGGTCAGGAACTTTGCGATTATCTCGGGTCACAGGCGGTCTGTCACTGGCCTCGACGGAGTCGTTCGCCCTGTCTACCAATTGAGTCAGGCGTTTCTCGAATTTGGGAACCCGTTGCTTGATTTCGGGTAAGCGTTTCTTGATTTCAGGTAAGCATTGCTTGATTTCGGGTAAGCGTTTCTCGATTTCGGGTAAGCGTTTCTCGATTTCGGGTAAGCGTTTCTTGATTTCGGGTAAGCGTTTCTTGATTTCAGGTAAGCGTTTCTCGAATTTGGGAACCCGTTGCTTGAATTTGGGTAAGCATTGCTTGATTTCGAGTACCCATTTCTCGATTTAGGGCAGGCTGAACTCGATTGAGCGAACCCGCACGACCTCTCGCACCAGGCGGGCCACCTGTTCGGCACTGTCGGGCACGGCCAGGCTCTGGGCTTGCTGGCTCATCTGTGCCAGCGCTTCTGGATCGGCCAGTAAGTCGAGCACCGCCTGTTGCAGTTTGTCTGGGGTCAGCTCCGCTTGCGGGTAAAGCCGCGCCGCTCCCGCTGAGGCGAACACCCGAGCATTGAAAGTCTGGTGATCTTCCGCCGCAAAGGGAAAGGGAATCAGCACCGAGGGCAAGCCGCATAGGGCTAGCTCGGTCAAGGTCCCTGCCCCCGCCCGGCTGACCACCAACCTGGCCCGGCGCATCAGCGCCGCCATGTCCTCAAAGAAGGGGCGATGTTGGTAATGGGGATGATCCGGCGCATGGGAATCGGCCTCGGGGTCATTGGCCCCGGTCTGGTGAATCACCCAGGCTCCCGCCTCCAGCCAGGCCGGGGCACAGGCCCGCACTAACTGGTTCAGCGCCACTGCCCCCTGTGAACCGCCGACGACCAGAATCACCGGCCCCCCATCGGGCACCGGCTCTAGTGCAGCGCTGGCACCAGGCTCCCCTGCCCCCCCGAGTTCAGGGGGAACCAGAATCTTGCTCCCCCCGAACTCGGGGGGCTGGGGGGGCCTCTGCTGAAACTCCGCGCGAACGGGCGTGCCCACCACGCGGGTCTGGCAGCGGGGCAGATATTGCGCCGCCGCCTCAAAGCCCAGCGCCATGACCGTACACCACGGCCCCAGCCAGCGCGTCACCTTGCCCGGCAGCGCATTCGACTCGTGAAACACTACCGGCAAGCCCAGCCAGCGTGCCGCCAACACCGCAGGTGCCGCAATATAGCCGCCCGTGGTGAACACACCCACAAACCCCCCTTGTTGCAACAGGCGTCGGGTTTGCAAAATTGCGCCTGCCGCCAGCGCCAGCGTGTTTAGCCGAGCCAGCGGCGAGCGGCTCTGAAAGCCGCCCATGCGCAGTGTGTGCAATGGATAGCGGCCCTGAAGCAGCTCCAGCTCCAGCCGGTCGGATACCCCCAGCCATTCGATCTTGAAATCAGCCGCCAATGGTTCGGCCACCGCCAGCGCTGGGAACAGATGCCCACCCGTGCCGCTGGCCGCGATTAGTAGGCGCGGCGCAGTTGAGCCCATATGCCTCCTGAGGCCAACCTCGGAACCTAAAGCCTAAAGATAGTTGAAAAGTTGGCGCACTCGGCACTGCACTGGCTGGATGCAAGTGCTTCTATGGGAGAAATATCCACCCATCTGGATCTCGCTGGTTGCTCCATGCACAATCCCCCGTCGCCCGCACAACGTCTGGCCCTGCTGCTGACCACCGGCCTACTCAGCGCCCTCGGCTGGCTGGCCCTGAGCCAAAGCGCCCTAGCCGACAGCCCAGAGACCGCCCCCCCTGAGCTGACCCGCACAATCGCCGACCTTGACGCAGCGGCCAATCGGCGTGACCTTGACGCCGTCCTGCGCTTCTACAGCCCCAGCTTCAGCGACGCCGACGGTGTGAGCCAGCAGAACCTGCGCCAGATCCTGGAGCGCACCTGGCAACGCTACAGCCAGCTTTCCTACAAAACCCAGCTCCAGTCCTGGGAACGGCAGGGCGACAACCTGGTTGCCCAGATCAAAACCGAAATCAGCGGCGTCCAACGCCAGGGCGAGATTACCCTGAGCCTGCAAGCCAGCCTCAGCGCCCGCCAGAACTTCCAGCGGCCCTCCGGCTCCGCCACGACCTCCTTGCAAATCGCCCAGCAAGAGATTCTCAGCGAGCAATCCCAACTGACCTCCGGCACTCAACCGCCCAAGGTCGAGATGAACCTGCCCGAACAGGTGGCCGCAGGCCGAGAGTACTCCCTAGATGTAATCGTGATCGACCCCGTGGGCGACAACCTGCTGCTGGGGACGGCGCTAGAAGAAGCCGTCAGCCTGGCCAACTATACCAATCAGAGCCCAGTCACCCTGGAGCTGCTGAGCGCAGGCGGCATCTTCAAAATTGGCCGGGCTCCGCGCGAGCAAGGCAGCCGCTGGATCTCGGTGATCATCGTCAGCGAAGGCGGCTCGGTCCAGGTCAGCCGACGTCTGCGCATCGTCAACGGCGCTGCCGCCACCTCGCCCGCTAGCCAGGTCGAGCCCCCCAAACCCGCCACGGCTCCCCGGCGCAGCCGACCGGCAGCCGGACCCGTCACCCTGGAAGCCGCAGCCACGGTGGTCGAAGACTAAAGCCGTCCAATCCGGTCTCCAACCCTAGCCATTGGGACCCGAGCAACTATAATCATTCCAGCTTAAAGGCCCAGCGACCCGCGTTCCGGCTGGCTCGACTCATGCAATCTGACTCTTCTGTCCCGACTTTTCTGGCCGATAGCCCCGTTGAGACGCTTGGCCCCGTCCCGCAAGTCACGCTCAAAAGCGAGCAGAACCGGCTGCTGCTCGTGCTGCCAGAGGCGGAGGCCAAGCCCGATGACCCCGCCTGGGCAGAGCTGCTCCAGCAACTCGAGCAACGACTCAAAGGCGGCGAGCGCTTCTGGCGCTCTGAGGTCCCTGTTTATCTGTGTGCAGGCGAGCGGCTGTTGGATGTGCGCCAGCTCCAGGATCTAGCCGAGAGCCTGGCCCACTATCGCCTGCGCCTGCGCTGGGTGGGCACCCGCCGCAAGCCGACCGCGCTGGCTGCCGTGAACGCTGGCTACTCGGTCGAGCAGCTTGCTCCCAGCGAGAACTTGAATGGGGCAGCCAAGCCCGACGACTCGCCGCACCAGGCCGAACCCCTATATTTGCAGATGACTGTGCGCTCCGGCGTAGAAGTGCGTCATCCCGGCACCGTGGTGATTTTGGGCGACCTCAACCCCGGCGGCGAAGTGGTTGCTGACGGAGACATCCTGGTCTGGGGTCGGCTGCGCGGTAGAGCCCACGCCGGAGCCTCAGGCAACGCGCACGCGGTAATCCTCTCGCTGCAGATGGCACCAGCCCTGCTGCGGATCAGCGAGTGTCTGGCGCGCGTGCCCGAAGAAGGCTTTTTGGGCGAGTACCACCCCGAGGTGGCCTACATCGCCGCAGAGCCAGGGGGTGGCATTCACATTGCCCAGGCCGCCGACTTTTTGCGCCAGGAATTGCCGCGCATGGAACGAGAGCGCACCGTGGCGCGGCAAAATGGCTCGCCCACCCTGGCGGCGCTGTGGTCCGCTCTGGACCGGATGGATGGTCGCCAGCCGAAGACCTCGGGCGGGCAGGCATAATGGATGGCTCTAGAGTGAACGTGGGTAGGGAGTCGGACGCATGAGCCGGATTGTTGTGGTCACCTCGGGCAAAGGAGGCGTGGGCAAGACCACCTGCTCTGCCAATTTGGGCATGGCCCTAGCCCGCCTGGGCCGGAAGGTAGTGCTGCTGGACGCAGACTTCGGCCTGCGCAACTTGGATCTGCTGCTGGGCCTAGAGAACCGCGTCGTCTACACCGCACTGGAGGTGATCGCGGGCGAATGCCGTTTGGAGCAGGCGCTGGTGCGAGACAAGCGTCAGACTAACCTGGCGCTGCTGGCGGCTCCGCAGACGCGCAACAAGAACGCAGTCACCAGCGACCAGATGCGCCAGCTGGTGGAGTCCCTCAGCCAACTGTTCGATTACGTGCTAGTGGACTGTCCCGCAGGCATTGAGCAGGGCTTTCAGAATGCAGTCGCGGGGGCCAATGAGGCGGTGATCATCTCGACGCCAGAGATGGCCGCCGTGCGCGACGCCGACCGGGTGGTGGGCTTGCTTGAGGCCAACCGGGTCAGCAAAATGGGCCTGATCGTCAACCGGATTCGCCCCGGCATGGTGCGCGCCAACGACATGATGTCGGTGCAGGACATGCTGGAGATCCTGTCCATACCGCTGCTAGGGGTGATTCCAGAAGACGAGCAGGTGATCGTCTCGACCAACCGGGGCGAGCCGCTGGTGTTGGCCGACCGACCGTCTTTGGCTGGGGTGGCCTTTGCGCATGCCGCCCAGCGGTTGGAAGGTAAAGAAGTTGAGTACGTTGACCTCGATGGCGGTGATGAATCGTTTTTTGAGCGCTTGGTACGCTTTTTGCGCGGCTCCCGCGCCTAAGGATTCATTGCAACAAACTCTATTGCGAGCGATTGAGACCCTTTGGACCCGTCCCAGGAATGACCGAGCGCCATGATTGCAGAACTTTTAGAACGACTTTTTCGCGGTAGCGGCCAGGGCAGCCGAGAGCAAGCCAAACAGCGTTTGAAGCTGATCTTGGCTCACGACCGCTCTGACTTGACGCCGCAGATGATGGAAGAGATTCGCCGCGAAATCCTGGCGGTGGTGTCTCGTTATGTGGAGCTGGACAACCAGGGGCTAGAGTTCTCGCTGGAGACCGACCGCCAGACCACTGCGCTGATCGCCAACCTGCCGATCCGACGGGTGCGGGGGGAGGTCCTGGCCTCGACGCTGACCGGCCCCGCCGCGCCGACTACCGAGAATTCTTAAGGACGTAACACCATGCTGACCCCGAGACCCTGGCCTGGCCTGAACTGGGAGGGCTTGAAGCGTCAGTGGCGGGATTTCGATTGGATCTTGATGCTGCTGCCCCTAAGCCTGACCTTGCTCGGCAGTGCAGAGATCCGCAGCAGTCTCACCAATGTGACCGCTGGCAACTACCAATTCTATTGGTTGCAACATTTGATAGCGGGTGGACTGGGACTGGGCTTTGCCCTGTTGCTGGCACGGACCCCTTACGAACATCTGCTGAACTGGCACTGGGTGATTTACGGGATCTGTAACCTGTTGCTAGTGTTGGTGGATCTGGTGGGCACCGATGGCGGCGGAGCGCAGAGCTGGCTGGGTTTCGGGGGCTTCTACCTGCAGCCGTCAGAGTTTGCCAAGCTCGCGGTGATCGTCTCACTGGCCGCCGTGATGCACCAGATGCCGATTAAGTCGCCTTATCAGGTGGCGGTGGCCATTGGCGTCGTGAGCTTGCCTTGGTTTTTGATCTTCATTCAGCCAGATTTGGGGACGGCTCTGGTGTTCGGGGCGATTCTGATGGTCATGCTCTACTGGGGCGGGGCGAAGCTGGGTTGGCTGCTGCTGCTGTTATCGCCGCTGCTCTCCGCGATTCTGTTTGGCCTGTTGGCACAGCAGCAGTTGTGGCCACTGTGGCTGGCCTGGGTTTTGGCGGTGACGGTGGTGGCCTGGCGGACTCTGCCCTGGCCACGGGTTGGGGCGTTGGTGGCGCTAGTGGTGAATCTGGTCTCGGGTGGCTTGGGCAATTTCTTCTGGAATCTGCTGAAGCCCTACCAACGGCTGCGGCTGACCATCTTCACCGATCCTAGTCAGGACCCGTTGGGCAGTGGCTATCACCTGATCCAATCACGCATTGCCATTGGCGCGGGCGAGCTCTGGGGGCGGGGGCTGGCGCAGGGCACCCAGACGCAGTTGAACTTCATTCCCGAGCAGCACACGGATTTTATCTTTTCGGCGGTGGGGGAGGAGCTGGGATTTGTGGGCAGCTTCCTGGTGCTGGTCGTCTTCTGGCTGATCTGCTGGCGGCTCATTGTAATTGCCCAAAATGCTCGCGATCTATTCGGCTCGCTGCTGACCATTGGCGTGTTTGCCATGATTTTGTTTCAGGTGATGGTAAACATCGGCATGACCATCGGCCTGGCTCCGGTGACTGGTCTACCGCTGCCCTGGCTGAGCTACGGACGCTCCGCAATTTTGACCAACTTCCTGGCAATCGGCATCGTGGAATCGGTTGCCAGCCATCGCCGCCGCCTCAAGTTTTGACTGCCTGGATCGTCTCTGGACGCCTCGTTCCAGACCGAGGAGCTAGGGGCATCTCTCTTCGCTTACAGTCAAGCCGCGATCAGTATGGTATCTGTATAACTTGCGATTATCGAACTGAGCCGAGTGGTTCCAATCTCAGCTGCGGGTTCAGCGCCCGTTTTGACGAAGCGCGTCTGGATTGCCACACTTGGCAGTTTTTGTGTAGCTAGAAAGCTGGCCTTAGTGGCCTGCTGCGCGAACAGAGCGGGTAAGCGATGAAACTGGACCGATCTTTACTGCGCATTCCATCTTGGCGGCTCAAGCCCAGTAGTTTGCTGCGCGAGCGCACCCCTCGGCTGCTGCGCTGGCTCAACCTGCGTCCGGAGGAGGTTGAGCGCACGCTATTGATGTTCGGTTTCTACACCGCAACCTCAATTGGCGTGCTCTGGTTGGAGGCGAGCAGCGTGGCGCTATTCCTATCGCAGTATGGCGCGCGGACGCTGCCGCTGATCTACATGTCCGGGGCGCTGGTGGCAACGGTTCTGGGCTGGCTGTACTCTCGCGTGCAGCGGCGGCTGCCCCTGCGCCAGATGTTGATCGGCGTCGCCTTTTGTCTGGCGCTGCCGCTGTTGCTGTTTCGGCTGGGGCTGGCAGTCTCGGGCTGGGCGCTGTTTGTGGTGTTCGCCATGCGGCTGTGGCTGGAGGCGGTTTATGTGCTGAGCGATCTCAATAACTCGATCGCGGCCAATCAGCTATTTAACATCCGTGAACTCAAGCGTACGTTTCCGCTGATCAGCAGCGGCGTGTTGCTGGCCGATGTCTTGAGCGGCTTTTCGCTGCCGTTGGTGCTGTCCTGGGTGGGCATCGAGAATGTGCTGCTATTTGCCTGCTTGATGATGGCTTTGGGGGCGCTGCTGCTGCTGCGATTGTGTCAGCGTTACCGCACCAGCTTTCCAGAGGCGCGTCGGCGCAGCGACAGTCCGGTGGCGGCCAGAGTGACCTCCGGTACGCGGCTGTTGCGAGGGCAGCTGCAGCGCTATTCGCGTCTGTTATTTGCCTTTTTCATGCTCTCGCAGGGGCTGTACTTGCTGGTGGATTTTCAGTTTCTCAACCAGCTGCAGCAAACCCTTGGCCAGGAGGAGCGCATCGCGCAATTTTTGGGTCTGTTCGGCGGCGTGCTGGGGCTAGTGGAACTCTCCACGCAGTGGTTTCTCGCCAGCCGGTTGATCGAGCGGCTGGGTGTGTTCATCGTAATGATGGTGCTGCCGGGCAGTGTGTTGTTCATCCTGATGGCCGTGGTCGCCGGGTCAGGGCTGGTCAACCTGTTCTGGGGGCTGGTGGCCCTCAAGTTCTGCGATGAGCTATTTCGCTACACCTTACTGGCTGGGGCTGCGCCAGTGCTGTTTCAGGCAATCCCTGAGCGGGTGCAGGCGGAGGTGCAGGCACTGGTGCGCGGCGTGGCCGATCCACTGGCCACGCTGGGAGCAGGGCTGGTAATCGGTGGGCTGGTCTGGCTGTTCAACCACCTGGGCTGGCTGACTGTGCCGCCACTGGTGCAGGCGCAGGTGTTCGCTGGGCTGGTGGTGGTGGGGGCGGTGGCCTGGCTGCTGGTGATCTTCTGGCTGCGCGACGATTACGTACGGCTGTTGGTGTTGAGTGCGGAGCGTGGCCAGCTCAGCAGCATTGAGGGCGATCTGCGCTCAATGAAGCGGGCGCTGATCGAGGCCTTGAGCCGACCGGGCACGGAGGCAGATAAACGCTCTTGCATTGAGCTACTGAGCCAAATTGACGCCGCAGGCCTAGGAGAGGTGCTGGGGCCACTGTTGCCCGAGCTGCCACCGGGCTTGCAGCAGCTGAGCCTGGAGGTAATGCTGGCGCACCCCAATCCCCGCAGCCTGAGCGCCACCCGCGCCCAAGTGCAGGCGCTCAGCGTCGGCGTCGATCTGCTGCGGCCCCAAGGGTTGTCTCACCCGACCAGTGGAGCCGCCCTACACCCTGAAGTCCTAGCGGCGGCGCTGCGCTATCTCTGGCTCACGGCGGAGCGGCCCGATGCCTATCCGCTGACTTCCTATCTGAGGCCCGATCAGAATCCTGCCGTACGCGCCACAGCCGCGGCCTTGATCGTGCGGACGGGCGCTCCAGTGCTGGTAGCACAGGCGCTCGACAGCCTGCGCCAGATGCTCAGCCACCCGGAGGTCAGCGAGCGGCTGATGGGCTGTCGGGCTCTGGGCGAGGCGGCTTGTTTCCAGGCACTGCGCGACCAGGTTCCCCAGCTGTTCAACGACCCGGCATCTGAGGTGCGCTGCGCTCTGCTGGAGGCGATTGCAGCGGCTCGGGCACAGGATCACTACGCCGTGCTGTTGCAGAGTCTCTGTGACCCGACCACCCAGACTGCGGCACGCCTGGCACTGGTGCGTCTGGGCAATACCACTCTGAAGGCGCTGGTGGAGTTTGCCGAGGATCTGCGCGTGGCGGAGCCTGTCCAGCTGCGGGCCTGGACGATTGTGGGCGAGATCGGCACGCCCGCAGCGATTGCCTGGCTCACGCAGCGGCTGCGTGCAGCTTGGGGGCAGTACGCGGGTCTGCGGTTGCGCTACGCGCTGCTGAAAATTCTGCTGCGCATTCCCCGCGAGGCGGGCATTGAGGGAGTGCTGGAGCGCTTGGGGCGGCGGGGGGTCGAGGCGCTGATCGATCAGGAGCTGCTGCTGCTGGCGCAGGTCTACGCGGCCCGGCTAGATTTAGATCTGGAGAATCTGGCCGCTAAGGCCAGCGGGCCAAATTCGACCGTGAGCGAGGCGGTGCATAGTGCGGATCTCTTGGCGCGGGCTCTGCACGACACCCTGGTGGACAGCCAGGAGCGTTTGTTTCTGTTGTTGCGGCTGCTGTATCCGGCTCAAGCCATTCAGGCCGCGAGCTTCAACATTCAGTCTGAACTGGGCGGCAGTCTGGCAGGGGGCCTGGAGATTCTAGACAACACGTTGAATTTGCCGCATAAGCGGGCGCTGCTGACGGTCCTCGACCGCTGCCCTGATGCTGAGAAGCGCAATAGTCTCGGTGAGCTCGCCCCCTACCGGCGGCTACGGGCGGCTGAGCGGCTGCGCCAGTTGATTGAGCTACGGGCGTTCCTGTCGGACTGGACCTTGGCCTGCTGTTTTCATCTGGCGCGCAGCCAGCGCTGGAGCCTGCCGACCAAGTCCACCTTGGCCTGCCTGCGCCATCCCACGGGCTACGTGCGCGAAGCGGTTCTGAGCTATCTCCAGATGGCGAGCCCGCGCACCTTGCTGGCACTTCTGCCCCGCCTTTACCCAGACCCCAATCACATTGTCAATGCCCAGGTACGCAGCTTGATGACCACTCTAAATCCCTCGGCCAACGGCCAGCCCCCCCTGGCCACCCAGCCGCCCAAGCGTCAGCCCCGCCGTCGCTCAGGCAGCGAGCCGCTCCATGCTGACTAGCGTTGACCGTCTCCTCTTTGTGCGTCGGGTTCCTGTGTTTCAGGAGCTGCGCGATGATTTTCTGGTGCGCTTGGCGGCGCTGATGGATGAGGTGGGCTACCCGCCCCAACACACGATTTTTACCGAGGGGCAGGAGGGGCAGTCGTTGTTCATTGTGGTGCGCGGTCAGGTGCGGGTGCATCTGGGCCTGCAGGAGCTGGCACGGCTGGCTCAGGGGGCCTGTTTTGGTGAGATGTCGCTGTTTGACTCGGAGCCGCGCTCGGCTTCGGTGACTACCTTGGATGCCTGTGAGTGTCTGGTGCTGACTCAGCAGCAGCTGTACGAGGCAATTGATGAGACGCCGGATATTGCGGTGAATATCATTCGTTTGCTCTCGCGCCGGATTCGCGATCTCAACCAACGTTTGAATCCTGTGCTGCAGGGTCAGGTGGCGCAGGATCGGAGTGTCAAGGCTTGAGTTGAGATCCTGGCGAGTGGCTCTCGGTGATGGACAGCGGTGGGTTCTCTCCAACACCTACGCCTCCCCCCACCCACTGCCATGCGGCCCTGAGTCTCGCCCTAAAACTGGCGCAGAAAGCGCAGGTCGCTGCTGTAGAGGCGGCGGATGTCGTCTAGTTCGTGCAAGACCATCGCCAAGCGCTCGATGCCCATGCCCGCCGCGAAGCCGCTGACCTGCTCTGGGTCGTAGCCCACTGACTTGAACACATTGGGATCTACCATGCCGCAGCCCATGATCTCCAGCCAGCGGCCCTTCCACATCACGTCCACTTCCGCGGAAGGTTCAGTGAACGGGAAGTAGCTAGCGCGAAAGCGAATCGGCACCTCGCCGAACAGCTCCTGCAAAAAGATCTTAATCGTGCCCTTGAGGTCAGTGAAGGTTAGGCCCTCGTCCACCGCCAAGATCTCAAACTGATGGAACACCGCCGAGTGCGTGGCATCCACCGTGTCGCGACGGTAGACGCGCCCAGGCGCGAGAACCCGGATCGGCGGCTCGTTCTCCTCCATGTAGTGGATCTGCATTGAGGAAGTCTGGGTGCGCAGCAGATGGCCATCCGGCAGGTAGAGTGTGTCCTGCATGTCCCGCGCTGGGTGGTCCGCTGGCGTGTTCAGTGCCTCGAAGTTGTAGTAATCAGTCTCGATCTCTGGCCCCGAGGTCACGGTGTAGCCCAGGCCCACAAAAATGTCGATGATGCGGTCGAGCGTGCTGTTGAGCGGGTGCAGCCGCCCCAGGGGCCGGTAAGCCCCAGGCATCGTGACATCCAAGGTCTCAGCTTCCAGCTGCAACTCCAGCTGCGCCTGCTCCAGAGCTGTGCGGCGCTGATCCAGAGCGGCCTGGATCGACTCTTTGATCTCATTGGCCAGGGCTCCGATGCGCGGGCGCTCCTCGGCGGAGAGCTTGCCCATCGCGCCCAGGATCGGCGAGAGCTGCCCCTTTTTGCCTAGGTAGCTCACCCGCAGCTGTTCTAACTGTTCTAGGGAGCTGGCCTGCTGCACGGCGTCCAGGGCACCGAAGCGCAAGGCCTGGAGCTGGGCTTCAAGACTGAGAGAAACAGAGGTCATGGTTTGAGCAGTCAGCAACCAAAATCTCTTCTAGTATGCCGTGGATCCTGGGTGTTCTGGCAGCGCCCAAGCTCATTTGCCGGACTGCCGAGCTAGGCCCAGAAAAACAACATGATTATCCAACCGAGATCTAATCTCTGGATCTAGTCGCTTCTGTCGCAACATGATTTGTAAGTTGATAAGAATTTATAACTAGACCAGAATGTGAAGAACCGTGATAAGCAA
Source organism: Leptolyngbya sp. SOY_34_metabat_272 (assembly GCA_031399305.1). GTDB lineage: Bacteria > Cyanobacteriota > Cyanobacteriia > FACHB-261 > FACHB-261 > FACHB-261. Next base: position 20,592 of record JANNOU010000021.1, read on the forward strand.
GAGTCAAAAAGTTCAAGCACAGTATTCTAAGAGTAGAAAACTGAACACGCGGTAACCCAGATGAACAGGGCGATCCCTGGATTTGCGTGGTTCGCTCCTAGCTCACTCTAAGGCAGTATTAGCTCCTTCTTGCGGCTGAAAATCCTCTGTGCTGTTGGAGGCCACTATGACAAAGATTGTTGAAAACCTGATTTTACCATTGGTTGTCGAAGAGATCGAAGCTGCGCTGAACACTTATCCAGATCAGCCTTATCGCCAGGCTTACGCCAACCCCAACCTTCGCGCCCAACTCACCCGCTATGTGCTGAACAATGTCCCGGTCTGCTACGGCCTGGTTGAGGAAGACTCGCCCGCAGAGCAGCACCGCGCCCTAGTGCCGCACCCAGTGCTCCAGCATCTGCGCGAGAAGGTCCATGACGGCATTCAGTGCGTTCTGCAGAGCAACGGCGAGTGGGACAGCCACCACATCCCCAACGAATTCAAGGCCGAAGCGGTTCCCTCGAACTGGTTCGGCTGAAGCCAGGGGCCGTTAGTAGACCTTGAACGACTCGACCACCCGACTGAGCATGTCCTGCACCTTGGACCAGCGGCGGGCTGGCGTGCTGGCGCTGAGGGTAAATAGCTTGCCCCGGCTGACCACGGCGCTGGCTAGCTCATGGCGCTGCCGCTCGCCGATGGTCACGGCGTATTCCAGGATGTAGTAGTCGTGGCTGTCGTCGCTGCGCTGGCGGGCGCTGAGCAGCTCGGCCTGCCGCCCCGAGTCGGGCGGGGCGATCACGCGCTGGGCCAGGCGCTGGCCGACTTCGCTGGGGCTGCCCAGGTCGGCGAGGCTGGTCTGTTCACGGCTGAGGTCACCGATCACCACGCTGACATTCTCGGTTGGCTCGATGAAGTCGCGGAGTACCACGTCGGGGCCACCGATGATTTTGGTCTCGACCCAACCGAGCGGGTAGAGGAACTGGTAGCCATCCAGGCTATCCACAAAGGCGTTTAGCCCAGCGGTGCCGCCAACGCAGCTACTCAGGCTGAGCGCCAGGGTGAGCAAGACCAGTAGGCGTCTGAACATAATAGGCTCCTGCCAAGCGGCCTAGCAGCGTTTCGTTTGCGTATTATCTTCTCATCTCTGGGGTCTGGTCTGGGATCTGGTCTGGGGTCTGGCCTGGGGTCTGGCCACGGCGGCGTTGCTAGAGTTTGAGAAGACGGACGCAATGTACAGCAGGGAACAAGGCATGCTTTTGGTGACGGGGGCAACGGGGGGTCTGGGTCGCCGGATCGTTCGACAGTTGTGTGAGCGCAATCAGCCGGTGCGGGCGCTGGTGCGCCTGAGTGCGCGCTACAGCGAGCTGGAGCAGCGGGGCGCTGAGATTTGGGTGGGTGACTTGCTCGATCAGCGTGATATCGCTCGCGCCTGCCGAGGTGTGCGGGGGGTGATCAGTGCCCACGGCTCTAATGAGGCCAATGGTGGTGACGCGCAGGCGCTCGATTACCGCGCCAATATTGAGCTGATCGACCAGGCCAAGGTGCAGGGGGCTGAGCAGTTTGTGTTGATCTCGGTGTTGGGGGCTGACCGGAGCTATGAAGATGCGCCGGTGTTCAAGGCGAAATACGAGGTCGAGAAGTACTTGCGCGCCAGCGGCCTGAACTACACGATTCTGCGCCCCTCGGGCTTTGCTTCCAATCTGCTGCCGCTGGCTGAACGCTTTCGCCAGACTGGCACTTATCTGCTGGTCGGCGAGCCGCAAAATCGCACTTCGATTGTCTCGACGGATGACTTGGCGCGGCTGGCGGTGGCCTCGGCTGCGCTGCCTGCGGCTCGGAATCGGGTGTTCAATGTGGGCGGCCCGGAGGCGCTGCGCCGCGATGAGATCCCCAAGATCCTGGGGCGCATCTTCAACCGGGAGCCGCTGGTGATCAACCCGCCGCTGCTGCTATTTGATGGCCTGCGCTCGGCTTTTGGCTTGGTCAATCCTCGCTTGAGCACGTCTCTGGGCACGCTGCGCACCTTGCTGGCCAATGAGTACATGATCACGCCCGCTGAGGTCGCCCTGCTGGAGACCACGTTTGACTTCAAGCTTGAACCCCTGGAGAGTTTCCTACGCCGCTACCTGGGGCTGTAGGCAACGGATGAAGAACGGATGTAACGGATGGGGACCTGAGGGGTGGGCCAGTTCGCCATCCGTTTCATCCGCTCTAATCCGCTGCTAGCCTGCCCTGAATCGAGAAACGCTTACCCGAAATCAAGCAACGCTTACCCGAAATCAAGCAACGCTTACCCAAATTCGAGAAACGCTTACCCGAAATCAAGCAATGGGTTCCCGAATTCAAGAAACGGGTTCCCAAATTCGAGAAACGCTTACCCGAAATCGAGAAACGGGTTCCCGAAATCAAGCAACGCTTACCCGAAATCGAGTAATGGGTTCCCGAATTCAAGCAATGCTTACCCAAAACTCGATTGGGCATAGGCGAAATCAACGAGTGCCCTGAGGTTGACAGAGAAGGTCAGGGCTCTTTCGGACTACCTGAGCATCCTGAGAGACAATGACCCCAAGCACGCAAAGGGTGAAGTCATGCTGCCGAGAATGCAAGCCAGGCGATGGGCAGCGTGGATGGTTACCCTGGTCGGAGTCCTCAGCGTATCGGCTGGGATGCCGAGCCCAGCCTCGGGTCAGCAAGCGCCATCTCCATCAGTCACCCAGTTGGCGGAACTTGAAGAGGCTGAACGACTGAATCAGCAGGTCATCCAGCTTTACAACCAGGGGCAGTACAGCACCGCAATGCCCCTAGCAGAGCGTGTCCTAGCGATTCGCGAAAGGGTCCTGGGACCTGAGCATCCCAATGTAGCGACCGCCCTCAACAACCTGGCATCGCTGTATCAAGACCAAGGCAACTACGCCCAAGCCGAGCCCTTGTACCGACGCTCTCTAGCCATCCGAGAGAAAGTCCTGGGGCCTGAGCATCCCGATGTAGCACAAAGCCTCAGTAACCTGGCAGGGCTGTACTACGCCCAAGGCAACTACCCCCAAGCCGAGCCCTTGTACCGACGCTCTCTAGCCATCGTAGAGAAAGTCCTGGGACCTGAGCATCCTAATGTGGCTAGCAGCCTCAGTAACCTGGCAGTGCTGTACTACGCCCAAGGCAACTACGCCCAAGCCGAGCCTTTGCTCCAACGCTCTCTAGCTATCCGAGAGAAAGCCCTGGGGCCTGAGCATTCCGCTGTTGCGACCGCCCTCAACAACCTGGCATCGCTGTATCAAGACCAAGGCAACTACGCCCAAGCCG
>JANNOU010000089.1:0-54324 GCA_031399305.1 Leptolyngbya sp. SOY_34_metabat_272
TGAAGGACTTTCATTTAGCTGGTCTCCGAACAGCGTGGGGCATCGTTTTATCCAGGGGGCACCGGATGCTGAACCTGCGAGAGGTTACATTAGTAGAATTCTGACACAGGTTTCTGGGTGCTGCCAGTGCCTCTGCCGAAATGTTCTAGGCTTCTTGAACAGGGCATTCAGAATGTTCCATAGTTAAGCACCTGGCCTGGCTGAAAGTATTGACTGGAAGTAAATGAGCAAGCGAACTGATCCAGCGCTAATCTTGACCTTTGTCGTGACGGCTGGCTTGTGCCTGGGCGGCCTTTGGTTAATTAGTCAGGTCGCGCCTAGCGATGCTCGAAATCAACGCACTGAAATTCGTCTGGGCCGGGTCAATTAGCGAGCCTAGTCGTTGGTCTGGGCATCGCCCTACTTCAGGTTGGCTGGCCAATCGGGGGGCAGAATCACCTTGTCGATGGCGTGGATCACCCCGTTGCTGGCCTGGACATTAGGTTGAATCACCCGGGCATCATTCACTTTGACCGAGCGACTAGCCGTATCCACCTGCACGTTGACCGGCGCACCTTCCAAGGTTTGGACCGTGCCCGATTGCAGGTTGTCGCCAGAGAGATAGCCAGACACGATGTGATAGGACAAGACCCGAGCTAGCAACCGTTTGTTGGTCGGCTTCAGCAACTCCTCCAAGGTGGTTTTGGGCAGTGCCTCGAAGGCTGCATCGGTGGGGGCAAACACCGTGTAAGGTCCCTCTCCGGCCAGGGTCTCCGTTAAGCCTGCGGCGTCTAGGGCGGCGGTCATCGTCGCCAGAGAGCTACTGCCAGCCGCCAACTGAACCAGATTGCCAGTTCCGGTTGGGATGGGCTGAGCCGCTTGGGCGTCCGCTTGAGGGGATGCCGCTGCTGGAGGCGTCTCGCTAGGAGCGCTACCCTGGGATTGGGATTGGCAGGCTGTCAACATGATCGCCAAGCCCAGCAGTGGCAGCAGGCGGGCGGCTTTGCCAACGGTCGCAAGTCTCATCAGCATGCTGACTTCTTTCAGGGTGAACCTTGCTTTCAGGAATGCTTTGAGTTCATGACCTTCTCACATCAGACCTAAGATGGCACAAAGAACGATTATGGCCATCAAACCCGTGCCACTCTGCGCGGGCTACTAACCTTTCGCAATCAGGGCCTCAAGCCATGTGTGGACGATTTAGCCAGACTCAGTCAGCCGCAACCCTGGCCGAAGTATTCGCGTTAGCGCAGGTGCCCGACCTGCCCCCGCGCTACAACTTCGCGCCGACTCAGGCTGTGCCGGCGGTCCTGCAAACAGACCCATCCCTGCGGCAGTTCAAGACTCTGCGCTGGGGGCTAATCCCCGCCTGGGCCAAGGACATTGCAATTGGGGCGCGGTTGATCAACGCCCGGGCTGAAACCGTGGCCGAGAAGCCCTCCTTCCGGAGCGCTTTTGCCCAGCGGCGCTGTCTAGTTTTGGCGGATGGCTTCTACGAGTGGCAGCGCCTGGAGCGCCAGAAACAGCCCTACTACTTCCGCCTGAGCGATGGCGGGCCTTTTGCCTTTGCGGGCCTGTGGGAGCGCTGGCACAGCCCGTCGGGCGAGGTCCTCGAATCTTGCACAATCCTGACCACTGAGCCGAACGACCTGCTGCGTCCTATCCATAACCGCATGCCCGTGATCCTTCAGCCAGATGACTACGACCTCTGGCTGGATCCGCATCTGCGCCAGCCTGAGCGGCTGCTCTCCCTGCTGCACCCCTATTCTCCTGAGGCGATGACCGCCTATCCGGTGAGCACGCGGGTGAACAATCCGGCCAACGATAGCCTGGAATGCATTGAGCGCGTTGAGCTGGAGGCTGCGCATCAGAGACTCTGAGCTGAGTAGACCGCTAAACTGGTAGCCAAGTGCGGCTGGATTCACGAGGAGTTGTATGTTTTCTTTTTTCGCCAAGAAGGAGCCCGGCACGGTCATCGGCGAGTTCACAGAGCTGAGCGGTGAGCTGCGGGCCAGGGGAACAGTTCAGATCCAGGGGCTGGTTCGAGCCGACATTGATGTCGATGGTCACTTGGAGATTCTGCCCACCGGCCAGGTAGAGGGCAAAATCGTCCGCGCCAAGACTGTGCGCATCTCCGGCAGGCTGCAGGCATTCGTGCAGGCCAACGGGGTTGAAATCACCAAGACTGGCAAGCTGCTCGGCGACGTCGAGACCCAATCGTTGTCCATCGAAGCTGGAGCAATCTTCGCTGGTCGCTCGCAAATGAACCCCGGCGAAAATCTCAGTGTCGGCTCCAACCTAACCCTAGACGTGGCCGCTCTACCTCAGCGAGAAGACATCGACGCTCCGCTCAGCGAGCCTCAGAAGAAACCCAGTTCTAGCGTTTAGCAGCTGACCGAATTAAGCGTCACTGGTCTCCATAAATTTCCATAATTTATCGCTATCGACGGTTTCTTCCCTCCTCGCTAAGCTAGTGATAGCCAATGACTCTCAAACGGCTCAGCCGTGAGTTTTTGGGCAGCCGAATATCAGACAGCAGCGTTGGGGTCTAACCTCCATGAACTACAGGCTCTACGGGTTGGGTTGGCGGAGTGGTTTGCATGAGCGACTGCCTTTGCTTGTACATTATTTGCTGAGTATCTTCTATCTCTACCGTCGAGGTTTTGCCGATGGCTCAGAGTGGATCGAAGAGTATTACGCGGGCAAGAGGATAAAGCGGTAGCGAGTGGAATTTCCAGGCCTTGAAGCGTGGGGTGCCTGTCCTAGGCTGACACCTGGCAGTTACTGAGGTCTTCCATAACTTTTCCTAACTAATAGGCATCGACGTATTTTGACCTGCTCGATAGAGTTGGGATGCCCTGAATAAGGAGCCTCAGTTAATGCAACTCATATATCGTGGTGTCCGGTATGAAGCCGATGCTCTGAAACTTGAAAGAGCAACCTGGGAACTGACCGGTCAAGATCAAGGTCAAATCTGGCGATCTCAGGTTTCGCAGGTTACTTCTGCTCCTCAACAGGTCCTGAAGGGCTTGAAGTATCGCGGCCTTAGCTACCAGCCAAAAGAGGCACGATTGTTACCAATGGACAGCAAGCATCCAACCCTCAGGCTTGTGTAGCTTCGGTTAATTTTCCGTTGACGGTTTGGGTTTTCAGATGTTGATTCGGTCTTTCGGGAGACGTTTTTATGACGGATGCCCGCGTCCACGCCACAGCTCCAGACACTGCACTCAGGATCGCGGCAGTGACTTCGATCTATCAGCGAGAATTTCCAGGAGCAACCGCAGATCTTGAACCTGGAAGTGAGAAACTTGGCTTTAATGAGAATCAGATTGTCTTCCAATTCGACCATCCCTTCCCATTGGGTTACGTGATTCTAGCCATCGCGTTCAACCGAGGGACAGGTCAGATTGAGAGCGTCTACATCGATTGCGTAAGGGATGAGCTGGACCCAGATTGGGAGCCGAGCTTTTACGTGCATGAGAGTGTCGGGAGCTATTGGCTGGGAGCCCTGATCCCTGCATACGCCAATCAGTTTGCTCGCATTGCCAAGGAAATCTACGAATTGTTTGTAGAATACCGTCTGCCTGCCTAGAGAAAGGCAAGCAGCTGTAACGTTTGACTCACTTGAGCTAGGGTCCTAGCTATTCTTGTCCTCAATCTGTTCAACGGAAAGCCCCAATGTCAGACGCACTTGCGCATGCACTTACTCCAGAGGCTGCGATCAAACTTGCAACCGTTGCTACCCTCTATCGGCAGCAATTTCCAGATACCTTTGTAAACTTTGCTCCTAGAAGTGAAGAGCTTGGCTTTGGCAAATTCGAAGTTGTGTTCAGCTTTGACCGCCCCTTTGCACCTGGCTACGTGACTTTGGCCATCGTGCTCAACGTTGATACAGGTGAGCTGGAAAGCGTGGATATTGATTGTGTTGGCAATGAGTCCGACTTGGACTGGGAGCCAAGCTTTTACATCTACGAGGGGGAGGGCAGCTACTGGGTTGGGGCGATGACACCCCCACACGCCGATAAATTCGTGCGCATTGCTCAGCAGGTGTATGAGTTGTTTGAGGGCTATTGCTTGCCTGCTCAGATCGAAGGGGTGGAGAAACCGTAATCTCTAACTCGTAGATGTCTTTAGCTAAAGCCAGGGGCGGTATGGCCTGAAGCCAGGTCGCCCTTGATTTTCTCCATAAGGTAGAATTCACTCCAAACAACACTTTTGCCTTTGCCTTTACCTTTACCCACAAAGATTCTTATCTAATATACTGCTGTCCCGAGTGGGTCGAAGGTGGTGGAGCTCTATGTATGGCTGACAGGACCACCAGATATTTCAGTATTACCACGCGATCTAGAATTTGCAATAATGGTTCAGAGCTATTGTAGTGAATTCGAAAAAGCTTTTAATGACGCGCGAGGTTGCGGATGATGAAGTTAGTCTTTCTAGGCTCAGGATCTGCCTTCACGGTCGGGGCAGACAATTTTCAGTCGAATATGCTTCTGATCAGCGATCAGGGTAATAAGCTATTGATCGACTGCGGCTCAGACATCCGGTTCTCGTTGAACGCGGCTGGGCTCTCCCACCTGGATATTACAGATGTTTATATTAGCCATCTCCATGCCGATCACACTGGAGGACTCGAGTACGTTGGATTTAGTACAAAATTTGACTCAAGGTGTTGTAAACCGAGGCTGTATTTGAACCAGGATTTGGCGAGTGATTTGTGGCACAAAACCTTATCGGGTGGCATGGGCTCGATTCAAGATGAGATCGCCAGTCTAGAAACCTATTTTGATGTCTATAAGGTTTCTTTTAACAGCTCTTTTGTTTGGGAAGGCGTCCGATTTCATACGGTGCCAACGGTTCATGTGACGAACGGCCATTCAATTGTGTTCAGTCACGGTCTGTTTTTCGAGATCGATGGGATCAAAGCCTTCTTGACAACGGACACACAATTTTGCCCAGAGCGGATTGGAAAGTTTTACAACATGGCAGATGTCATCTTTCAGGACTGTGAGATCTCACCCTTCAAGAGCGGTGTGCACACCCACTACAGTGAATTGTTAACGCTGCCAGAAACTATCCGCAAAAAAATGTGGCTATACCACTACCAACCTGGCGAACTTCCGGAGGCTGAGCGCGATGGTTTCCACGGATTTGTGAAGCGGAGTCAGGTATTTGATTTTGCAAATGTTTTTCGGTAGCTATTGGTATCTAAGATTACAGGCGAATACGGGTGGGGTTGTTGCGAGTGATATCATCCTAGGTTAGTGTGCCAGATAGGTTGATCAACTTGTTGGAATGGCGATAGATCTCGAGGAGGCGCTGGCGCTGTCGAATGCTCTGGTTTTTGCCAAGTCAGGGACGTATCTGAGCGATCTCCAGCAGGCCATGCTCCGGGCATCTTGGTCCTGGCAGCGCCAGAGTTATGACCAGATTGCGGATGCCTACGGATACTCGCCGACCTACCTGAAGCACGATGTCGGTCCCAAGCTATGGCGTCTGCTTTCAGACGCATTGGGAGAAAAGGTCAGCAAAACCAATTTTCGGGCGGCGATTGAGCGACGACTGCAATCGGGAGACCTCACCGGGCTATCCGGTCAAGGCCTCATCCCCGTGCCTCCGGCCAGCCCGCCACCTCTCAGCTCGCCAGAGGCGGCGAGCCTTCCCGAGCCTGAAGCAGTAGAAAGGCTCGGCAGCCGTCAGGATTGGGGCGAGGCGGTTGATGTTGGGTTGTTCTACGGGCGCAGACAAGAGTTGGCTGAGCTACGGCAGTGGGTACTCAGCGAGCATTGCCGCCTGATTGCGCTGCTGGGCATGGGTGGCATGGGCAAGACCTCACTGTCGGTAAAGTTGGCCCGGCAGGTGCAAGATCAGTTCGAGTTCGTGATTTGGCGCTCACTGCGCAATGCGCCCCCCATTCAGGAGACCTTGGTCGAGCTGTTGCAGTTTCTAGCGGACGACCAAGAGACTATCTGGCCTGAAACGGTCAACGGCAAAATTTCGCGGCTGCTGCAGTACTGTCGTGCCCATCGCTGCCTCATTGTGCTTGACAATGGGGAGACGCTTTTGCAGGCGGGAAGCGCCTCTGAGGCTTCGAACCGAGCCGGTACAACAAGCGAACGGGTGGGGCAGTATCGCGAGGGCTATGAAGGTTATGGTGAGCTACTGCGACGATTGGGGGAGACCCCGCATCAGAGCTGCCTACTGTTGACCAGTCGAGAGAAACCCAAAGAAATCAGCCTACTTGAAGGCGAAACGCTGCCGGTGCGTTCCCTGCAGCTGAGCGGCCTACAAGAAGGAGAGGGGCAGGAACTGTTCAAGCTGCGGGGCACGTTTCAGGGGTCCCAAGAGGAATGGCACAAACTCATTGCCTCCTACTCGGGCAATCCCCTGGCGCTCAAAATTGTATCGACCACTATTCAGAAGCTTTTTGACGGTAATATCTCTGAATTTCTCAATCAAAATGCAGTCGTCTTCGGGGACATTCGCAATCTCCTGTCTCAACAATTTGAGCGCCTATCTGACGCGGAGAGAAATGTCATTTACTGGCTGGCGATCAATAGTGAGCCTACTTCATTTGCCGATCTGCGTACCGATATCTTTCCGCTCATTTCTTCCCAGAAATTGATTGAGGCGCTGGAGTCGCTGGAGCAACGCTCGTTGATCGAGCGCAACGCTGCCCGTTTTTCGTTGCAGTCGGTGGTCATGGAGTATGCTACCGATCGTCTGGTTGAGCAGGTTTGCGAGGAGATTGAAGCAGGGTTTCAGCCCGCGCCGACCCGAAAGAATTCGTGGCTCAGGAGTTACGCCCTGATCAAAGCACAGGCCAAAGACTACGTGCGCGAGACCCAAATTCGCTTGATCCTCAAGCCGGTGCTCGAGCGCTTGCAGATGACCTTAGGCAAGAATGAGCGCTCTCTGGAAGCCTGGTTGACGCAGATTCTGCCCAGTTTGCGGGGCAAGGAAACGGGTTATGCGGGGGGCAATCTGCTGAATCTGCTGTGTCAACGGCAGCAGGGTCTGAGCGGCTATGACTTTTCGCAGTTGACGGTTTGGCAAGCCTATCTGCAGGGCGCAAACCTGCACGATGTGAATTTTGCTTATTCTGACCTGAGCAAATCGGTGTTCACCGAGACACTGGGCGTTGTGTTTGGCGTGGCATTCAGCCCGGACGGTAAGCTGTTGGCAACCGGGGATGCGCAGGGAGGCCTGCGCCTGTGGCAGGTCGCCAACGGTAAGCCTCTGCTGAGCTGGGAAGGGCACACGGGCTGGGTCTGGTCCGTGGCATTCAGCCCGGATGGGCAAACCCTAGCCAGTGGCAGCAATGATCAAACCGTAAAGCTGTGGGACGTCCACTCCGGTCAGTGCCTGCGGACCCTGCAGGGGCACGCCAGTTCGGTCTGGTCCGTGGCGTTCAGCCCGGACGGACAAACCCTGGCCAGTGGCAGCGACGAACCGACAGTACGGCTGTGGCAGGTCAGCAACGGCCGGGGCCTGCAAACCTTGCAAGGACACACGGGCCGAGTTCTGGCAGTCGCGTTCAGCCCGGACGGACAAACCCTGGCCAGTGGCAGCGACGATCGCACGGTGCGGCTGTGGCAGGTCAGCAGCGGCCAGTGCCTCAAGACCTGCGAGGGACACCAGGACCGGGTCTGGTCGGTCCACTTCAGTCCAGGCGGGCTCAGCCTGGCCAGTGGCAGTGCCGATTGCTCGATTCGCCTGTGGCAGGTCAGCAACGGCCAATGTCTGCAGACGCTCCAGGGGCATACGGATCGGGTGCGATCCGTAGCGTTCAGTCCCGACCAGCAGACCCTGGCCAGCGGCAGCGACGATCAGACCGTCAGGCTCTGGCAGGTCAGCAGCGGTCAGTGCCTCAACAGCTTACGGGGACACACTAACTCTGTGTTTGCGGTAACCTTCAGCGTGGATGGCCAGACGCTTGCCAGCGGCAGCAGCGACCAGACGGTGCGTCTGTGGAACTTCAGCGCGGGCCGCTGCCTCAAAACTCTCCAGGGCTACACCAATTCCCTGTATGCGGTCGTCTTCAGCCCCAACGGAGCGCAGTTGGCCAGCGGCAGCACGGACCAGACGGTGCGCCTCTGGCAGGTGAGCAGCGGCCAGTGTCTACAAACGCTGCGTGGGCATAGCGGCTGGGTCCTATCGGTGGCTTTTCACCCAGAGGGGCATTTGCTGGCGAGCAGCAGCGCCGACCAGACTCTGCGCCTGTGGGACGTCGCGACCGGTGAGTGCTTGCGAACCTTGAAGGGGCATTCCAATTGGGTGCAGTCGGTGGCATTCAGCCCGGACGGGCGAACCCTGGCTAGTGCTGGCGATGATCAAACAGTTCGCTTCTGGGACCTCCACTCCGGCCAGTGCCTCACCGTGCTGCAGGCACACAGCGGCTGGATCTGGTCGATTGCCTTTAGCCCCGACGGGCAGCTGCTCGCCAGTGGCAGTGAAGACCAAACTGTGCAGCTCTGGGAGGTCGCGACGGGTCAGCGCCTGCAAACCCTGCAGGGCCATACCAGCCGGATCCAGTCGATTGCCTTCAGCCCCGACGGTCGGCTGCTCGCCAGTGGCAGCGGTGACCAGACGGTGAAACTCTGGCAGGTCAGCACAGGTCAGGACCTGCAAACCTTGCAAGGCCATACCAGCAGCGTCTGGTCGGTGTCCTTCAGTCTCAGAGGGAACTGGCTGGCCAGCGGTAGCCTAGACCAGACGGTGCGGATCTGGCAGGTCAGCAACAGCCAGTGCCTGACGACCCTGCGGGGCTACGCTAATTCGGCCCGTTCCTCGATTGCCTTTAACCCGGCTCCAGATGCGACGGGGCGGGAGATGCTAGCCACCGGTAGCCATGACGGCACGCTCAAACTCTGGGACCCCGAGACGGGCCAGTGCCTCAAAACCCTGAGCCCAGACCGGCCTTACAAAGGACTGAATATCACGGGTATCACCGGCTTGACCGCCGCCCAGAAAACCGCTTTGAGGGCGCTCGGAGCAGTTGAACCGTGAGCCCACGAGTAAGCCCACACTAGGAGCAGCCGCCGACCTCGGCTCTGACGCCAGCCATCAGCAGGCCAATGCGCTCGCGGCTGGCTGCGGCAACCGGCAAAATGTCGATGATCTGGCCCTGGTAGATCACGGCGACCCGGTCGGACAGCGCCAAGATTTCATCGAGCTCGGCGGAGACCAGGAACACACCCAAACCTTGCTCGCGGGCGGCGACCAGACGTTGGTGAATGAACTCAATCGAGCCCACGTCTACGCCTCGGGTGGGCTGACTGGCGATTAACAACTTGGCCCCCCGCGAGAGTTCGCGCGCGATAATCACCTTCTGTTTGTTACCGCCGGACAGTGCGCCTGCCAGATGATGGGGATTGGCCGGGCGCAGGTCGAATTCCTGCACCAAGCGACGGGCATTCTCCTGCATCGCCGCGTCTTGTAACACCCCACCCTGGGCGAAGGGCGGGCGGTAGTAGGTACAGAGCACTAGATTCTCGACCAGGGAATAGGTTTTGACTAGTCCGTGTTTCTCGCGGTCCTCGGGGATGTGAGCGACGCCGGTTTCGATGATCTGCCGGGGCGAGGCGGCGGTGGTCTCCCAGTCCAGGATGCGGATGCTGCCCTGGGCTGCTGATCGCAGGCCCGTGATCGCCTCAACCAGCTCGGTCTGGCCGTTGCCCTGGACGCCCGCGAGGCCCAGAATCTCGCCGGCGCAAAGGCTGAGGCTGACGTCGTTCACCGCTGCGTGGCCCCGGTCATCGAGCACGCGCAGGTGGCTGATCTGCAAGATCGGCTCGCCTGGCCTAGCGGGGGGGGGCTCGACTTGCAAAATCACCTGGCGGCCCACCATCATCTCGGCCAGCCGTGCCTCATCCGTTTCGCTAGGTTTGACCGTGCCGACCATACGCCCCTGACGCAGAACGGAGATGCGGTGAGACAGGGCCAGCACCTCCCTAAGCTTGTGGGTAATGAAGATCACCGCCAGGCCCTGCGCGATCAAGGAGCGGATGACCTGGAACAGCTCGGCTACTTCCTGCGGCGTCAGCACCGCCGTGGGCTCGTCGAGAATCAAAATCTGCGCGCCGCGATATAAGGCTTTGATGATTTCTACCCGCTGCTGGCCGCCAACGGGTAGGTCACCGACCAGGGCGCTGGGGTCCACCGCGAGGCCGAAGCGCTCCGACAGTTGGCGAATGCGGGTCTCTGGGCTCACGCGGTCGAGCCAGCCGACGCCGCCCAGCCACTGCGAGCCTCTGTAGGTTTGTTCCACGCCCAGGATGATATTCTCGGTGACCGTGAATACTGGCACGAGCATGAAGTGCTGATGCACCATACCGATGCCCTGGCGGATAGCGTCGTTGGGGCTTTTGAAGCGGACCGGCTTGCCCCGCACGTAGATCTCGCCGCTATCGGGGCTCTGAAGGCCGTAGAGGATGTTCATCAGCGTGGTTTTGCCTGCGCCGTTTTCACCGAGCAGCACGTGGATCTCGCCTGGTTTGACACTCAAGCTCACGTGGTCGTTGGCTAAGACGCCGGGGAACTGCTTCGTGATGCCACGGGCTTCGAGGGCGGGCGGGGTTGGCATCGTGGGCGGCGGCAGGCGCAATGGGCACAAATTTTAGCTTCGCACGCGGCGCGGATCCGGAAAGTGCCTTGGTGATCCGATTAAAGCAGAAGGGCGCTGAACTGTAGGCGTTAGGGAGCCAGCAGTCCCTAAGATTTGGATTTTAAACTGGGGTTCAAGACTGGGGTTCAAGACTGAGGTTCGAGACTGTGCATAAAGACAGGTCTTCGACCGAACTGAAGATGAGTGAATCACTCTAGTTACTTCGTTTAATTAACCTGATGAACCACCGTACTTTGTCGATTTTGGCGGCAGGGATTCTGCTGTTTTGTCCTGTTTCTGGGTTGGCCGAAGACAATACTCCGGTCACCAAGCAGGCCGCACCCAGTCAGCAACAAATCGCTGCGATCGAGCGCAAAGTCTTCCAACTGGTCAATCAGCACCGACGTAGCAAAGGACTGCCTGCGTTGACCTTGGGCACAAAAACCTCTGCCCAGGCACGAACTCACAGTTCTAATATGGCTCGCAAGCAGGTTCCCTTTGGTCATGATGGCTTTTCGCAGCGTCTACAAGCAATTGGCATCCCCTTTAAATCGGCAGCCGAGAATGTAGCGGCGAACGGAGGCTTTGCAGATCCTGCCCAACAGGCTATGACATCCTGGCTAAATAGCCCAGGTCACAAGCGCAATATCGAGGGCCGAGCCTTCAACCTGACGGGGGTCGGCGTGAGCTTCGGCAATGGCCAGTATTATTTCACCCAGATCTTCATCGCTCGCTAGTCAGCAGTCCGAAAGCGCCCAAGCCCAGTTTCAACAACGATGGCTTGAATACTAAGCTCAGAGCGGAAACTTCTGCGCTAGAGGGTCACGCTAGAACTCCTCAGCTGGGGCAACCGAGTTCCGAGCCAGAATCGCCGAGCTCCAAAGTCGAACCACACAGCTCTAAGAGAGAGTCGCCGAGCTTAGGTCTCAAACCTTGGAGCCAGAGGCTCAAGAATTGGGCTGGGGAACTCAAATTTTGGTGCTCAGAGCTCGGCTTGGGGTGTTCGTCCCTCAAGACCTGCAGCTCATAGCCTCGGTCTCTAGCTCATCACCTCTCACAGCCGAGACTGCGGTTAGAATGGGGCATGTCATTCACTGGGGTGACTCTCTTGACCGCCACTAGACCTCGTCGCTCTCGTCTGATGATCGCAGTGCTGCCAGATGAGGCCTCAGGGTTGCAGGCTTATCGGTTGCTCCAGCAGCACGGCATTTCGCCCGAACACCTGGCCCTGGTGGGCGAGGGCTACAGCCGTCCGGAGCAGGTGGGCCTAGTGGATCCAATGCAACTGGCCTGGAAGCGGGGTTGCTCGACGACCCTGTTGACGGGGAGCTTGGGTTTGGCGGCGGGCGCTGTTTTGCACCCGCTTCTGGCGGCGAAGGCACTGGTGGGGCCGAACGCCTTCTGGCTGGTGACCGCCCTGGCGGCGGGGGCGATGGGGGGATTCAGCGGTGCGGTGCTGGGAGCTCTCTCCGGTTTCCTGTGGGAAGGCAGTGCTTCGGTGGCCTACCGGAGCCGCCTGCGCCAAGGTCAGTATTTGCTGATGCTCGAAGGTCCCGAGGAGCTCGTGCGCAAAGGGCGCGATACGCTGAGCCAATACTCGGTTCGTCACCCGGACTGAGCCCCAACCTCCTCTGAGACTGCCTCTACTGCTATGTTGAGAGAGTCGGAGCCTGCGCTCAGCGAGCCCCAAACTAGCCATGCGCAAATCTGCCCAACCCGCTCAGTCCGTCCCCAATTCCTCCGAGCCGCCAGAGTGCGAGCCGCATCCGGTCCATCTCGACAGCGTTCGCCAGCTCCACCGCGAGATCTTGCCCCTGGAGAAGGCGCAGCGCATGGCCGAGTTCTTCAGTGTGTTGAGCGATGCCAATCGCCTGCGCATTCTCTCGGCTTTGGCTGCTCAAGAATTGTGTGTCTGCGATCTGGCCGCGATTGTCAAGCTCAGCGAATCGGCGGTTTCGCATCAGCTGCGCGCCCTGCGTGCCCTACGTCTGGTGAAGTATCACCGCGTAGGCCGCAATATTTACTACAGCCTGGCGGACGGCCACATCGCGAATCTCTATCGCGATGTGGCCGAGCATTTGGACGAGCCGTAGTAGCACACCAGCAGCTCGCCGCATTCTTTTTGCGTTCAAGCTTACCCGTCTGATCGGCCGGTTTGCGGTCGCCTCAATACTTGCGTTCCTGCGGTTGGAAGCGCGTAATCGTGACGGGTCGATAGCGCAGATCAACGCCTGCCGCTGAGAAATAAGCCAGGGTGTGCTGTAAGAAATTGGCGTCGTCGCGCTGGGGATAGTCTTGGCGCGAATGAGCGCCACGGCTCTCCCGACGGGCCAGGGCTCCGGCCAAGATCAGCTCGCCTACGGCCATGAGGCTGCGCAGCTCCAGTGCCTCGGTAATTTCGGTGTTCCAGAGCTTGCCCTTGTCGTCGAGGCGGATTTGGTTGTATTGAGCCTGAATGGCTCTGAGCTTGCTCAAACCCTCGCTCATCACGGCTTCATCGCGAAACACGCCGCAGTACTGGGTCATGCAGTCCTGAAACCGGTTGCGAACCTCGGCGATGCGATATTCCCCGGCCTGATCCAGAAGCGCTTGGATCTGAGCGCGAGCCTCCTGAAGATAGACCGCCTCGTTCAGCTCAGGCAGCTTACGGGTTGTTACATCCCGGGCGATGGTCGCCCCCGCTCGCCTGCCGTAGACCACGCACTCCAGTAGCGCGTTGCTGCCCAAACGGTTGGCTCCATGCACCGAGACACAGGCCGTTTCGCCCGCAGCATAAAAGCCCTGCACTAGGCCATCGGGACCGCTACGCACCTGACAGTCGGTGTTCACCGGGATGCCGCCCATGCAGTAGTGCACCGTGGGGCGCACTGGGATCGGCTGCTCCACCGCGTCGATGCCGCACAGCCGATGCGCCTCCTCCCAGGCGAAGGGAATGCGACTCATGATCTTCTCGCGGCCCAGATGGCGCACGTCCAGATGCACAAACGGGCCGCCCGCGCTACCGTCGGCATGAATGCCCCGCCCCTCGCGCACCTCGATCACAATTGCCCGCGAGGTGATGTCGCGCGGGGCCAGTTCCATGCGGCTGGGGGCGTAGCGGGTCATGAAGCGCTCGCCATCGGCGTTGAGCAGGTAAGCCCCCTCGCCGCGCACGGCTTCCGAAATCAACACACCTACAGGGTAGAGACCGGTCGGGTGAAATTGCACAAATTCCATGTCCTGCAGCGGCAGCCCAGCCAGAGCGGTCATCGCTAGGCCGTCGCCTGTGCAGGCGTAGTCATTGGAGGTGGTGTTGTACACCCGCCCGTAGCCACCCGTGGCAAACAGTACCGCCTTGGCGCGCACCACCGCCAGCTGGCCGTCCTGCAAGCGGTACATCAACACGCCCTTGGCCTCGTTGTCCTCCATGATCAGGCGCAGGACGTACCACTCGTCGTAGATCTGCACGCCGTGATGCGCCAGATTGCAGATCAGCTCGTGCAGGATCGCGTGGCCGGTCTTGTCGGCGGCGTAACAGGTGCGGTTGTGGGAGTGGCCGCCGAAGGCACGCTGAGCGATGCGCCCATCGCTGAGGCGCGAGAACAACACACCCATGTGCTCTAGGTCGATGATCACCTCCGGAGCCTGCTGAGCCAGCAGCTCCACGGCATCCTGATCGGCCAAATAGTCGGAGCCCTTGACAGTGTCAAAGGCGTGGGCTTCCCAGGAGTCTTCGGAGTCAACGTTTTTGAGGCTGGCGGCGATGCCCCCTTGCGCAGCCACCGAGTGCGAGCGGATGGGATGGGTCTTCGCCACCAGGGCGATGCTCAGAGCTGGGTTGGCACGTGCGATCTCTAGCGCCGCCCGTGAACCGGCTAAGCCCCCGCCGACAATTACAACATCATGGTCAATCATGCTCAAACTCCCGGTCTTCAGGCAGGGACCTATATTCTGGAGGCGGCTTCAGCGCAGAGCAAAAAACTTATTCTCTTCTTCACAAAGGTTGTCAGGATCTCCCTGATCTAGCCGAGAAAGATCCAAATTGCCCCGCACGCGCCTAGGATTCTAGCTATAGCTTGAGAAGCGTTCATGGGTTCTATGACGCAGATCCTCGCAATGGCTCGTGCCCCGGCCAAGCGAGTCCGTGCTGTCTTCCAAGAATCGATCACTGTTCAGGGAGCCTGTGTCTGGTTCACCAGTCAGGGCCAGGCAGCGCTTGAGCCCTGTGCTAGATCTTGGCCTGGCCGCACAGAAGTGTTGGTGGAGGCGATGCTGAGCCTGGTGAGCCCCGGCACAGAACGAGCGAGCTACCTCGATCTGCCCAACGCGCTAGGCTGCTTTCCGCGCACGCCTGGCTACTGTCTGCTGGGCAAGGTTCTGGCCGCAGGGCAGGCTAGCCGCCTTCGTCTGGGCGAACGAGTGATCGCCTCGGTTCCCCACGCTAGCTTTACAGTTCAACCTGCCGCCCAGCTGTTCTTGGTTCCAGCGGAGCTGCCTGCAGAGCGGGCGGTGTTTGCCCCCATTGGCGCGATTGCTCTGCAAGGGCTGCGTAAGGCTCGCTTGGAGCCAGGTGAGTCGGTGGCGGTGCTGGGTGCAGGCCTGATCGGCCAACTTGCCCTGCGGTTGGCGATGATTGCCGGGGCGTATCCGGTGATTGCCATTGCGCGCAGCCTGCCCCGCTTGGAGGCAGCTCTGCGCGGCGGTGCCCATCGAGTGATCGCAACCGCCCAGGACGCCGAGGCGCTAGACGAGGTGCAGGCGGACGTCGTTCTGGATGTCACCGGGGTTCCTGAGGCGATCCGGTCGGCGATTCGCGCGGTGCGACCGGGCGGGCGGGTGGTTCTGGTCGGCAGCAACCGGGGGGTGACCCAGGATGGTGACCTACTGGCGTCGCTGCACCGCAAGGGGGTCACGCTGATCGGGGCGCATGTTGCCGTCAATCCTCAGCAGGCCACCGTTCCTGGCTACTGGCCCATGCCTGCCGAGTGGCGAGCGGTGCTGGACCTGATCGCCGACGGTCGGCTCCAGGTCGATGACTTGATCACAGGCGACATCCAGCCCCCGGATGTGCCTGAGCTGTACCGGCAGTTGGCCCAACTGGGGGACGACTCGCTCGGTGTGCTGATTCGCTGGGATACCCCCGGCCCCTGGACGCCGCAGAGGCGTTCGAAGGCGCTGGCAGAGCGGTTCAGGGAGTTGTTTGTGCAACAGAGCCCCGCAGTGGCTAAAGCCTCGGGCAACGCAGGAACCCCCGTTCGTCTACCTGGAGGAGCAGTCCGATGAGCGCCGTATCCGTATCCGTATCCTTGGCTGGCCTCGAGCCGCGCCAACCTGCTCAGACCACACCTCTGATGCGGCAGGCTCAGGGCGAGCCGGTTCGGCTGCAGGTGCTGCGGTCGTTGTTGGCTCCGACCAGCTCAGGCGCGGGGGAGGAGCTGACTAGCCCTGTGCCGCTGCTGGGGCGGGTGCTGGAAGCTTCGGCCCAGGGTCTGGCGGTAGGAACGCTGGTTCTGGCTGCGGGTGAGCTTGCGCCCGAGTGTTGGGTGCCTGCGGTGACCTGTCTGCCCCTGACGGCTGGGACCGATCAGCGGCTAGCGCTGTTGGCCGGGGCGGCGTCTCCCCTGCTCGCCGCGCTGCGCCGAGTGGGACTAGAAATCGGCATGCAGGCGGTGGTGCTCGGCCTCAACTGGACGGGGCTGATGCTGGTCTCGTTGTGCCGTCTGGCGGGCGCTGGGACGATCGCAGCGGTCGATGCTCGTGCGCCTCGACGCACCCACGCGCAGCGGCTCGGGGCAGCTCGGGTCGCTTCGTCCCAGGACCTGGCCTGGCCCGAAACCCTGCTCCATGGCAGCAGTCGCGGCGGCGCGGATGTGGTCTTCGTGACCGCAACTGAGCCGGATCAGGTGGCACCGTTGTTGGGCCACTGTCGCAAGGAGGCCCGGATCTTGCTGCTGGCACCGACCCTGACCAGTCCCATCGACCTCTACCACGCGGTTCACGTTCCAGGCCGGATTCTGTTGGGGCCGGAGCCCACCCAAGCGTGGGCAGCGTGGACCCCGTGGGCAACGGATGCGGCTCGGCTGCTGCGGCTGCTCCAAGCCGGACGCTTCTGCCCTAAGGGCCTGCTGGGTGAGAGTATCAACCTGGCTGAGATCTCTGCCCAGCGGGCTCGCCTCCTAGACCCCACCTTTACCGGGGCACCCACCGCTGTGATTGACTGGGAAACCCGGCCCAATTCTGGTTGAACCACTGGAACGACCGCCCTAATCTATCGCGGGAGCTATTGGTCTGCTCGGTTTGTGCCCAACAATGAAATTGAGCGTGGGTGGGGGTTAGTCGATTGCGGCAATGCATCAGTGGGATTTTGATTGGCCTAGGTCTGTTGTGGGTGCTGCCCGCTCAGGCCCAGGTTTCGGATGGGCAAGTGGGGGCATTGGTGGAGGCGTTGCGACGGGCGGCTCCCCAAACCGGCAACCAAAACGATGGGCTCTACAGCGACTGGCAGGTCCTCCCGGCCAATATCCCCCGCTGGTCCAGGAGCTGTATCGGACGGGAGTTGACGCCTGCTCAGTTTGAGGCCAGTCCTGCAACTGCGCGGTCGGTGCTGGTATGTGTGATGCGGGATGTTTTGCGCGAGCAGTCTCGTATGGGGGGCAATGAGTCGGTCGCCGTGCGTCGCGCCGCTGCTTGGTGGATGACGGGTGACCCCAATCGCTACAACAACGCTGAGACTGGCTCCTACACCCAGCGAGTGCTGCGCTTTTATCAACAGGCTCGGGCGGGCTCACCGGCTCAGCGACCGAGCCCGCCCAGACCCCAACCTGCTGCGCCTGCGCCCCGCCCCACCGCGACTGTGGCTCCCGACTTGTCAGGCGGTAAGCGTTGACGCAGGGGGGCTCGAGACCGCGTCAGCTTTTAGTTGAGCGGGTCTAATAGCGGCTGTTTCTAAGTTTTCAGCAATAGCGCTTCGGCAAGTTTTCGAGTGCCAGAAGTATCAAGCTTTTTTTAAGGCCTGTCTATTTTCCATATGCTCCATATACCGCTTAGCTCAAAATTTTGATCCTTCTTGCGATGGAGGAATGTGCAAAAAGGAAAGGCTAAGCTCCCAAAGTTGAGCTTTGATCTGCCTTGACATTTTTTGGGTCTCTAGCGTCAATCCAGTTGCAACTTTTGCCAGTTTAAGCTTGCTTACCAAAGCCCAAAAATGCTGTCGGTAAGGCTGAAACTCGCAGTGGAAAAGATAGAGGAATATCAATGAATATCCAGGCTAGAAAGAATCTAATCAAGAAGAGCTGTGCCATCTTTGTGGGAGCTGCTAGTACCGGCTTTCTGATGGGGAGTTTTCCCGCAGCAGCAATGCTGAATTCGGGCTCTGGCTCTTCTGACTCATCTCTGCACAACAGTCTGGGTAGTGCTCAGTTAGACCGTCAAGCGGCTCAATTACTGGCCCAAGGTGGCGGTGGCAGCGGCACGGGTGGCGGTGGTGCTGCTGGCAGCGGCACAGATGGTGGCGGCACAGGTGGCGGTGGTGCTGCTGGCGGTGATGCTGGCGGTGGTGGTAGCGGCAGTGGCGGCGGCAGTGGCAGTGGCAGTGGCAGTGGCACAGGTGGTGGCACGGGTAGCGGCGATGGTGCGGGCAGTACCCAGACGCCCGGACAGCCAGGCGGCCTGTCTACTCCCACGCCTCGGGCAACGCCTAGTGGCGGCGCATACCAGACACCTAGGCAGTCGAGCCCCCCTACCTCAACTCCTCAGGGAACCTCTGGGACGAGTACAACCCCGGCTACGGGCGGAGGCTATGGTCAGACTTCACCGAGTCAGACAGCCCCATACAACGGTCAGCCAATCCAGGCGCTCTGGTAAACTCCTCAGAAAATGACGGACAGGCAGCTCAGTGGGGCTGCCTGTCCTGTTAAAACACCGCTAGCTTATTGAGATTGTTATGAATTGGTATCAGATCTCGGCAGGGGTGGCTCAGGACTCGGGGCTTCAAGCAAAAATCTGGAAACTCTGAGCAAAAAGCCTGGCTTGCGGAGCTTCAGGCTCGGGAGTTTGAGCAAAAAACTCGGACAGTCGGGCTCGGCGCTCGGGAGTTCGAGCAAAAAGCTCGGGCAGTCGGGCTCAGGGCTCGGGAGTTTGAGCAAAAAGCTGGGATGGCGAGGCTCAGAAGCTCAAGGGTGGTGTTCGGGACTGGACAGATAAACTGCTATCCCAAGCCCAACAGTTTGGCGATGAGGGGCAGCAGCTCGGCAACGGCTTTGACTAGGGCGGTGGTGCTGGGCAGGGCGGCGGTGATGCCTCGCAGCATGGTGGTTGCGGTCTTTGCCGCCTTTTGGATCGGTCCTTCTTGGGGGCTTTTGCCTGCTTCGGCTAGCACTTTGACCTGCTCTAGGGCTTCGGCTTTGTCCGCAGGCTGCAGTTCGGCTTCGGCTTCGATGGTGGCTTGGAGCTGGACCAGGAGTTCTTTGAGGCCGGGCTGGTCGGGGTCGGGGGAGGCGGGGAGTTGGTTAATCGTGTTGGTTACAGTGCCGCTGATGTCGCCTAAGTTGAGGGCTGTACCGCTGGCGTTGAAGTCGCCGCCAATGTCTCCGATTTGGAGCTTGCGGCTGGAGTCGGTGCTTTCGTTCATGGCTTTGCTCTCGGCGGTGGCGTTGACGGTGATCGGGCGGTTGGCGAGCAGACTGGCAATTTCTTTCATGTCTGCGCTTTGCTGGCGGTAGAGGCTGATTTGGTTGTCTTTGCCCTGGAGTTCGGCTTGATATCTGGCTTCTAGGGCTTTGAGGGCGGTGTCGTAGGTTTGGTTGAAGTCTTGGTGGAGTTGGGCTTTATTGGCGTCGGGGGGCGTGTTGACTTTAACAACCACCACGCCATCGCCTTTATTCTCGATGCTCTGGATAGATAGCTCAACACCTTCGTTGTTGAGGATGAGTTTGTTAAAGGAGTAGGTAAAGGCTTTCCAGTCGATGCCGTTGCGGAAGATTAGGTCAACGGTGCTCAGGACTTCTTGGAAGAGTTTGGTGAATTCGCCGGGGGCGAAGTTGCCGCTGCTAGGGCGGCGTTCGCGTTGGTTGTTGAGCAGGTAGACGTAGTCGCAGAGTGCGCCATCGAGTTGGGTCGTGCTGTCGATGTTCCAGGCTTCGAGGCAGGCTCCGGTAAGTCGAGCCTGATCGAAGTTCGCGTTGAGCGCTTGGGTTTTGGTTAGATTGGCTCGTTCCAAGTTTGCACCCTGTAAGGTTGCGCCACTGATGTCGGCTTCGGTGAGGTCAGCATCGCTGAGGTCTGCATTGCTGAGGTTTGCGCCTTTGAGGTTGCGCCCGATATAAGCCTTGCCTTTGCCCTGACTGGTCACCAATAAGTCGCGAACGGTTGGCTCTAGTAAAATGGTGCCGCCGACTCTGGCTCGGTCTAGCTTCTGGGTTTGAGACCAGCAGGTCAGCGTTACGCTAGCTTTTCTTAGATCTGTACTTTTAAGAATTGCCTGAGCGAAATTAGCCTCTGTCAAGTCAGCGCTACGGAAACTCGTGCCCCCTATCGCAGCAAACGCTATCGCAATTCTCCGAACTAAAGCAAACTTCTCATCTTCTTTCAACGCCCGCCAGGCGATGTAGCCACTCAGCGTAGCGCCAGCGCCAGCGCCAGCGACAGCGACAGCGCCAGCGCCAGCGACAGCGACAGCGACTGCAGCACCACCGCCAGCGCCAGCGACAGCGACAGCGACAGCGACAGCGACAGCGCCAGCGACAGCGACAGCGCCAGCGAAAGCGACAGCGCCAGCGAAAGCGACAGCGCCAGCGCCAGCGACAGCGCCAGCGACAGCGACAGCGAAAGCGCCAGCGAAAGCGACAGCGCCAGCGCCAGCGAAAGCGAAAGCGACAGCGCCAGCGCCAGCGCCAACCGCAACCGCAAACCCTACAGCAGCTTCTATACCTTGACGAATGGTAATGAAGAAGAAGCTTGCAGTTACTGCTAGAACAATAATTCCGGCGATGGGATTGTAATTATTTCCAGGAATGAAAAAATAGACTGCAAAATAACCAACGAGCGCTGAGAAAAATCCTAAGAGGGCTGCCAGTACTAACGAGACGATTAATAAACCGACAGCCCAGCGCCTTTGTAGACCAGCTTTGGCTCCGGTGAAATTAGCGTTACTGAGATTAGCCTTACTAAAGTCTGCGCCTCGGATATCCGCATAACTAAAGTCTGCACCTGTGAGGTCTTGTCCTTTAAACGAGCGGCCTCGGAGATTCTGGTGGGAGAAGTCGCGGGGCATGGAGGTGATCCGAGGGCTAGAGAGAGGCTTGATAAGGTCGTAGCACAGAAATGGCTGAAAGAGGCCCCCCCGGCCCCCCGAGTTTGGGGGGAGCAAGAGATCTGGTTCCCCCCAAACTTGGGGGGTTAGGGGGGCCTCACAAACTTTTGCTCACGCACGGTTGACGCGCTACCAGACTCATACTACTGTCATCACTCAGTTGTATTCGGCATAAAAGCCTAGACGAGTAGACCCAACCGCTACAGAACCCGAGCGCCACTCAGACCTGTTGCAGCAGCATCTGAATGGCTAACCCCCAACGCTGTAGACCCCAGCGAGGAGGCTAGGAGAGAGCTTAACACTCACACTAGCCACCCCAGCTTGCTATGGCATTGCAACGGGGTGGCTTCGGTTTTGGGCAACCATCGCAACCCATTTACCCATCACCACCTTGGAGTGTCTTCTAATGTTTCTGACGCCTACTGTTGCTAAAGACAACCTGCTGCTGCTCGCTCACCTGCTGCACTTCCTAAGCCGCCAACTTCACGCCCACGCCACCCACAAGCAACATCCCCCCAGCCCCCCGAGTTCAGCAGAAACCGGAGATGGCTCCCCCCCAGCTTGGGGAGCCGGAGGAGCCGACATCCCCCTCAGCATCCCCGCCTCACCCCCCGGCAAACCCCGCCTGCGCATCCTAGTGATCGGCCCCGCCCCCGCCGTCGAAACCTACGTGCGCACCCAATATCGCCTCGGCTACGCCCAAATCTGGCAATGGAGCCCTCCCCAACCCACCGGCAACCCCGGCGAAGTCATGCGCATCCTGATTCGGACCGTCCTGTAAGGCAGCCCTTAGCGACTGCCGCTGGGGCCGACCTGTTGCTCCAACTCGCGCAGCGTCTCATACAGCTCCCGCTGTAGCCTGCCATAGTCATTCTGGTTACCCCGCACCAGAGCCTGCTGCGCTGCCTCCCACTGCCGTAACGCCTGCTGCACCAGGTCCCCAGCCAAAGGATTGTCCGTGGTGCCAGGCAGCGGCAAGCTCAAGCCCGGCGGTGTGAGGCTGGCAGGAGTAGCGGTAGTCTCTGCCGTGCCAAACACCAGCCGCAGCGACTCCTCCAGAGTCGGAGACATCACAATCTGATCCTCATAGGCCACGATCACCCGCCGCAGCTCCGGCAGCCTGCTCTGCTCCGCCTGCAGATACAGCGGTTCCACATACAAAATCGAGCTGTTGATCGGAATGACCAAGACATTGCCCCGATACACCTGCGACCCCCGCTGACTCCAGAGCGTAATCTGCTGCGAGATCACCGGGTCCTGGTCAATGCGCGCCTCAATCTGGCGCGGGCCGTAAATCAGCTCCTGCTTCGAGAACTGGAACGCCAGAAGCTTGCCATACTGTTCGCCATCCGACCGAGCAGCCAACCAGGCGATCATGTTGTCCTTGCGCGTCGGCGTGAAAGGAGTCATCAGAATAAACTCCTCGCGCTGCTCACCCGGCAGCTTCATAAAAAAGTAGTGAGGCGGGACCAGAATCGGCTGACTGCCCAGCAGTTCTAGCGGGATCTGCCACTGATCCTCCTTGTTGTAAAACACCTGCGGATCGCGCATGTGATAGGTGGCATACAAGCGCGACTGCGCAGCAAACAGGCTGGTGGGATAGCGCAGGTGGGCCTCTAAGCCTGCCGGTAAGGCCGACAGCGGCTGAAACAAGCCAGGAAACGCCGCTGCATAGGTCTGAACCAAGGGGTCATCGGGATCGGCAATGTAGTAGCCCACCGTGCCGTTGTAGGCATCGATCACCACTTTGACCGAATTGCGAATGTAGTTGAGGTCACCCAGATCCACCAGCGGATCGCGGTATTCCGGATGCTGCTCAGCCTGCTGCTGCGGATCGACGGGCGGCTCCGCGTCTGCGTCAGCCGAGTTGGCCGTGCGGCTGGGCAGGGCTCGCGCCGCGCTGGAGCGGATCGGCTCTGAGTAAGGATAGTGGTCGCTGGTCGTGTAGGCATCCAGTAGCCAGTGCAGCCTGCCGTCGAGCACAACCAGGTAGGGATCGGAGTCATAGTGCAAAAACGGGACCAAGGTCGCCGCCCGTTCGCGGATCGTGCGCCGGAACAGGATCTGGCTATCCGGCGTGAAGTTTTGGGTCAGCAGGATGCGCGGGTCGCGGAAGTACCAGGCATAGAGCAGTCGCTGCCAGAAATGGCCCACGGCCAAGCCAGGCGCACCGTTATAGCGGGTGTAGACGTTCTGATCGCCCTCGGGATAGTCCAGCTCCTGAGCTTTGGTGCGCACAAACACCGGTTGGCGGCTGAGTTCGCCATAGTAAATGCCCGGCACCCGCACCGGCAGGCTGGCAGCCACGCTAGCGCTGGTGGCTCGGGGCGGGATGTCCTGAATGAAAAAGTCCGGCTGGCCCTCGGCAGTCACGGCGTTCACCGGGCTCAGGACCAGGCCGTAGCCGTGGGTGTAGAGAAAATTCTGATTCACCCAGGTCTGCGCGCGCGGTGGCACCTGCTCGTAGTCCAGCTCCCGGGCGGCGAGAATCACCTGGCGCGTCTCGCTGCCGATGCGGTAGCGGTCCACATCGACCCCGGCAAAGCTGTAGTAGAGCCGGATCTCCTGGAGCTGGCTGTAGGCATCAAGCAGCGGGCGGTTGTCCCACAGGCGGATGTTGTTGAGCGTGGCGGCGTTGGCGGTGAGGTCCGCACGCGTCAGGTCAAATTTGACCTCATAAGGTTTCTCCGCGATCTGCCCCAGGCCAAACGCTTGCCGTGTAAACGCAATATTGCGCTCCAGGTAGGGCTGCTCCCGCGCCAATTCGGTCGGCTGCACCACCAAGCGCTGAACCGCCGCCGGGTAGACCAGCCCCAGCCCAAATAACAACAAACCATAGCCGAGCCCCAGACTGGTCAGCGTTTTCCAGCCGTCTAGCCGCCCGCCACGCCAGGCCAGTGCCAACAGCAAGCCGCCACCCACCAAGGCAACGCCTGCCAGAAAACTTTGGGCAGGCAGGGCTGCGTTCAGGTCGGCGTAGCCCGCACCGAACACCACGCCGCGCTCAGAGTTCAGCAGCTCATAGCGCCGCAGCCAGTGCCCCAGGCTAACCAGCAGCAGCAGCACGCCCATCAGGCCCATCCAGTGCCGCCGGTCGGCAGGTTGGAAGCCTTGAAAGCTCGACCCGCTCCCCAGCGCCCCGCGCCGATAGCAGTACACCAGCGCCACGGCCAGCAAAGTCAAGGCCACTAGGTTGAATCCCCAGCTCTGCAAGCGCTGCAGCACGGGCAGCGTAAAGACATAGAAGCTGAGATCCCGCCCAAAGACCGGGTCGGTACTGCCGAAGGGCTGCTGATGCAGCCAGGCCAACACCAACAGCCAGGCGCGCGCCAGATCAACCGCCAGCAGCACTGTCAAGCCCCCCACGCCCAGCAGGCTCCAGTCCCGGCCATACTGCCGTAGGCGATCAGTTTCGATGGCCCGACTTGGCCTGGGCTGAGGCGACGCAGCACTCCGGGAGAGTCGCGCCGAGGTGACGATCTGATCGCTGGTCCGGACACGGCGACGCTCGCGGCTGTCGGGGGGGACGCTCGTAGCAGGCTCTGTCTCGCGTCGCCAGGCCCAGAGCACATTGCCCCCTGCCAAGAGCCCCGCGACCAAGAACCCCAACAGCCCCAGCAGCCCCTGAGCGAGCAGCCGCAGCTGAAACACACTGCCGTAGCCGGTCACTTGGAACCACAGGTCCTCGACCCACAGATTCACCCCCGGCCCCAGCCCAATCACCAGGACCCCAATCCCTAGCAGAGCCACCTTCAGCGGCAGTGACCACTTCGCAAACATCACTCTGACCCCGCAAGCATTTCACTGCGCGTGGCACCAGTGCCCGACAGCGTAGGCCCCAATTTTAGGTCATGCCTGGGGCCGGGAAAATTGGCGCGAGAAAAACCAGTGCCAGCCCAAGGTGCGGCTGGCTGTGAAGCATTTCGGTCTCGCAGGGTTGGCTAGAACTCCTGTTGGAGCACCTGCGGCTCCGGTGGGTCCGTTTCGTCGTCTACGTCCACCAGCTCTACCAATTCCATCCAGTCACAACCCAGGGCTCTCGCCAAGGCAGTGATCGTGGGGATATGAATTTGGGAAACTGCATGTTCGCTGAGACGTTTGACCGTCGTGTAGGGAACGCGCGCTTCATAAGACAGATCGCGAACGGACCAGCCGTACTGGTCCATATAGCGTTGAAGCCTGAGTCGGGCCTTCAGTGCCAAGGTAGCCATCCAGTTTTCGTAGCAACAGGGATACACACTGAGATTTTCCGCTACATCTGGCGTTTTAATTCAGTTTTCACACCCTGCGCTATGAACCGGTCACAGAACTATCCTGCCAGAGGTGCAAGGCAGGGACCAAACTTTGGGCCAAGGTTTGTGCGTCGACGCCCAGCTGCGTCCGCTGGCGAACTGCGTAGAGCCCTGCCTGCGCGTGCCACCAGGCCGCGCTAGCCGCTTGCAACACCGCTGCGGCTTCGGTCAGATTGCCTGCGGCGGCAGCCTGGGCCAGCAAGCCTCCCAGCAGGCCGGTCAACACATCGCCACTGCCACCCCGAGCCAAGGCCGGGGTGCTTTCGGGGTTCACCCAGGTCTGTTGCTGCCCGGCGACGATCAGCCGCGCCCCTTTGAGCAGCACGATCGCTTGGGCCTGCCGCGCCGCAGCCTGGGCGGCATCAATGCGGTCGATCAGCGGCTCAGCCAGACTCGGGAACAGGCGCTTGAATTCGCCTAGATGGGGGGTGAGCAGGGTGGGAGCCGGGCGGGCATGCAGCCGCGCCACGCCCAACTTTGCGAGCAGGTTCAAGCCATCGGCGTCTAGCACCAGCGGACCGGCGTACTGCTCAGACAGCACCTGCTCTACCACGCCTGCCGCCTCTAGGCTCAGCCCCGGCCCGCAAGCAATCGTCTGGAACTGGTTGAGATCTAGGTCCTCGGGCAAGCGGGTGATGGCCCCACTATCGGTCTCTTCGCAGCCCAACACCAGCGCCTCGGGCAGGTGCGCCACCACGAGCGGTTTTAGGGAGGCCGGCACCGCAATACTGAGCATGCCGACGCCGCTGGCGCGGGCTCCCAGGCTGCTCAGTAGCGTCGCGCCGCCATAACGCTGGGAGCCCGCGATCACCAGCAGATGACCCATCTGATACTTGTGAGTTGCTAGCGGACGCCGCAAGGGCAGCTGTTGCAGAGCCAGATCGGGCGTGACTCGCAGCAGGGAAGGCTGGGTCCCCAGCACCGCCTCAAGATCGGCCAAGGGCAGGTCGAAGTCAATCAGCTCGGCCTCGCCAACCGCAGTGAGCGCTTGCTCTTGGACCAACCCCCGCTTCCACAGCCCCAGACAGAGGGTGCGCTGCGCGTGCAGCGCCGTGCCCAGAACCTGGCCACTGTCGCTGTGTAGGCCAGAGGGTAAGTCGATGCTAAGCACCGGCTTACCCCAACGGTTGATCTGGTCGATGGCCTCCGCCACTGGGCCAGTCAGTTCTCGCGTTAGGCCGAAGCCGAATAGACCATCTAGGAGCCAGTCGCAGTCTGCTAATGCCTGGGGCTGGCTCACCTGAACGATTCCCAGGTTGCGCCCATAGCGGGCGTGGGCCTCAGTCAGCGGCTTCAGTCGCACCAGAGGCTGGTAGAAACGCACGGCATATCCGGCAAACGCTAGCTCTCGCGCCACCACCAAAGCGTCGCCGCCATTGTGCCCCGGCCCGACCAGAACGCCAACCCGAGCCCAGTTGGCCAGCGGGTAAAGCGCCTGAGCTCGACGCGCAATCAGGCCTCCGACCTTCTCCATCAACGCTTCGACTGGCATCCCAGCCTCAAAGCCCCGTGCTTCGATCGCTCGCATCTGGTCGGCGGTGACTAGCGCCCTCTGCACGAGTTGCGCTCGGCTGTGCTGCAACACCACTCGCTGCCCCTGGTTAGTGAAACAGATTCCGAGAAAGACCCCGCAGAATATCAAGATTGGACAGCAACAGGCAGGCAAACCCGGCGCTGCCAATGCCACCGACCAAGAAGCCCCCAGCAAACTGGCTCCAACCGTCGGACGTATGCAGTGCCTCCGGTGCCGTGGCTGCGGCAGCCGGAACCGGCTCGGGCGATTGGTAGGTGGTGCTGCCGTACAGCGATAGGCAGAGGGTCAAAATCACAATTAGGCCGATGGCTGAGAGCAGACCCGCGAGATTTCTCAGCTCGGTGGTACGCAGCGGACCCAGCCAGGCAAAAGGCCCCACCAGAAAATAGCCATGGGCCATGCCCACCTCCAACCCCCGCTGCAGCGGCGTTACCCCTGAACGATAGGCCGGCAGATTATTGAGCCAAATCTGGCTGAACCTCGAAGCATTGACGGGTGTCTCCAGGTTGCCAATCTGAGGATCGCCCACGGCTGGCTGAATGTACTCACGCGTTCTGGCATCGCTCATGCAATGACGTCCTCTTGGAGTTAGGAACTGGAGACGCAGTCGCCTGTATTTTAGGCGAGAAGTCTGGCCAATTTCCGGCAGCAGAGCCCTTTAAAAAACTTAAGACTCACCCCAATTTCGCAAGGCTATACCGAAGGGGGTATGATAACCTCCGAGTTCTCTTAAACTCATCAGTATGGGAAGTCTGAATCTTCGCGTACAAAAAAGTTCTTGTTCTGTAACAAAGGGAAACAATTTCATGCGACGATTGTTTGCTCTGATTTTGGCGCTCGGCCTCTGGCTCAGTGTTGCGCCTGCGGCTTCTGCGGATGTGGTCGGGCTCGTGCCTTGCGGTGAATCGCCTGCGTATACGGAACGCGCAGCTAATGCTGCCACGCCACAGGCTAAGCAGCGGTTTGATTTTTACGCTAGATCCGGTGCGCTCTGTGGTCCGGAGGGCCTGCCTCACTTAGTGGTGGACGGTCGCCTGAGCCATGCGGGTGACTTTTTGATTCCGAGCATTCTGTTCCTCTACATTGCGGGCTGGATCGGTTGGGTGGGCCGGGCCTATCTGCAAGCGGCTCAAAAGAGCAGCTCCCCCGAAGAAAAAGAAATCATCATTGATGTGCCTGCTGCGGTGAAGTTCGCGTTTTCAGGGTTCGCCTGGCCGCTGGCTGCCCTGAAGGAATTTGCCACAGGGGAACTGGTGGCCAAGGACGAAGAGATCACGGTTTCGCCGCGCTAGTTGTTTCCATCTCGCTAACTCTGTTTTGGAGAGCTGTTCTCATGCAAGATTTCCTCAAGTATCTATCGACTGCTCCTGTGATTGCTGCGGTTTGGATGGTGATCACCGCTGTCATCTTGATTGGATTCAATTACTTTTTCCCTGACCTGCTTTTCCACCCAATGCCTTAGCTTGGGTTGGCTGTTGCAGCCTCTGCTTAGAGTTTGTGGGTTTGCCAGCAGGGGCGCGGTTTGCCGCGCCCCTGTTTTAGCATCGGGCTATACTGAAAACTCCTTGGAAACTCTCTTCTGCCAGATTGGCTAGGCAACAGATGACAACGGTGTTGGCCATCGAAACCAGCTGTGACGAAACGTCGGTGGCGGTAGTCGAAGACACCCAGGTGCGCAGCAATTTGGTGGCCTCTCAGATCGACTTACATCGGCAGTACGGAGGGGTGGTGCCGGAGGTGGCCTCGCGGCAGCATGTGGAGACGATCAACCCCCTGATCGCCGAAGCTTTGGCCCAGTCAGGCTTGAGCTGGGAAAGCATTGACGGCATTGCGGTGACCTGTGCGCCGGGGCTGGTGGGCGCGCTGCTGGTGGGTCTGACGGCGGCGAAGACGCTGGCGCTGGTGCACGCCAAGCCCCTGATCGGCGTGCATCACCTGGAGGGGCATCTCTATGCGGCCTATCTCAGCCAGCCGCAGCTGAAGCCGCCGTTTTTGTTTCTGCTGGTGTCGGGTGGGCACACCAGCCTGATCCAGGTTCGGGACCACGGCGTCTACAAGTTACTGGGGCAGACGCGCGATGATGCGGCGGGGGAAGCGTTTGACAAGGTGGCGCGGCTATTGGGTCTGGGCTATCCGGGCGGACCGGCGATTGACCAGATGGCACAACAAGGCGATGCCAGCGCCTTTGTGCTGCCCGAAGGCAATGTGGGCTTGGGGGATGGCAGTCGCAAGTTTCACCCCTACGATGCCAGCTTCAGCGGCCTGAAGACCGCCATGCTGCGGCTGGTGCAGCAGTTGCAGCAGCAGGGTCAAGCGCTGCCGCTGGCGGATCTGGCGGCTAGTTTTCAGGGCACGGTTGCCCGTGCCCTGACCAGACGCACCCTGAGCTGTGCATTGGATTATGGGCTAGAAACTGTGATCGCGGGAGGCGGGGTTGCAGCCAACAGTGGCCTGCGCACTCAGCTGTCTGAAGCAGCAGCGGCCCACGGCCTACAGGTGATCTTCCCACCGCTCAAATTCTGCACTGACAACGCCGCGATGATCGGCTGTGCGGGGGCGATGCGCCTCGCCCGTGGCTACACCTCACCGCTCACGCTGGCGGCGCAGTCCCGGCTGGATCTCACGCAGGTAGAAAGTCTGTACACATAATCCCCGCTAGGTACGCCTGGGTCGGGAGCGCACCCAGCTCGAAGGCCCTACCCGAGCTGGGCACGCTAGCTGACAGAGCTCCGAGCCCAACGCCCCGAACCAAGCGCGTCAGTGAGCCCGTTGCGCAGGGGGCCTGGGGGAGGCGCTTCGTCCCCCAGTGGGGGGTTTGGGGGGCAAACGCCCCCCATTCCGGGGCTCTCTCTACCAGCTACAACTTCTCCCCCAAGCCCTGCCCTTCGGTTCTGAGACTCGGGTACGAGGTTCCGAAACTCACGATTGAGGTTCAAAGACTCTCAGACAAGGTTCGGAGGCTCACACGCGAGGTTCTGGAACTGACGGGTGAGGCTCAAAGACTCTCAGGTGAGATTCTAAAACTGACGAGCGAGGTTCAAAGACTCTCAGGCGAGGTTCTCAACCTCATGAACCAGGTTCGGAGACTGACGGGAGAGGTTCTAGAACTCACGATTGAGGTTTGAAGTCTGGCGTGTGAGCCGTCAAGCCTCATGCATAAGTTCCAGCACCGAAGGGCACTGAGTTAAGGGACATTACGTGATTGCACTCAAAGCCAATCAGAAGAAGCTCTACGAACACATTTAAGCCTAGTAACAGCAAGGGCAGGCAGCGAGTGCCCTTGCCAGCACGAGCGCAGCCGCGACCGCCAGACCCAATGGCGGGTGTGTGTGTTGAGGACGTGGGCGAGTTTGCCGACCTCTGGGCGGGCTTGAAGCGTTTGGTCAGTGTAGAGCACAGCGGCACTAGCGGCGAGCAGCCCCACCATAAGAGGGCATTTGATTGCAGGATAGGCGACACGAACGCGCTATCGGTGCTCCAGTGACATTAATTTGTCAAGACGATACTGTCTGTGTCAACACTGCTTCGACGCCATTAATACGGCAAAGCGCCAGCCGATTTGTCAAGATGACAGCAATGTGTCAGAGCCGACAAACAGAGCGGCACTCGACATTTTGCGAAGGCGGCACCCAGATTCGAACTGGGGGATAAAGGATTTGCAGTCCTCTGCCTTACCACTTGGCTATGCCGCCGTACCAGAGCGCCAGTATATCAAATTCTGCTGTGGCTTGGCCCCGCCTGGCTTATCCTAGGTGACAGGGAATACCGAGCTGGCGAGTCTACCGAACTCAAGCTCCAAGCCGCCGCGCTGCCCATGACCCATCACTCGACTCCGCTAGTCCAGAAGTTCAGCCTAGACCCGCCGATAGCGTTGAAGGTAGATCCAATTGAGGCGCGGTATGTTGGCTTTTTGCTCAAGAAGGGTCGCTTCGCCCGAACCATGCCCCCCGGACGTTACCTGAATCTGGCGGTGCCCCTGCGGCCGAGGCTGAGTTTGATCGATCAGGTGATTGATGTACATCAGGTTGTGTTAGAGCTAGCCGAGCCTTTGAACACCCTGACTACCGCCATTCGCGATCCTGCGGCCTCGCTCGTGGCTCGGGCCGCCGTCGTCCCTCGCCCTTGTCCCCGAGCAACCTGCCCGCTGCTGGGCGCTCAGCAGACGGAGGGGGTTCCACAGCGGTATCGTCAAGTAATGGGCTTGGGCAGCTCCAACGGCACCTTGATTGAGGGTCAGCGTCTCCAGGTGCGACAGCCCATTGCGACTTGCATAGTGGGGCTGTCATTGGCATGGGGCAACAGGAGTGGCTATTCGAAAGCTAAAATTTCAGGCTTCAATAGTCTAGGACAAGCCTTCGAGTGTGAGCGGGAGTAAAGTGGGCACATGAGCAGCAACGACCGGAGCATCTACTGCCCCAACCCCAACTGCCAGACTCTCAATCCGCAGACTCATGCTTTCTGCCAAAACTGTCGCACGCCCATACCCCACCTCTACCTTTGGGCAAGCGGCCCGAGTAAGTCGGCCAGCTCAGTCCTCCAGGAGTGGTCGCCCGGCAGCCTCTTGCAAGAGCGGTATTTGGTTGTGGGACCGCAGCGGTTGCTCGACACTCGCCCAGGCTGGATGCCCAGCCTGCCCGAGGATTTATCCGAAGCTTTACTGACCTACTTGCGACTTCAGCCCTGGCGACTGCATCTACCGGAGGTCTACGGAGTGCTGCCTAGCGAGGCGGGCGAACTCTTGCTGCTGGAGAAGGGACCGCTAGATTCGGAGGGGAACCTCCGCCCGCTGCTGGAGCAGGTGTGGTCGGAGACTGCCCCTCTGCGCCAACTCTCCTGGCTGGCTCAGATTCTGTCGTTGTGGACACCACTCACGCAAGTGGGAGCTGCCGCCAGCCTGTTGTGGCCCGAGAACTTGCGGGTGGATGGCCCCTTGATGCGCTTGCGGGAACTGCTATTCGATGAGCCAGAGCAGCCACTGCCGATCACGCAGCTTATAGCCCTGTGGTCACGCTGGATGGCCCAGTCGTCGCTGCTGGAGCAGGCTCCGGGTTTGCAGGAGCTGTGCAACGCTTTGGGTTCTGGACGGCTGAGCGTGGATGAGGCCCAGGGCAAGCTGGATTCGATTTTGGTCAACCATGCGCAGACGGTGCCCCTGAGCATTCAGATCGTGGGCGGTACCGATAAAGGCCCGCAGCGCACCCAGAATGAAGACACCTGCTACCCAGACCGGGTAGTTCTGGGGGGCGTCGCCCGCGAGGTCCGCATCGGCATCGTGTGTGATGGCATCGGCGGCCATGAGGGCGGCGAGGTAGCCAGTCGACAGGCGGTGCAGACCTTACGCCCCCAAGCGCAGGCGCTGATCGCGGAGCTAGACCGTGAGCCAGTTACCGCCCCACCTGTGGTCGCAGCGCAGCTGGATGCGATGGTGCGGGTGGTCAATAACCTGATCGTGTCGCAGAACGACGGGGCAAACCGCGAGGCCCGCCAGCGCATGGGTACGACCTTGGTGATGGCCTTAGCCCCGGCGTCTGGGGCTACCCAGAGCAGCCATGAGTTTTACCTGGCGCACGTTGGCGATAGTCGAGCCTACTGGATCAACCGAGACAGTTGCCATCAGCTGACTGTGGATGATGATGTGGCGTCGCGCGAGGTGCGTCTGGGCCATGCCCTCTACCGAGAGGCGTTGCAGCGGCCCGATGCTGGGGCACTGACTCAGGCCTTGGGCACCCGAGCCTCCGATTTCCTACATCCCACCGTGCAGCGCTTCATCCTGGACGATGACAGCGTCATTCTGCTGTGCTCTGACGGCCTCAGCGACTATGACCGCGTGGAGCAGAACTGGTTGCAGACCCTGCGACCGATCTTGGACCAGCAGATCTCTCTGCCTGAGGCCTGCAACCAGCTGATTGAGCTCGCCAATACCCAAAACGGACACGACAATGTGTCGGTGGTTTTGATCCATGTTCGTCTGACGGCTCCCAGTCCACCGTCAGAGCTGAAGGAAACCCTTTCTCCCTCGCAGGTAGCGGGGTTGGCGGCAGGCGCAGATCAAACAGAGGTGCCCACGATTCGAGAAGATTTCCAAGCCCAAGCGGCTGCGGAGGCGGCTGACTACGCCAACCTAGTGCAAACTCAGACCGCGCCTGAGGAGCCTTTGCCCGAGCCGCTGCCTCTGCCGACTTTGCACTTGGGGCAGAGCGTCCCTCAAGCTGATGACCTACGGCCTAAGCAGCCTCGGCGCTGGCTAGAGGCTAGGGTGGCGGCGCTGTTGCTGCTGGGCCTGCTAATAGGAATCGGCACCTGGTTATTGCTCAACCCCGATACCCGTGAAACACTGCGTCAGCAATTGCAGCGAGACCTACCAACCCCCGCCCCCTCACCGGAACCTAGTGGGCCTGCCCAGAGCTTTCCACCCCTGCCTAGCCCAGTCCAGACCACGACTCCCAGTGCACCCACTTCGGTGCAGGAGCTCCTGACGCCAGCGCCTAGCCCAGGACAGCCCCCCACCGTTTCCACGCCGTCAGTCCCTGCAACGCCGCCTTTATGAAGTTGGTGTGAGTAGACTGTTGAGGGCGTAAGTGTCTAGTGAAAGAGCAGCTTATCCTCAGAGATTGTCAATATACTGGGACAGACAATTTCGAGATAAAAACTGCCTGAGTGAGCTATGGCCCAGCGAAAATCGAGGCGGCAAGCGAAGGTTTTTCGAACCTCTATAGGGCTGCGATTCAAGCGAGGCAGTTTTGTTGGGTTGTCGCGCTGGCTTGCCCTGAGCACGTTGATTTTGATTGCTCTCGCTTGCAGTGCCAAGACGATTGCGACCTCTAGCGCTAGCACCCCAACATCAATGGCTTCGCCCTCTGATTTTAAGAGCAGTGCTACGTCAACCTCACCGTCAGTTGTGATGGACGCGTCGAAGACAATTCGCGTTGAACCGCTACCCATCGACCCCAAATTTAAGAATGAGTGGACGCCTGAACTAGAGGCAGAATTTCAGCAACGGGCAACGCAAACCATTCGGCATTATGCAGGCAAAGGCTACGGCAATACCGATGGCGAAAACGAAAAGCGCTCCTACCCCTACGCGATGCTGGATTTTTTGGCAGGCAATCGCGAGAAAGCCCTAGAATTTTTGCAGAGCGAAGATATTCAAGCCGCCGATAACGCCCAGACCGAAGGCATTGATTACTATTACACCTTCACGCTCAAGGGTCAGATGCGCAAGTATTTTTTCCTAAGGGCGTTTCTGGATCCGGCCTATCGGCAGCGCATGTTCGCGGGTGCGCAGCTGTGGACCAAACAAGATCCCCAAGGTCGGCCCCATTCAATCTACGGTCGCGGCGATGGCAGCGGTCAGGGTTGGGGTCCTAAGGTGCGTGGTGGCTGGGTGGATGGGCGCAACACCGATAATTTGCGGGCAATGCGTGAGGTATCGGTTTATCTCATGGCCGAGGAAACCGGCAATGAACCGGTCCGCCAGCTCTACAAGCGCAAGCTTCAGCGCTACGTTTGGGCGCTCTATCACATTGGTATGGGCGAATGGGACTCAGAAAATTATCACGGCCATACCCTCTCGGCCTACGCCAATCTCTACGATTTCGCCAAGGACTCTGAAGTCAAACTGCTGGGCAAGGCAGCAATGGACTGGCTGTGTGCAACGGCAGCAGTGAAGTACTACCGTGGCGGCTTTGGCGGACCCAGCAAGCGCGACTATGGCGGCTCTAATGTGGTCTATGGTTCGCTGGCGGCACGGCTGCTAACCCTCTACTTCGGGGACACAATCGTTGCCAATCCCGAGCCCGATCGGGATGCCATTCACCTAATCACCAGCGCCTACCGACCCCCTAAGGCAATTGTAGCCCTGGCTCGAAAACAGTTCGCCAGACCGGTAGAGTTGCTCAGCAGCAAACCCACTTACGAAAACTGGAAACCTGGCGGTGAAGACCGACCCAAGTTCTGGGAGACCACGTTTTTCGGCCAGACCTATCAATTGGGCAGCGTGGTTGCAGACAGCGGCGACGGCGATGTTTCTCCCTTCAAGCTAATGGCAGAGAACTCCCGGCGCGGCGTGGATTACTTTGTCGCCAATACCGGCGGCGAGCGGGTGCAGTCGGTTAAAGACCAAGGGGACCAAATCGGACAATATCGGAACCTGGCAATTTGGCTACGACCTGCAGATAGCCGGCCCTTTTTGTTTCAGATTCCCAAAACGGCCAAAGCCGAAGTTGCCCGTGACATCTGGTTTTTTCAGCTGGAGAAAACCTGGCTGGCTGTTCGCCCGATTAACCTGAGCGCCTACACCACGAGTCCGACCGACGATGGCCAATACCGCGATGAACTGACCCTGAAAGCCACGATCACAGGCAGTGGCTACGCAGGCTTCGCGCTAGAGGTCGGCGAGCCGCAATCCCACGGCAGCTACGACGAATTCAAACGGGCAGTGCAAACTAAGAGCAGCCTAGACTTGAGCGCCTTGACCTCAGGGCGGGTGCAGCTCAATGGCACAACCGGTCGCCTCCAGCTGCGCCACAACCCGAACAATTCCCTACCCAGCGTCGTCCGCAACGGTGCACAGCATGACTGGAACCAACACTTTGCGCTTTACCAGCCCAGCGAGGGCACAGCACCCCTTACGCTGGGCTGGAAGCAGGGCAGGCTGCGCGTCGAAGCAGGTGGCTCGGTGTTTGAAGAGACCGTGACCCACGACGGTCGGGTGACGTTTAGCCAGCGCTAGTTCCAGAATTCCCCCCAGAATTCCCTGAAGCGGGCAGCGGCGTTCGACTGACTTGGACACGGCCATCCGGGTTCAGGCGCAGGTAGAGGACTTCGGGACTGCCCGCTCCGAAGTTGCTCGGCAGGGGCGTCAGCGGCAGCAAGTTGCGGTAGGTTTGGGCCGACTCGCTGAGCGGCGCGACCTCCTGAACCGCACCATTAGGGCTAACTGCGACTCGGTAATCGAGGGGTGCGGCCAAGTTGGGCGGCGGCAGCCAACTGCCCTGGAGTTGCTGCTGCAGGCGAGCGGCCGAATCGATCAGCAGCCGATTGCGTCGGCCTGGCGAACTGGCGACCGCGCGGTCTTGGTTGGTTCCCGCACTGCCGGGCGCGGATCTGGCAACGGGATCGGAGGGGGCCAATGCAACTTCGGGCTGTTGAGCTGATGGTGGGGCGGCGGGTGCAGACGAAGCAGGAGGGACGGGTGGCGGTGGCGGCAGCGCGGGCGGTGGCGGCGGCACGTTGGTCACCGCCGGTAGCGGCAGCTCCGAGAGATCTGGCGTCTCGACCGTGAAAGGATCAAAAGGCGTTTGGGTCGGTGGCGTCGGTCCCGGCACCACGGTCGGCAGTGGACGGGGGGTTACTGCCGGTGAACTCGGGCGCAGCGCCTGGCGCTTCGATTCGGGTCGGGCAGCCGCAGGCGCGCTAGCCTCCTGCGCACTGGGACGGTTATCCTGCAGCAGGCGTACCGTGGTGAGCGTGGCTCCCACTGTAACCACGACCAGGGCAACGCTGCGCAGCGCCTGGACCTTGAACCAGGGACCCGAGAGATGGCCGGTTCGCGTCGTCAGCGAGTGGATCTCCGGCAGGGCTGTCACCTCCGCCGTGCACTGCTCCAGACAGGCGACCAAATCAAATAGCTGTAAGGTGCTGAGGATAATGGGCTCCAGCGGCGAAGCCTTCTGGCCCGGCTCGGCGGACAAGCTGCCGAATTGCAAGCGATGGCGCAAGGCCCCCACCGAACTCAATTCCAGACCATCAATATTGGGCTGCGGTTTGGCAATCGAGGTCAGTTTACCGCGCACGTAGGCGTCCACCATCTCGGTGAGCCTCTCCAGCTGGCTATGATTGCCCATCACGACCACCTCAGCTTCTAGAAAGCGCAGCCGGAAGCGTAGGTCTTTGAGCAGGGGACGGCCCGCCCAGCGCGACAGGGGCGAGGCTTCTGCCCAAATGTCCAGGATGCAGGAGGGTGCGTCAGCCGGATGTACGTAGCGGCGCAGGGTAGCGGTCATGGTAGGAGCCGAAAAAACTGACAACAGGTCAGGTTGGGCGCTGGGCGCTACGGTCGAGCAGAGCCATCCACAAGCGGCGGGGACCACCTGGACCGCTATAGAACAACAGGTCAATTAGCAATTTCAGGCACAGGTTAGTCAACTGGTCGGGGGTCGGTGTCTCGCCAGTTTGCAAGCGCTCGGTCATACGCTCCTGGTAGGTGTTCTGGAAGCGGTCTAGATAGTCGCCCAGCAACGCAGCCTGGTGGGGAGGACGTCCCTGCTCGGTGAGCTTCTCCAGCAGAGCCACCGCTTGGCGGATGCGGGCCTGATGCTCAGCGGCCAGATGACAACCGATCAGCACCAGAGCCCGGGCTTCCTCCACGTCCAGCTTCTTGCGCCCGCTGCTGCCTTTGCGTAGGGGGCTAGAGGCTCGCATCCGCCAGAGGGCGACCCGATCTGTAAAGCCGGTCAGCCGCAATTCAGTGGCCGCTCGCAGCATATCCTCTGAGCCGACGCCCGCCAGAGCTTCGAGGGCCAGCAACACCAAGTCGAGCTGGGCTTTGATGTTGTCCAGTTGAGTCAGGTCGGGCGGCATGGACGCATCGGCAGGCGTCCATTCCTGCCATTGGGCGGAGCGGGGATGGAGGGGTTTGGTCGGTTGAGGAGCCCTAGAACGCATATCTTCCATTTCAAAGATCAGCGATTGGAGTCGGCACCGGGGAACTGGTTACCAAAATCGCAACATCCCTCAGCTTAAGCGGCCGATGCTCCCCTTGGCCGCTAGGGTAACCGCACTCGAGCCAGGTTGTGCATGGGCATTTTGTGCGGACGTGATTTACAGTCAATAGGTTTCTGTCAATCAGTTTTTCTGTCAATCAGTTTCTGCTGAAGGGAGCAAGCCATGATCTTAACGACAACCGATGTGATTCAGGGAGCGGTAGTCGAGGCCTACCTGGGGATTGTGACCGCCGAGGTCGTGTACGGGAGCAATGCCCTGCGCGATTTCTTCGCCGGGATCCGTGACATCATCGGCGGACGGACGGCGGGCTACGAGCGGGTGTTCCAGCAGGGCCAGCAAGAGGCGATGGCCGAACTCGGTCAGCGTGCCCAGCAACTGGGGGCAGATGCCGTGGTGGGAATCGAGCTGGACACCGGCACGATCAACCTCGACCAGAGCGGTGTCCTGTTGCTGATTACCGCTTCTGGCACGGCGGTGCGGCTGCGCAAACCTTGACCCGGCCTGGGCTATGCTGAACGCAACCCCGACCTGAGAGAACTGATGAGTGGGCGCGTCGTTTTGAACCATTCCACTCATGTTCACGGGCTGATCCCGATCCTGCATCAGCTCGCTCGTCAAGACGGGATCCAGACCATTACGCCAGCGGTGATCTGCTCGGTGCGCGCCCAGGTCCCACGTCTGCTGCTGCGGGTCTCTGCGCCCATTCGAGGCGGCTTCAAGCTTCAGGCCCGCAAAGGCAAGAGTGTGCAAGAGGTATTTGTGATCACCCGCCTGAGCCAGCTTGAATTGGAAGCGGTGATTGCCCAGGTGCTCGGCGCTTAAACGGTTGCTGCGGCTCAACTGTGAAGAGTGTTCGAAGATTTGATGAGCCTCTAGGTGTCTCGCTAGGCAGGTCTGGACACAGCCAGTACGCTGGGATAGCTGCTAAGCTCCTGTCTTTTCATCCCAGATCTTTGCAAAGCGTTTAGGGCTGTGCTGAGCGATCAGTCCGAGCGACTCCGGCTCCCCGGCAAGGTATTCATTTCGATGTTGATTGACGCACGCACACTGCCCGCTGACCAGACGATTGAGACTGAAGTTTGTATCGTCGGCACTGGGCCAGCGGGAACGACTTTGGCCCGCGAATTCGCCGGTCAAGATTTTCGAGTTTGTCTGCTCGAAAGTGGCCAAATCGAGCGCGATCCACCCACGCAGTCTTTGTATGCAGGCGAGCTGGTCGGCGACCCCTACGACGCACCCAGTGAGACGCGCCGACGCCGTTTGGGAGGCACGGCTCACGCTTGGTGCATTCGCATCGGCGGTGGGCGCATTGGCGTCAGGCACATGCCCCTAGATGACATCGACTTTGAATCGCGCGATTGGCTGCCCTACAGCGGCTGGCCGTTTGCGAAAGCGGAACTGGAGCCCTTCTATCGACGAGCCCAAGCGATCTGTCAGGCCGGTCCCTATGCCTATGAAGCAGACGCTTGGGAAGATGCCCAGACGCCTCACCTGCCGCTGGTCAGCAACCGAGTGACGACCAGTATGTTTCAGTTTGGTCCTAGTTCGGCCTTCCTCGATCTGCATCAAGGCGAACTCCAGCAGGCCGAGAATATCACCACCTACCTCCATGCAAATGTGGTGGAGCTGGAGACCGATGAGACCGCTGGCACTGTGAGCCGCGTGCGCGTGGCCTGCTTGCAGGGAAATCGCTTTTGGGTCCGGGCCAAGATCGTGATTCTGGCAACCGGCGGCATCGAAAACGCGCGTCTGCTGTTGCTTTCGAATCAGACGCAGCAGGCTGGCCTCGGCAACCAACAGGACCGAGTCGGGCGATTTTTTATGGACCATCCCCTGATTCGCACGGGTAAGCTCATCCCCGCCAACCGGCAACTGTTCAACTCGACGGCCTTATATGACCGACGCCAGCGTAACGGCGTGTCTGTCATGGGTAAGCTAGCGCTCAGCGAAGACACCCTGCG
The DNA here is from genome assembly GCA_031399305.1 of Leptolyngbya sp. SOY_34_metabat_272. Lineage (GTDB taxonomy): Bacteria > Cyanobacteriota > Cyanobacteriia > FACHB-261 > FACHB-261 > FACHB-261. The sequence continues at coordinate 39,386 of JANNOU010000089.1, forward strand.
TCGTGAGCAATTGCTGAACGTCAGCATGGTGCTGTTTCCGAGGCATCGTCGCTACGGCTCAACTGCGGTCAGTTCTTTGAAAACGCTGGTGGCGTCGGGCTTGCGCAAACAGTGGCCCGAGCATGGGGTCGCTCACCTGGGTCAGGTGCTAGCCGGTCTGGATGACATTGCGATTCTGGGCTATCGGGCACTGACCAAACAGCCTTATTTTTATTCAGACTGGGCGCGAGGCGGCTGGTCTGAACTGCCGCACAAAGAGCGAGAATTTGCCTACTTTGAAGTCTTCAATCAAACCGAACAATCGCCCGATCCTGACAACCGAGTCACGCTGGGCACTGAACTCGACGCGCTCGGTTGTCCAAAACTGAAACTCCATTGGCGTTGGAGCCACAGCGATGTCCAGCGCATCTGCCGCGCTCAGGAGATCTTCGCCCAAGAAATCGCCCGCGCCGGGCTCGGTCAGCTCCAGATTGAACGCAATGGTGAGCTGCCGCAAATTGTCTCGGCTAGCACTCACCACCACCTGGGCACCACCCGCATGCATCCTGACCCCAGGCAAGGGGTAGTCGATGCCAATTGTCAGGTTCATGGCGTTGCCAACCTGTTCGTCGCGGGCAGTTCTGTGTTTCCGAACGGTGGCTACGCCAATCCCACGCTGACCATCGTCGCCCTAGCCACCCGCTTAGCCGACCATGTGAAGGTGCTCATGGCCCATCGCAAAGTCACGGTCGCTCAGGGCTAAGAGCATCCCGCATGGGCCGGGCTGCCAGCTCTGTCGTCCGAGTTCTGGGCTCCAGAGCCCGAGCCTTGTGCGCCGCAGTTCAAGAATTTTGCTCGCATTCCCGAGCCCGGAGCTGCAAATTCCAAGCTGTTTGCGCCATCCTCCGAGAGGATGGCTCGGTTTGTCAGGCTTTTAGCTGCAAATTCCAAGCTGTTTGCTCGGACTGCCGAGTGGTCAGCCAGGCCGCTTAGGCTCTGCACTCTACCCCTCCCCTGCTCAGAGCGGCTAGCGGGGTGGTGCGGCGGGGACCGTGGTGGCGGTCTGGGCGTCTAGGGTTTGCACAGTCAGGACCTGCGGCGGCGTCGAGTCTGGCGGATAGAGGAAATCGACCTGGACCAGGCGGCGCTCGCCTGGACGCAGACTGAAAGTCACGAGCGGATCGCCTTGCTGACCTCGACGCTGGACCAAGTGGATATAGCGAGTTTGAGAGAGGCCCAGATCGTCGTTGTAGCGCAAGCGAACGGTGCCTCGGAAAAACACCTGCGGCTCAGGCGGCAGAAAAAAGCGCAGGCCCCCCTTAATCGGTTGATCTTCTTTGATCGGCGTCTGGATGGTCAGCGCCACGCTTTGCGGCTGATCACTGGCGTTGCGCAGCGGCAGGGTCAGGTTGTACTCAATCCCATAGTTGCCGTGGGCTCGGTAGGCGGTGTCGGGGTAGCGCACCAGCATGGGAGCGCTCTGGATCTGCCCCGTGCCAAAGGTGCCAAAGTCTAAGGTGCTGAGGCCATAGGAAAACGCCTGACCGCGCCGAGGAATGCTGAGATCCCGAGCCCGAGCACTATCCGTGAGCCGGGCGCGCCACTCGGAGCCCTGCGCAACCCCAGCCACCCGACCGTAGAGCAGGCTCTCGGTGGCAGTCTCCAGGGGGGTGGGCGCTCGGTCTCGCGGCCCAGCCAGACTGCGAGTATTCAGTAGCGTTTCCCACTCGGCCAGGGTGGGAGGGCGCTCCCGCCCCCCCGGCTCGGCCCGGGCAAACATCGCCAAACTGGCGACATACACCGGCCCACTGCTCCACAGGCGCATCATTGTGGAGCGACTATTCGAGCCGGGGATCGGTAGGTTGACCAGCATCTGGCTTTGCCCGGGTGCAATGATGATCTGGGCGGGCCAACTGCTTTGGCGACGTCCTCGCAAAATGTCGTTCATCGCCCGACTGCCAGGTCCCGCGTAGACCCGGCCTATGGGATTTTCTAGATGGGAGGGCAGCTCGATGAACGGCGCGTCTGGGTTGCTGAGGTAACTGGCGGCCTGCAAGACATCCACCGTGATCGGCTGTGTCCCAGGGTTGTAGACAATCACGCCAAAGAACAGAGAACGGCTATCGTTGGCGGTTTCTGCTCGGGCGGTGTGATGGGCAAACAGGTTGAAACGCCCTTCAAAGGGAAAATTGAGGTGGGCGCGGGGCACCTGTTTGCCCTCCGGGGCGAAGGTCGAGAGCAGGATGCCCTCGGTGCGCACCAATTCTGGGCTATTGCTGTTGAAAAAGGGGATCGCATCCAGCTGCCCAGGCAGAGGTCGCACCTCCTGGGGTTGCCAAATCTCCTGAGGAGCTTGTCGCGAGATCACTTGAGGCGCAGGCGCAGGCGCAGGCGCAGGCGCAGGCGCAACCTGAGCCACGGGTAGAAGCGGCAGAAAAGGCAACATGATCAAATGAGCTCAGCTCACAGCAGAGGCGGTCTGGATTTGAAGGACAGGCCTCGATCGCAAGGGCTCGCCTGATTGCTGGAGACCCCAATGCTGCGACCAGCGCAACAAGCTTGAAGGTTCGCGAAACATGACGCTCACACCACTATGGCTCGGACTCAAGAGGTCAGGACTACCACCGCGCGCCCAACCTCACACCGAAATTATTCCTTATTTCGACCGCGTTTCTGTCTTCGTCTAGACAAACCTGTCTATCCCTCGGTTGTGCTGTGTTCAGGCGCACAATCTCGTACCCAAGACGGAGTGAAATCTAGCTTGATTAAGCCTGAGGGTGGTTTGGGCCGCGTACTGCGCCATCTTACTCTGAAGCAGTGATTGAATAGTTACTTTGAAGGAGAGCGGTATGGATAACGACGCAACCTCTGATAAAGAAACCTCGGCGGGTCAAGCGGGACATGCCGAGACTGGACAATATGACCGAGGCATCGTCCCCGCCGAGGTTGCCGCGCGTCGGGAGCGAGAAGGTGAAGATTTCAAGCACACGCCTGGAGCAGAGCAGGGAGCCAACGCCGACAACCTAGACACAACCGGCGGCTACACCGTGGACCAGGAAGGGCTCCTCAATAACTACGCCGTTGAGCCCGAGATGTACATCAACGAGCCGGGTGACCTCCGGCAGGCAGAGGAAGCACAAGCCGCCGAACGGGCCGAGGAATTGCAAGAGGTCAACGAAGACAGCGAAGGCAACCTGACTGCCAAACGTGACGAGCGCAGCAAGGGACCTGGCTTGGTCTGATCTCGCCAAGCGCCAACACACTAGTCAAACTAGTCAAAAGAGCGGCGATCCGATTCCGGATCGCCGCCCTTTTTTAACCGATTGTGCAGTCTAGGTAGAAGGCATCAACTGACGCTGATCGTCAGAGCCGGTGATCGCTGGTGCTTCTCCCGGGGTGCAGACTACCTTGCCTTCGTCGTCCACATCAACCAAGACGCTAGCTCCTTCGCGAACTCGGCCAGTGAGGATCTCTTCAGCCAGGCTGTCCTCTAGCAGGCGCATAATCGCTCTACGCAGCGGCCGCGCCCCGTAGCTGGGGCTGTAACCCTCTTCCACTAGGCGATCCTTGAACCGCTCGGTGACTGCCAGCGAGATGTTCTGCTCTTTGAGGCGGTTGACCACTTCCTTGAGCAGGATGTCGGCGATCTCCTTGACCTCAACCTTGTTGAGCTGACGGAAGACGATGATCTCATCCAGCCGGTTGAGGAACTCAGGGCGGAAGTACTGCTTCAGCTCCTCATTTACCAGGGAGCGGATGCGCGTGTACTGGGTGTCTTCTTGGCTGTCGGAGTATTCGAAGCCAATACCGCCACCGCCCTTCTCAATCACCTTCGAGCCGATGTTCGAGGTCATGATCAGCAGCGTGTTCTTGAAGTCCACAGTGCGTCCCTTGGCATCGGTCAGGCGACCATCCTCCAAGATCTGCAGCAGCATGTTGAACACGTCAGGGTGGGCCTTCTCAATTTCGTCGAACAGGACCACCGTGTAAGGACGCCGCCGGACCGCTTCAGTCAGCTGACCGCCTTCGTTGTAGCCGACATAGCCGGGCGGCGAACCGATCAACTTGGAGACCGTGTGGCGCTCCATGAACTCGGACATGTCCAGACGGATCATGGCGTCTTCCGAGCCAAAGAAGTAGGTGGCCAGAGCCTTAGCAAGCTCGGTCTTACCTACACCCGTTGGCCCAGAGAAGATAAAGCTGGCGATCGGACGGTCGGGGTTCTTCAGGCCAACCCGCGCCCGACGGATCGCCCGCGAGATCGCCTTGACAGCCTCTTCCTGACCGACGATGCGCTGGTGCAGCGTATCCTCCATGTGCAGCAGCTTCTCGGATTCGGACTCCGTGAGCTTGCTGACCGGCACGCCGGTCCAGGAGGAAACAATGTGGGCGATGTCTTCCTCAGACACCACCGGCATCTCGCCGTCACCGCTGCCCATCACCTCGGTCTTTTTGGCCTGAGCGATGGCGCGGATTTCGGCCTTGATCTCCATCTCTCGGTCGCGCAGCTCACCCGCACGGTCGAAATCCTGAGAGCGAACGGCGTCATCCTTGTCCTTGAGAACTTGGCGCAGTTCTTTATCCAGCTCTTTGGCAGCTGGGGGAAGCTGCGAGTTGATCAGACGGACACGGGAGCCCGCCTCATCGACCAAGTCAATTGCCTTGTCCGGCAAGAATCGGTCCGAGATGTAGCGGTCGGAGAGTTTGGCGGCAGCATGGAGAGCCTCGTCGGAGATCTTCAGCTTGTGGTGCTGCTCATAGCGGTCGCGCAGACCGTAGAGGATCTCGATGGTCTCGTCCACCGTCGGCTCGCCCACCATCACCGGCTGGAAACGACGCTCCAGCGCCGCATCGCGTTCGATGTGCTTGCGATATTCGTCTAGGGTGGTCGCGCCGATGCACTGCAGCTCGCCTCTTGCCAGGGCTGGCTTGAGGATGTTGGCGGCGTCGATTGCGCCTTCAGCAGCGCCGGCCCCGATCAGGGTGTGGACCTCGTCAATCACCAGAATGACGTTCGCTGCGGAGCGAATCTCATCCATGATCTTCTTGAGGCGCTCTTCAAACTCACCGCGATATTTGGTACCCGCTACCAGTAGACCGATGTCTAGCGTGACAACGCGCTTCTCTTGCAGGATGTCTGGGACATCGCCGTTGGCAATACGCTGGGCCAAGCCCTCGGCAATCGCTGTCTTGCCGACCCCAGGCTCGCCAATCAGCACTGGGTTGTTTTTGGTCCGGCGACCCAAGATTTGAATGACGCGCTCGATCTCTTTCTGGCGACCGACCACGGGGTCGAGTTTACCTTCGCCCGCCATCTGCGTGAGGTTCGAGCCGAACTCATCTAGCGTGGGCGTCTTGGTACGGCCCTGCGAACCGCCCGAGGAAACCTCAGCCGTCTCACCTAGCATGCGGATGACTTGGGTCCGCACCTTTGAAAGGTCTACGCCGAGGTTTTCCAAAACCCGAGCGGCGACTCCTTCGCCCTCTCGGATCAGGCCCAGCAGCAGATGTTCCGTACCGATATAGTTGTGTCCCAGTTGACGAGCTTCTTCTAGCGAGAGCTCTAGAACCCGCTTTGCACGGGGGGTGAAGGGGATTTCTACGGCGACGAAGCCGGAGCCCCTTCCGATGATTTTTTCGACCTCAATCCGGGCGTCCTTCAGATTGACCCCCATGGATTTCAGCACTTTGGCGGCGACGCCGGTCCCTTCTCCAATAAGACCTAGTAAGATTTGCTCGGTGCCAACGAAGTTATGACCCAGGCGGCGTGCTTCCTCCTGGGCCAACATGATTACCTTGATGGCTTTTTCGGTAAAGCGTTCAAACATGGCGTATTACCACTCACCTGCTGCGTGCCGGTAGAGTAATCCTAACACAGGCTTTCCCGCCGATTCGTAGTCGGCGAGACCGTCAGCCAGGGGCGGGATCACTGAAGGACTCAGTGCTATGGAGAGGCGACCTGAGGGGTGAAACCCTACACTCGAAAGGAGTGAGGAGCCGCTAAACCAGAGGCAAGTTGCCAGTGCCAACCCCCGGTATTGAGCTTGGCTGAACATTCTCGCCACTGAGTTTCCAGGAATCCCTGGAACTCTCCCTGATCTAGACCGGCTCGCCAGAGAACAATGCCATCTTCCCCCGTATCTGGGTAGTAGTTGCGCCGCCGCCCCACCTCTTGGAAGCCGAACTTCCGGTAGAGGTTTAGCGCACAGGTGTTGGAGGCGCGAACCTCCAGGGTGGCCCATTCCAGGCCCAGGCTTCTCGCCTGATTCAGCAGCCCCCAGATGAGCGCGGAGCCAAAGCCCCGCTTTTGATGCTCAGGATGAACCGCCAATAAGGTGATATGCGCTTCTTCCAAGATACTCCAGAGACAGCCCACCCCCAGTAACCCCTGAGCTGTCATCAGGCCCAGTAAGGTGCTGTGGTTGCTGCGAAATTCCCCTTGATACGCTTGCGCTGTCCACAAGCCTCCGAAACACAGTTGATCGAGGGCGACGACCTGCGAAAGCGAGGCTTCAGTCAGAGGTGTCAGAACTAGAGTTTGCAACACCGACAGGCGGGGGCGAGAACGGCTACTTCAGGCAGTCAGCGCTCCAGGCTGAACGGCTGAGCGTAGTTGTACGCTAAGTGCTAGTATGACCTGCTTTGTTTGCACACGAGGACGAGGACCTCAGAACCCCTATGTTGTTGCCGACCCCTATCCCCGCTCTCGCCGCTCAGCCTTCCCCGAATCAGCAGCTTCTGCCGCTCACAGCCCACATCAATGACCAAGACCATCTGGAACTCGGTGGCTGCGATGTGGTGGAACTGGTTGAGCGCTTCGGCTCACCGCTCTACATCCTGGATGAAGTCACGCTGCGGACCGCCTGCCAGCAGTACCGCGATAGCTTGCAAGTTCATTATCCAGGACCGTCGTTGACGATCTACGCCTCGAAGGCCTGGAGCTGCCTAGCAATCTGCGCGCTGGTTAACCACGAAGGTCTGGGGATCGATGTGGTCTCGGCAGGCGAACTTTACACGGCACTAGAGGCGGGCGTCAGTCCGCAAGTCATCTATTTTCATGGCAATAACAAGTCTCGTAGCGAACTGGAGTACGCGCTCAAAGCTGCTTGCGTGGTGGTGGTGGACAACTGGCTGGAATTGCAGACGCTCAGTGAGCTGGCCCAAACCGCTGAGCCGAGACCGCGCGTGATGCTACGGTTGACGCCGGGGATCGAATGCCATACCCACGAGTACATTCGCACCGGACACTTGGACAGCAAGTTCGGCTTTGATCCCAACCAGTTGCCAGAGGTCCTGGCGTTTTTGAGCCAAGCGCCGCAGCTGCAGTTTTTGGGCTTTCACGCTCACATCGGCTCGCAGATCTTTGAATTGGAGCCGCATCAGGATCTGGGTCGGGTGTTTGGTGAATGGATCACGAAGGCCGCCGCTTACGGCCTGGAGGTGCGTGAACTCAACGTGGGTGGTGGGCTGGGTATCCGCTATGTAGAGTCAGACGACCCGCCCAGCATTGCGCAGTGGGTGCAGACGATAAGCGCCAGCGTGGTTGTCGGTGCTCAGGCAGCAGGGGTGAATTTGCCTAAGCTGATCTGTGAGCCGGGGCGTTCCCTAGTGGGTCCTGCCTGCGTGACCGCCTACCGGGTCGGCAGCCGCAAGACTGTGCCGGGGATTCGCACCTACGTGGCAGTGGACGGTGGCATGTCTGACAATCCGCGCCCGATTACCTATCAGTCGCAGTATCGGGCGGTGCTGGCCAATCGTATGAATGCTGGGGAGCAGGCAATTGTGACCATCGCGGGCAAACACTGCGAATCGGGAGATATCTTGATTCGGGACGCCTATCTGACCGAGCCCAACAGCGGCGACACCCTCGTCGTTCTGGGAACCGGAGCCTACAATTACAGCATGGCTTCCAACTACAACCGGGTGCCCCGTCCGGCAGCTGTTCTCGTTTGCGATGGCGGGGCCAGCTTGATCCTACGGCGCGAAACCCAGGTGGACCTGCTTCGTCAGGATGTCCTTCCCGAGCGGTTGCGCGGCTAAGCGAGCGACTTCGAGCAGACTTCATTGAACGCAGGTGTGGGAGCGGTGGCTGGCTAGTATCAACGTTGACTGGATTTCGTCGCTGCGCGGTGTTCTGGATGTCGGGGCGGTCCTGGCTCTGACCTACGTGGTGCTGCTAGTCATCGGCGAACGACGCACCCTCTGGATGGTGCGGGGATTTATAGTACTCATGCTGGCGTCGGCTTTGACGGCGTCTGGCGGGCCTTGGCAGGGACTGCCCCTTCTGCACTTCATGCTGGATAAGCTGCTGATCGGAGCGGCAGTGGCCATGGCAGTCAACCTGCAGTCCGAGTTGCGGCGATTTCTGGAGCTGCTGGGTCAGGGAGAAATAGCCAAGCTATTTCAGCCTAGTCGTGCGCTCTCCTTGACCTCCACAAGCGTCATCGACGAAATTGTGGAGGCCGTGCGCGAACTCTCGCAGAACCGAATTGGGGCCTTGATTATTCTGGAGACTGGCTACCCCATTGATGAGCGAGATTTTTCGGTGCCTGGAGTGCGCATTAACGCCGATCTATCCAAAGAGCTGTTGCAGAGCATTTTCCAGACGACAACCCTGCTTCACGATGGTGCGGTACTGTTGCGTGACTCGCGCATTGTTGCGGCTGGTGTGATCCTGCCGATCTCGGAGCGCACGGCCTCGCGTCAGTTGGGCACGCGCCACCGCGCAGCAATGGGGATCACCGAGCGGGTCGAGAACTGTGTGTGCATCGTGGTTTCCGAGGAAACCGGCTCGATTTCGCTGGCCGAGATGGGCTCGCTGAACCGACCTTTGACCAGTGCCAAGCTCAAGGAGTTGCTAGAAAAGCGTTTGGCGCGCAGCCCTGACCGAGAATCGGTCACGACCGGATTGCGCGGTCTGCGTAGAGAACTGGGGACCCTGGGAAGAGAACTGGCCCGTCTGTTCAAAAAGATCCGAATGTCTGCGTCTCAGGAGGCCCGGAACAGGAAATGACAGGAAAAGAGGTCGCGGTGGGGTCTGCTCTGTGGCGTGACCGGCCCACAGACCTAGACCCCCTGCGGTTACCGGCCCACGTGGCCGTGATCATGGACGGCAATGGGCGCTGGGCAAGGCATCGGGGGCAGCCCCGCATTTTCGGACACCGCCGTGGCGTGGATACCCTCAAAGATCTGCTGCGCTGCTGCAAGGACTGGGGCATTCCTACGCTCACGGCCTACGCTTTTTCGACCGAGAACTGGGGCCGCCCGGTGGAAGAAGTAGATTTTCTGATGTTGCTATTCGAGCGCGTCCTGCGGCGGGAACTGCGCGAGATGATCTTGGAAAAGGTCAAGATTTCCTTCGTCGGCGATCTGCCAGCCCTGCCCCACTCGCTGCAGAAGGAGATCGAACAGGCGGTCAGGCAAACAGCTGGTAATACTGCCGTTGAGTTTGTGGTAGCCACTAATTACGGAGGACGCCAGGAGATTTTGCAAGCCTGTCGGCACCTGGCTGCACAAGTTCAGCGCGGTGAGCTGGAGCCTGAGCAAATCGATCACGCACTGTTTGAAGCTCATCTCTACACAGCAGGCACCTGCGATCCCGATCTGCTAATTCGGACCAGTGGCGAGATGCGCCTGTCCAACTTTTTGCTGTGGCAGATGGCTTATACGGAGCTGTATGTTACTGAGACCCTCTGGCCGGACTTCGGACGCAGTGAGTTTCATCAGGCATTGCTGGCCTATCAGTCACGCGACCGGCGCTTTGGCCGGGTTGAGGCCCCCTGACAGCTCACCTGCCTTAGGTCGATGCTGCGGTTGAGATTATGTCCAGCAACGACACCCCCGTCGCAATTCTCAAAGGTTTCGCGACAGGCGCATCTGGTAGTACTACGCTCGATGCGTCGCCGCATTTGCACCGACTAGGTCGAGATCTCAGAACTGCCCACCCTTGTCTCGGCAAATCATTTACTCTCTGGTGATGCCAGAGAACCCGTATCAGCATCTCGAACCGTCTCTGCCGCTGCCGAAGGCACCGCTGCGGACCGCAAATGAGTGACAAGTGCTTGCAGCCCCAGTCGATAGCTCTCAGCCCCAAAGCCGCTAATCTGACCGAGTGCCACAGGGGCGATGTAGGAGTGGTGGCGAAACGGCTCGCGGCGGTAGACATTGCTGAGGTGAACCTCAACCGTCGGCAAACCAACTGCGGCAATCGCATCGCGCAGAGCCACACTGGTATGGGTGTAGGCAGCTGGATTAATCAAGATGCCCTGATGTGTGCCCAACGCCTCCTGCACGGCACTGACCAAAATTCCCTCACAGTTGGACTGAAAGCACTGAAGCCTGGCCCCTAGATCCTGCGCTTCCGCAATCAGCAGAGCATCGATCTGATCAAGGGTCAGGCTTCCGTAGAACTCAGGTTCTCGCTTGCCCAACAGGTTTAGGTTTGGGCCATGTAGGACTAAGATGCTGAGCAAGAAAGCTCTAGCGATTCCGGCTGCGGACAGGGATGGGAACTGGCTCTGCTTCTGGCTGGTGACTCGGCCCTAACAGGACTTCGACCAACCGATCAACCCATTCCCGAAGCTTCTCTAGTATCTTCTCGACCTGTTCCATCTCGGTAAAAGGCTCCTCTCTTAGCTCCTGTGTGCTAGGCACCCACTCACAACTTGGCCTGCGGTGACAGCCTCAAGTGTTTCAAACGGGTAGCAGTCTGACGAGTTATGAGTCCCATCTTAACCTACCGATTTGGAATTAGCTCAGCTCTGGGGCAGGACGGCTGCGCAATAATCTTCGGCGCAACAGGTCTAAGGCTGAGCAAGCGCTGACGTGGCGAATCCAGCCCCGGTCGCGGTTGCTGCCAAAGCGGTATTCCCGCGCCTCAACGCTGCCGTCCGGAGCGGCCAAGCCCACGTAAACTAACCCCACGGGTTTGGTCAGAGTGCCACCGCTAGGACCCGCGATCCCAGTGATGCTCAGCCCCCAGTCGGCACCGATACGCGTGCGAGCGCCTTGGGCCATCTGCTCGGCGACTGGAGCACTCACGGCTCCGTGGGTTTCCAGGTCGTCAGGATTGACCCCCAGCAGCGCTGCTTTGACCGCGTTGTCATAAGAAATGACACCACCTCGGAAGTAGACCGAGCTGCCTGGTATCTGGGTAATCATCTCTCCCAGTTGTCCCCCGGTGCAAGACTCTGCGATCCCCAGAGTCTGCTGCTGTTGTTGCAGCCAGGTCCCGACCACCGAAGCCAGGGAATCGCCATCGCTGCCGTAACAGTCTTCGCCTGCAACGGTCCGGATCTGGCGCTCGATGGGCTCTAGGAGCTGCTGGGCAGTGGCTTGGCTGGCAGCGCGGGCGCTCAGGCGTAACCGCACTTCGCCCAGGTTGGCGTAGGGGGCCACACTGGGGTTGGTGAGCTGCAACAGGTCGGCCACCTGCTCGGCTAGGAGCGATTCGGAGATCCCCCAAAAGCGCAGGACGCGGGAGTAGATCACCTCTTGCCCCCAGCCCTGGCGGCGCAGGTAGGGAGCGGCGACCTGCTGCCACATGGCGTAGAGCTCGGCGGGTACCCCCGGAAAAGTCAGGATGGTGAGCCCCGTGCGCGGCTGCCAGATGATCCCCGGTGCGCTGCCGACAGAATTGGTCAGGATCTCGGCCCCCTCTGGCAGCAGGGCCTGTTTGCGATTGCTGGGCGAGAGCGTTAGGCCACGGGCGGCGAACTTGTGGCTGATGTCTGCCCAGATCTCGGGGCGCTCGATCAGGGGCGCTTCGAAGAAATCGGCCAGGGCTTCGGTGGTCAGGTCGTCGGGGGTGGGTCCGAGACCGCCGGTGGTGATGATCAGTTGGGCGCGTTCACAGGCGATGGCCAGCGCCTTTTTGATACGCAGCCGGTTGTCGCCCACCACGGTTTGGTAGTAGTGGGAGATGCCCAGGTCGGCCAGTTGCTGCGCCAGGTACTGCGCATTGGTGTTGGTGATCTCGCCCAATAACAGCTCGGTGCCAATGCACAAAACCTCCGCACTCAAGCTCATGGTGGGGCTTGCCTAAGAAGGGTTTCAGGTGGGATGGGATCGCTTCCAGGCTTCCCAGGCAATATAGCCCAGAAGCACGGTCGCAACTGCAGCATAGGTGCCACCGGCGGGAAAGTCCGAGATCGCCAGGGCCAAACTGCCCACCCACAGGGTTAGGGCATAGATCAGCAGCACCACCAGCCGCTGTGGCAGACCGGCCTGGAGCAGACGGTGATGGAGATGGCGCTTGTCGGCGGCGAAGGGCGATTTGCCGCGCCGGATGCGGTCTACGACCACAGTGAACACGTCCACAATGGGCACGGCCAGGATCAGATAGGGCAGCAGCACGGCGACGGTGGTCACTGACTTGACCAGCCCGATCACGCCGACCCCGGCCAGGGTGAAGCCGAGATAGTAAGCGCCGCCATCGCCCATGAAAATCTGCGCCGGATTGAAGTTGTAGCGCAAAAAGCCCAGGCAGCCTCCGGCCAAGGCAGCGGCGATCAGCGCGGCCCCCGGCTCGTGCATGAATAGGCTGACCACCAGCATGACCACGGCGGCAATGCCGGAGACCCCCGCCGCCAGACCGTCCAAGCCATCAATCATATTGATCGCGTTGGTGATGCCCACCAGCCAGACCACGGTCAGTGGCAGGCTGACCCAGTCGGTGAACTGAACCAGGCCCAGGAAGGGGATGGTCAAAAAGTCGATGCGCACACCAACAGCCCAGGCGAGGCTGGCGACCGCGCACTCCAGCACCAGTCGGGTGAGCGCTGAGAGGCTGATCAGGTCATCGGCCAGGCCGATCAGGAAAAACAGCAGACCGCCGATCGTTACGCCCCAAATCTCATACTCGTTGGCGGGGGGCATGACGCCGAAGCCGCCCAAGGCCCAGACCAGAAGCAGCGCCGTCAGGCAGCCAAGAAAGATCGAGACCCCTCCCAGGCGCACCATTGGGCGTTTGTGGATCTTGCGGGGATCGCCGGGCTGATCGACTAGGCCGTTGCGCAGACCGATTGCTTTGACTATGGGGGTGGTCCAGAGTACGACCACCAGCGCCGTCGCGAACGCAATGATATGGGAGGGGGGCATCGGGCTAGCAATCCTCAGACCGGCACAGGCACTGGCAGAGCCAGATGGGGATAGAGCGGGAAACGGTCACACAAGATCGCAACGCGCCGGCGGCAACGTGCGGCTATCGCATCATCCTCGGGGCTAAGCAAGCGATCAGCCAGGATATCCGCAATTTCAGTAAACTCCGTTTCGCCGAGCCCCCGCGTCGTCATTGCTGGGGATCCCAGGCGTAAACCGCTGGTCACAAACGGGGATTCGGGATCGAAGGGTACGGTGTTCTTGTTGGCGGTGATGTTGACTTCGCTGACCAGCTGGTCGGCCCGTTTGCCGGTCAGGCCCACAGAGCGCAGGTCCACCAGGATCAGATGGTTGTCGGTGCCGTTGGCGACCAGCTTGAAGCCGCGCTGCTGCAATTGCGCCGCTAGGGCCTGGGCGTTTCGGATCACCTGGGCGGAGTAGCGGGCGAACTCGGGTTTGAGCGCTTCGCCGAAGGCGACGGCTTTGGCGGCGATCACGTGCTCTAGGGGGCCGCCCTGGCTGCCGGGGAACACGCCTTTATCTAGTTTTTTGCCCAGTTCGGCATCGCGAGTCAGGATCAGACCGCCGCGCGGGCCGCGCAGGGTTTTGTGGGTGGTGGTGGTCACCACGTCGCAGTGGGGGATGGGGTTGGGATGGTGGCCGCTGACGACCAGGCCGGCAATGTGGGCGATGTCGGCCAGCAGGTAAGCGCCCACTTCATCGGCGATTGCCCGGAACTGCTCGAAGGGGATAGTGCGCGAGTAGGCGGAGTAGCCGCAGATGATCAGCTTGGGCCGGTGTTCGTGGGCCAGGCGGCGCACTTGGTCGAAGTCGATGGTTTCAGTTTCGGGACTGACGCCATAGTGGACGACCTTAAACCACTTGCCAGAGAAGTTGACGGGTGAGCCGTGGGTCAGGTGGCCGCCGTGCGACAGGTCCATGCCTAAGATCGTGTCGCCAGGTTCGAGCAGGCTCAGGAATACGGCAAAGTTGGCCTGGGCTCCGGAGTGGGGCTGCACGTTGGCGTGAGCGGCCCCGAACAGTTGTTTGGCGCGCTCGATTGCAATCAGCTCGACTTGATCTACAAATTCGCAGCCGCCGTAGTAGCGCTTGCCGGGTAAGCCTTCGGCGTATTTGTTGGTCAGGACCGAGCCCTGAGCGGCCAGGACGGCTGGCGAGGTGAAGTTTTCGCTGGCGATCAGCTCTAGGTGATCGCGTTGTCTTTGGAGTTCCTGGCCGATCCATTCGGCAACGGCAGGGTCGGCCTCGGCGAGGCGTTGCAAATCAGTTTGGCTCACGGTATCCATCCCAAAAGATCGATTGGATATCCGGTGTCAGTGACGCACCGGACCTAGATTTTAAACAACCGCGACCGCTAAAGTTTTACACCTAAATTCTGGAGATGAGTGCTTGACTACTTTGGGTTGGGCCGCCTAGGTCTCTGCGATGAATCCTAGCCTGTTTGGGGTCAAGCAGCGGTCAGGCATAGACCCCTGGTGGAGGCTGGGTTAGTGCAGAGTCTCCTGGAGCTGGCTCAAGACGGTTTGCCACTGGCGAGTGCTGGCAATCAGCCGGATCTGGCGTTGAGAGTCTACAGCCGCCGTGAGCTGGATGCTGAGTGCGCCCTGGGGAGGCTGGGGCAAGCGCTCGGCCCACTCGATGGCCACGATGCCGGGCTCGGTCTGGCTGGCGTCCCAGTAGTCTTCTAAGTTCAAGGCTGCGACTTCTGCGGGCTCCAGGCGGTAGAGGTCCATGTGGTAGAGCGGCAGCCGCCCGCTCCGGTACTCCTCGATCAGCGGGAAGGTGGGGCTGAGGATCGGCTCGGGGATCGCTAGGCCCCGGCCAATGCCTTGGACCAGCGT
>JANNOU010000103.1:0-11183 GCA_031399305.1 Leptolyngbya sp. SOY_34_metabat_272
CCAGCCGGATGAACATGGCTTCCGGCTAGCTTGCGTCAAAGAGATAGCCAGGGTCATCGGTTACGCCGAAGGCTCAGTCAACGGCTGGGGACCCAAGCTAGAGAACGTGCCGCCCAAGATGCGAGGCGTGATCCTCCAGAGCATCCGCAAGGAGGACATCATCAACCAGGCCCGAGAACTCCTGCCCCTGCCACCAAATTTCCCCAACGAATAAAAGTAGCTAGTGACCACTAAACCTCTTGCCGCTCTCCCTGGGGCGGCTTTATGGTTTTCACAGCCTTTGCAAACCTTCCGCATCATGATCCTTGAACCCTGCCTCCCTCACCCACTCCCCCTGGCCGCCAACCCCTTGCACAGACGACCGCAGACCGAGGGCCACCGCCAATGACCCGCCCCGAACCCTACAGAAGCGTCTACAGCGACGGCAACCGCTACGCACTGGTCATCTACGGCAGCCTAGAAAGCATCGCCGCCTGCAAAGCCGACCTGTTCGCCTGTGGCTACGCCCAACCCAACGACTGGAGCCCCGCAGTCCCCAACCCAAACAACCCAGCCCAGTCCCTGAGCCTGCTCTCCAGACGCTACCTGCAAGACCCCTAGCAGTAAGCTCCGGGCGGTTGCCCATTGCGCTCGCCCAAGACGCAAGAGCTACACGCCCAACCTAGAGGTCGACATGCCCAGCATCGTGGATCCCGATGAGCTGCCCTAGAGAGAGCTGAGTCTAGCCTGAGCGGTATGCTGAGCACACGGGCCCAAGATGAGCGGAGGCAGAGCGAATGGAGTCAGAGTTGAAAGAGCGCCTGCTCCAACTGGCAGAGAACCAGCTGACAGAGTACAGCACCGACGCGCGCAAAATCGAGAAAATGCGCCCCAAAATCATCTTCCAGACCAACCGGGTGCAACAGCAGCAGCTCAAGAGCGAACTGGAAGCCGAACTCAACGGCGGCCTCAGCAACCTGCTCGAAAAACAGCGCCAGACCGTTGCCCTGCCCTTCTGGGGCGTCGCGGGTCTGGCGATCCTAGTGGCTTTTCAGGACATCCCAGTGGCTTGGGTGGCCGTAGTGGCCGGGGTCAGCGCTGCCTTCGGTTTGCAGTGGTGGGGCTGGAAGCTCCAGGCACAACGCCTGTTGCTCAACGCGCTGCTGGATATCGAGCAGCCGACCAAAACCCCCTGAACCAGAGCCGGTGGAGCCGGTCGGGTTCAGACCGGGGTGCCGCCCAGGTCGGCCTGGCTCAAATCCGCGCCCTGCAGATCCGCAAATTGCAGATTGGCCCGATACAGAGAAGCCCCGCTCAGGTTGACGTCGCTGAGATTGGCCCGGTCCAAAGAAGCTCGGTAAAGCGAGGCTGACCGCAAATCTGCACCACTCAGGCTGGCGCGGTCCAGGTGAGCCTGGCTCAGACAGGCGTAGCTTAAATCGGCGGCATCCAGGTTGGCGTTACGGAGATCCGCCTGGCTCAGATTGGCCCGGCTCAGATTGGCTTGCCGCAGGTCAGCGCCGTCCAGACGCGCCTCACTCAGCCGCGCCTGGCTGAGGTGGCTCCCCCTCAATTGAGCCTGGCTCAGATTGGCCAAGTGCAGGTCGGCTTCTCGCAAATTCGCCTGGTTCAGATTCGCGTCGCGTAAATCGCTGCCGTGCAGGTCGGCTTCGCTCAAATCAGCTCGGCTCAGGTTTGCTCCCTCTAATCTGGCCCGGCTCAGGTTCACAAACTTCAGATTCGCGCCGCTCAGATTGGTGCCGCTCAGATTCGCGCTCCTCAAGTTGGCGAACTTCAGATCAACCCCGCTCAGGTCTGCACCTGCAAAGTCCGCAGCCGGATTGAGACCCACCAGCGCCGCCAGCTCACAAAAATCATCCGTTTTGGCATCAGCAAGGCGCTGAACTAGCTCTTGAAATTCCTGGGGCGACTCCATCAAAAACAGCACCAGCAGCCTTTCGAGAATGGCTTGCCGGGTTCGGCTCAACTCAGTAGGCCACAACCCTTGAACTGAGGCGGTTTGCTGTTCTGCTGCTTCCCCTCCGACTGCTGCCACACCAGATGGCGAAGAGGACAGGGCCGTTGCAGGGGTTGCCTTTGCCCTCAGGCCAAGCTGGAATAGTCGTTGCAGCAACCCGCCCGGGTGCTCCGGTTGCAGCCCAGGGACTGGCAAGCTGACAGGAGCACAGGGCAGGTTTTGAACCTCAAGCTGATCGGCCCGAAGCGGGGTGGGAAGAAGCCGTCTCATAACTAACGCTTGAATCAGGACTTTGGGAGCTGGGTATAAACTAGCACGACCCTATGCGTCGCTGGCTACGTATACCAAAACTTTACAGTTCTGCCCTCAAAAGCACTCGCACCTTAAACTTCTGGCTAACCTCCTGGGAACAAAAGCTGGCTAATTAGCTTATAGGCAGCGGTGGTGGATTTAGTCAAAAATCTGATACTTAGCGCAGCTTTGTTGATAGCCAACGTAGTGAGCATAGTGCCAGATCCAAGACGCAAGGCTACCTTTGTCACGGATTCTGGTCAGCCATCTCAACAAAAATTTCTGGTTAGGCATGGCCTCCTTGAGTGGTAGTGCATAAAGACCCGACGGTTTATGCTTCTTATAGAGCAGAACATGTGCCTCGGCATAGCTCTGTCCCTGACGGTAGATACCCATTAAGGTGTCTCGTAATCGATAGTGGACAATCGCGCTGGAGATGAAGTGCAGCTTTGCCCCCGCTAGCTGGGCCCGCCAGCAGTAGTCCATATCCTCACACGCAATGGTCAGGGATTCATCGAAGCCGCCGATTGCCTCATGCAGTGAGCGCTTGATGCCGATATTGCAACCAAAGGCATAGTCAAGGTGAGGCACACAAATGAACTGGACAAGTTTAGATTTTTGGGGACATTTGCGAGACTTCACTACCCAGGGCTTGTTGAGTTTCGATGCCTCTACACGGCCAGCGACAAAGTCATGTTTGGCAAGCGCCTCGCCCATGGCCGCAACCCAGCCTGGCGCGATCTCATCGTCGGCATCGCAGAAGGCAAGTGCTTCGCCAGCCGCAACCTGTGCCGCAAGATTGCAGGCATAAGGCTTCCCCGGTCGGCCCGAGGCATCCAGAATGCGAAGGTTAGGCAGCTTCCCCTGATACTGCCTGACGATCTCCAGCGTGTTGTCAGTTGAACCGTTATCTGCGAAGATAATTTCCCAGGGTTCCGACCAATGCTGCTTGGTTAGTGCCTCAAGCTGAACCGTGACGGCAGCAGCACCATTGAGACAGGCGATAATGACACTCAGCCGCATAAACTCCTCGCTTGTGTGTTCGATGTGGCAGAATTAAATGCCCGCCTTTGCCAGTACAGAAAAGAATCTGCGTTCGAATTTAAGACTGTTTCAAGCCTGTAGATTCAGACCCTGAGTTGACTGATCACTAAATGCCCTCGCAACTATACCTGCGCTGGGACGATGATATTTATGCAAACGCGAATACTTAACTTAGTCCTTCGATGTGTGAGGTCTTGCTGAAGTATTCTGAATTTGCCAATTGAGCCAGTACTGAGCAGATTGGAGCCTGATAGTCCGGCTGAAATCGTTCTGCCAAGGCCCGACCTGAAGCGGATGGCTGCGCTGGCAATCATCGGGTAGGGGCGGCTGGAGCCAAGGCTCAGCGGTGAGTTTGGAGATCCTCCGACAGGGCAGCGCTGCCAGAGCCCTGTGTTAGCACCCCCAGCGACATCGCGCTAGGATTACTGAGAACATTCGTCGCGACCAGAGAGCCAGTACGGACTCAAGTCGTTACCTGAAGAGGTCTGTCCCATGTCATCCCATCTGGCGGAACGTCTGAGCGCAGAGCGGCGTCGCCGGTTTGTTGGGCGTGCTAATGAACGGAATCTGTTTCAAGCGGCGCTCACGGCTGCAAACTTGCCATTTCACGTGTTGCACGTCTTCGGCCCCGGCGGCGTGGGCAAGACAACGCTGCTCAGAGAATTCGCGCGCCTGTGCGAGCAGACGCAGGTTGCTGCGATCTATCTGGATGCTCGCAATATCGAGCCTGCACCGAATGCCTTTCTGGGGGCGCTGCGCCTAGTGCTGGGCTTGGCGGGCGCAGACCCAGCTGAATCGCCGCTGGAGATCCTGGCGTCCTGGTCCAGTCGCGCGGTGCTGCTAATCGACACCTACGAGCTGATTGACTCGCTAGATGAATGGCTGCGCGAGGCGTTTCTGCCGCAGCTGAGCGAGAACAGTCTGGTGGTCCTGGCTGGTCGGCAGCCGCCTTCGGCAGCCTGGCGTGGCGATCCGGGCTGGCAGGCGCTGGTCCACACGCTGCCCTTGCGCAACCTGACCCCTGACGAGAGCCGCACCTACCTGACCCGACGCGAGATTCCACCCGCCCGGCATCAGGCAGTGTTGGACTTTACTCACGGCCATCCTCTGGCGCTGTCGCTGGTGGCAGATGTGTTTGCCCAGGGTCAAGACATTCACTTTCAGCCCGATGCCGCGCCGGATGTGGTGAAAGCGCTGCTCGCCCGCTTTGTGCAAGAAGTTCCCAGCCCGGCCCACCGTATGGCCCTAGAAGCCTGCGCCCTGATCCGTCTCACCACAGAAGCGCTGCTGGCGGAGATGCTGGGTCTGGCCGAGGTGCATGAGCTGTTTGAGTGGCTGCGCGATCTGTCGTTCATCGAGTCGGGGGCCTTGGGGTTGTTTCCCCACGACTTGGCGCGGGAGGTTTTGGTGGCCGACTTGCGCTGGCGCAACCCCGACTGGTACACCGAGCTGCATCAGCGAGCCCGAACCTACTACATGACCCGGTTGGAGCAGACGCAGGCTCAGGAGCAGCACCGCGTCCTGTTTGACTACATTTTTTTGCACCGCGATAACGCTGCGGTGCGGCCTCGCTTCACCTGGCAAGAGAATGGCACCCTGGCGACCGACACGCTGCGCGAGGCGGATGTGGCGGCGTTAGTCGCGATGGTGGCGGCGCACGAAGGCGAGGAGTCGGCGCGTCTGGCGGCCCACTGGCTGGCGCGTCAGCCGCAGGGGGTGCGCGTGTTCCGCGACACGGCGGCCGGGGCGGGCTCCCCGCCCGGCCCCGCTGGCTTCATGATGCTGCTGGCCCTGCACTTGGCCAGCCCCGAAGACCGGGAACTTGACCCAGCCGCGCGCACGGCCTGGCACTACCTGCAGGAGCACGCTCCCCTGCGGCCCAACGAGGGGGTGACCCTGTTGCGCTTCTGGCTAGCGCGGGAGACCTATCAAGGGGTTTCACCGGTGCAGAGCCTAATTTTTATCAACTTTGTGCAGCATTACCGCACAACCGGTGGGGCGGCGTTCACCTTCTTCCCGTGTGCGGAGCCGGACTATTGGGCGGCGATGTTTGCCTATGCCGACCTGACGCGTCTCGCCGAGGCGGACTTTGAGGTGGGTGGGCGGCGCTACGGCATGTATGGTCACGACTGGCGCGTGGTGCCCCCGGCGGCCTGGCAGGCGTTGCTGGCGCAGCGGGAGATTGCGGCCTCGGCTCAAGTGGAGCAGCAGCCAGCGCCAGTGAGTACGCCGCCGTTAGTGGTGCTCAGCCAGCCGGAGTTTGTGGCGGCAGTGCGGGAAGCCTTGCGCAATTTCGCTCGGCCTGATGCGCTGCGGGATAATCCATTGCTGCAGTCGCGGCTGGTGATGGAGCAGGTCACGGCTCAGGCGGAGCGCGGCGACCGGGTCGCGGCGTTGCAAGGGTTGCTCAAAGAAACCGCTGAGTCTTTACAAGCCGCCCCACGCGAGGCCAAATCCTACCGGGCGTTGCACTACACCTACTTCCAGCCCGCCCCTAGCCAGGAGCAAGCGGCGGAGTTGCTGGATCTGCCCTTCAGCACCTTTCGTCGTCATCTCAAGGCTGGGATGGAGCGCTTGGCAGAACTGCTCTGGCAGCGGGAGATTGGGGGACTAGAGAAGTAAAACTCAGCCGCCATGACCTTTGGGTTGCAGCGTTCACGCCGTCTTAAAAAACCGAATGATCTCGCGCACGTGGTCGAGAAATTGGCCGTCGGTGCTGAGTTGGGCGATGGCGCTTTGCGCGTCGCGGGCTAGGCGCTGATGATCGCTTTGGTTGGTGGCGCGTAATGCTTCGAGGCTGGCGTTCAGGCGGGCGGTTTCTCGACGCAGTTCTTCCCAGGAATTGTGCTGGGTTGCGGCCCAAGAGTATTGCAGCTCGGGGTTGATGTGATCGCTGAGTTGGCTGACTTTGGTTTCTAATTCAATGAAGCGTTGGCGCAGTTCTACGATATCTTCGCGAGGGTAAAGCAGGCTTTGGCCGATATTGCGCAGGCGGCTGACCAGATATTCATAAGCGCGCACGACCGGGCGCAGGACGGTTAACAGCAACGCCGCGCCAGAACCGGCATAGCCCACAGCGGTGACCCCAGTTACGGCAAGCCCATAGAGCACCAGCGCAGAGATCAAGTGCAAGGCAACGGCGATCCAGAGCGAACGCTGGGCTAGGCGGCCCACATAACTGACCTGTTGCTGATCAACTGGGATGCCTTTCTCGCCGGAAGTGGCGGCGTCAGCTAGCACTTCTCTGGCCTGAAAATGCAGGTTCCAGGGCACGGTGGTAATCACCAACAGCCACCAGAGGCTCACGCCGCCAATCAGCCAATCGATCCAGTTGCCGACCGGCACCTGAAACCATTGCAAAACAGCGAACGTTAACAGGATAAACAGCTCCAGCCCAATGCTTAAGCCGATAAAGTTGACGATCATCTCAAGCCTCTAGAGAGGAGGTCGATTACGCTCTGATCCTCTCCAGATTGGCTCGGGCAATTGGGTCGATTGTGCTGGTTTGGTAAGTGCCACACGGTTAGCAGCGTGAGCGCGAAGGTCGAACCGCAGCGGCGCTTGCCAAATTTTGGACGCACGGTGTGTCAGACTCGGGAGGGGTATTTTGCTTCGAGTTCATGTTTTTCAGCGTTGTCATTCCCACTTACAATCGCTTGCCCATTCTCAGCCAATGCCTGGGCGCTTTACACCAGCAGCAGTCTGCCGGGGACGGCTATGAGGTGGTGGTGGTCGATGACGGTTCCACCGATGGCACGGTTGAGTTTTTGCGTTCGCAGGCGCAGCGTTTTGCCAAGGTCCGCTTATTGCAGCAGGCGCATCAGGGACCGGCAGCGGCCCGCAACCTGGGGGTTGAGCAGGCGCGGGGCGACGTGATTGTGTTCATCGATAGCGATCTGGTCGTGACTCCGGTGTTCCTGAGCGCGCACGAACGCGCCCTACGCCAGACCTGGGCCGCTCAGGGCGACGACCGTGCCTTCACCTATGGGCGGGTGATCAACACCGCCAATTTTGAGGATCCAACTGCGGAACCCTACAAGCTCACGGATTTCTCGGCGGCCTACTTCGCGACTGGCAACGTGGCGATCGCCCGGCATTGGTTGTTGGCGGTGGGGCTATTTGACCCGCGCTTCAAGCTCTATGGCTGGGAGGATCTGGAGTTGGGCGTGCGGCTCAAGCAGCGGGGGCTCAAGCTGGTGAAGTGCCCGCAGGCCGTGGGCTACCACTGGCATCCGCCATTCAGCCTCCAGCAGATGCCGGGGCTAATTGACCGCGAGATCCAGCGGGGGCGCATGGGCGTTTTGTTCTACCAGAAGCACCCCACTTGGGAGGTGCGGCTGATGATCCAGATGACCTGGCTGCATCGGCTGCTGTGGGGCTTGCTGTCGCTGGGGGGGCAGTTGAACGAGCGCACCCTAGCGCCGCTGCTGCAATGGCTAATCGACCAAGGGCGCTCGCAACTGGCCCTGGAACTGGCGCGCGTATTCCTCAACTGGTACAACGTCCAGGGCGTGTACGCCGCCTACGCCGAACTGCGGCGCTCAGGTGCGATCTGAGACTCTACTTCGCGCCGGGCAGTGGGCCTCGCAGCGGCAGGTCATCGGCAGGACGCGTGACCCGCAAAATGATCAGGCTCAGGGTCAAGAGCCAGACGAACATCACGGCGTAGGCAATGAACAGGAAATTGCCAACTGCTCTCTGCACACTCACAACGTAGTCTTCTCGGAAATCGACCCTCAGGCCGCCGACTATCTGCCCCTGCGAATTGGCGATCGGCCCAGAGGCAGACACCCAGCGGCCCAGCCGATCACTGTAGGGCGTCAGGGAGAGGCTGCCCACTCTCTCGCGGCCGAGGTTGTAAACCTGGGTCTCTGCGTGCTCAGCTGTGTAGACTTCCCTAAAGCTAGTGCCGCTGGCTGGAGTTGTTTCGCGGGTTGTGTTGTCGGGTAGCAATCTAGAGCTATCGCCAATCCAGAGAATTTCGTTCGTCCGGTTGCCTTGAACGTAGGTGCGCAGCGAGAGGTTAATTTTGGGCAAAAAGATGGTACGAGCCAGTCCCAGCCAGCGCTGATGTCGCTGATAGAGCGGGTTGCTGATTGGCGCACTGCCCTCAGTGCCTTGCAGGGTAGCGAGGGCCTCAAATTCGTCGCCGTCGATGCCGACCAGGCCAGCCTTTAGAGCCCGGACCAAATTCTCCTGAACCTGCTGGTTGGTTTGGTCGATGGCGACGGTATAGAGCCAATAACTGCCGCCGCTGAATAGGGCCAGGTTGGCCAGCACCGTGGTCAACAGCACGATCCACTTGGCCCGTTTGCGGGCTTGCAACTGCGCAGTGGCGGCAGCTTGACTGGTACGGATATAGGTCGCCTGCTGCTCGGTTGGCTGAGGGGTTTTGCTGACCGCCTGCATCAGCCACTGTTGCGCCTCTTGCAGATCGCTGCCTCGCAGCAGATAGCTAGGATTCTGGCCCTTGTTGTGCCACTCCAGGGCGCGAACCAGCAAGCGTGTATGAGCACGGAGATGATCGAGATCCGTATCCATCGCCGTCAGGAGTTCTGGGAAGGTGCGCTGAAAGTCGTCGGTTTCGCGAAAGAACAGCCAATTATGGCTGGCGACCTCAGGATGAAGCTGCTGGCTATCAAAGCCTTCACGCCAGACGATCGGCAGGAAGCGCTTGTTGTGCTCGACGGCGTGTTTGATCTCATCCCGGCACCTGGGAGAGGCGACCGAGTCTGGGCTGACCACGAAGATAAATGTATCGGCGGCCTCAATGCCTTGTTGAATGGCCTGCCACCATTCTTCGCCTTTATGAATGTCATCCCAGTCCACCCAGGGATCTCGGTTTCGGTGTTTGAAGGCGGCGGCTAGGCGCTCGACAAAGGCTTTGTCTTTACGAGAGTAAGAGATAAAGACATCGGTTCTGGACAACTCGGAGACAGCGCCGCCTGTCGGTGAATGCACCGTAGCGGGAGAGGTAGGCATGCCAGTCACGTTGACCCTCCTGGTTGCAACAGCTCACAGGTGGGGCAGGGGAGTGCTGCATCACCTTGTGGACCTATTATCGAGCCTTGCCTGAGACCCGGTCTCGGTGAGGGGGTGGCTTAGGCCAATTTGTCGGCCAGAGTCTCCTGGGTCAGATACACCACGGGCAGGACGAAGACTGCCTCTGGTTCGCTGAGCCGTCGTTCTAGAAGGCTTGCCATCAGGCCATAGGTTTGCTCGCAGCATGGGAGTGCGCCGAAGGCTCGCATGACGGTCTCCATCCACAGCAGAAATCCCTGCTTGAAGTGGTCGATGTCACTGAGCAGCACTGTGCGGGCGATGGCGCGGTAGGTGAGCAATGTGTCTCGCCGCCACTTGAGCGAGGCGTCTTGCCCTCCGCCGTACAGCATCAAGCTGGGATCGCGATAGCGCAGTTTGGTCTCCACCTCGCTCAGGACCTCGGCCTCAAGCGCCTGCAGTCTCTGATATGCTTGGACGCGGCATTGGAACTCTGCTGCGTATTGGCCGAAGCGGTCCAGCTCGCCGTCGCGCAGATAACGGCCTTCAGAGTCACGGATGAGGGTTTGAGCCTGGGTCAGCACAGAGAATTGTCCAGCAGGGAATCTCTCAATTGTAAAATCGCTCACCAGGGCTTTGGGGCTCGAATCTTGTGGGTTCAGCCATGAGTCTGGGAAACTCGCGCACGAATCTCGGAATCTTGTGGGCGAATCTGGGAAACTCGCGCACGAGTCTCAGAGCTGAATGGCCCTGACTGAAGAGGCCCTCACCCCCGGCCCCTCTCCCGAACTCGGGAGAGGGGAGGCAGGTTTGGGGGTTTGAGAGTTTGCCTCTCCTTACCTCGAATTCGGGGGAAGGGGACCTCTAGTGATTGAGCTGGATCAGAACGCGGGTCAGCAGGCTGGCGTCTTTGCGCCATTCGTTCACGGCTTCTCGACCTCGTTGCATCACATCAGCCCGCTCGGCTTGCCATAAGCAGATGCGGCTGAGCGCTGCA
Source organism: Leptolyngbya sp. SOY_34_metabat_272 (assembly GCA_031399305.1). Taxonomy (GTDB): domain Bacteria; phylum Cyanobacteriota; class Cyanobacteriia; order FACHB-261; family FACHB-261; genus FACHB-261. Next base: position 10,290 of record JANNOU010000103.1, read on the forward strand.
ACCAAGCGCGAGAGGCCATAGCGTTCAAGCAGCACCTTTAAGATGCTGAAGTCGCTGTCATCAAAACTGCCAGGGGAGGGAGTCATGAATCACAACCCTCCTGAACATAAGCAACATAAAGTTGGCGCATAGTCTGCACAGTCTCCAAAGTTTAGAAATGGGAAACGAGGGGACAAAGTTCGCACCTTGTCCCCGACCCAAGAGCCACCAAGCCACCCGGTACTGCGCCAAGAAGGATGGGGGTGGCTTTGGCGGTGTTAAACTGCCGTTTAGCCTCCCGGCTGGGCAAGTCAGTCTGGGGGTTAGTCGCTTGAGAACTGGTAGTCACAGTCTCAAGCGACGCTTGGAGGAATGAGCTAATTGAGAAGAGTACACGAGCTTCGGGCATTGCGCAAGCGGGTATGGCTCAAGTTCTGGGGCAGACACTCACAGGTTGAGGGCAAACGCTTTCTGGTTGACGTGAATGCTTTCTGATTTAGGGCAAACGTTTACTGGGTGAGGGCAAACACTTTCTGGTTTGCCGCAAACGTTTACTAGTGGAGGGCAAACGCTTTCTGGTTAGGGGCAAACACTTTCTGGTTGACACGAATGTTTACTCGTTTGGGGCAAGCGCTTTGTGGTGAAGGGCAAATGCTTTCTCGTGAGCCCTAGGTGCAGATTTCCAGAGCGCAGCCCCATGGCGGTTAGGCGATTCTTCTGAGTGGTCTGTCTGGACTACCCAGTTGCAGTCCTCTCGGCTATGGTGAAGGGGGTATCTTTGCCTCCCCAATCCTTTGCCGTTCGGGCTTAGACACTTGCCTCAGGCGATCAAGAGCCCTGGACTTGCGACCAGAGCCTTTCCTCTGAGAGTGTGGCAGGGAGTTGCTGTGCCGGTCGGTGACGACACCCGGCGAT
>JANNOU010000111.1:0-38878 GCA_031399305.1 Leptolyngbya sp. SOY_34_metabat_272
GATTCGGGAGCGGATGGAACGGATGGGCGACCGCTCAACCCCTCCAGTTCCCATCCGTTCTTTATCCGTTGCCAACCGACTCGCTGGCCACTCGGCCTGCCGAGCCTGGAACTCGCAGCATTCGGCTGAGCACTTGAAGCCTCCAGTCTGAAACTCGGCTGGGCGCGCTGAAGTCTCGCACAGCCGAGTTATTTTCTCGACTTTCCCGGCTTGGTGCTCGGCAGAGCGAGTGCCGGACTCGGAGTCTGGAGCGAATGGCTCGACCTGCCGGGCTGGGAACCCGACGCTGCGGGCTCCGAGCTTGGGAAGTGCAGTTTTGCGTGGTGAGGCCACGGAGGGGGTAGCGACACCGAGTCTAGGACCCGCTGACCCAGCAAGTCTGAGGCGCTTCAGCCTTCAGTTGACACCCATGCGAAGCGCCTCCCCCAAGTCCCCCTGCGCAGAGGTGCAGTCAATCCAAGTTGTCTAATTCGTGTACATATAAACCGACAATATCTGTAATTGCAATCTGGTTTCTATCTCGACTAATGACTTTCAATCTGTCTCCCGCTCCTACTTCTCCGGTGTGCGATGCTCCCAGATAGATTATGGTGGTCTTTGGTCGAAAGGGTTAGACTTCGGTAATGACACCGCTTAGCTGAAATAGCGCTCCAAAAAATCTAGCACGTGGTTGCGCAACTCGAAATATTCGGCAGAGGTGCGCAGCGCATGACGGTCGCGGGGGCGTGCAAAGGGCACCTCCAAAATCTCGCCGATATTGGCTGCCGGCCCATTCGTCATCATCACAATGCGGTCAGACATGTAGAGCGCTTCGTCGACATCGTGAGTAATCATGAGCACCGCCTGCCGATGGCTCTCCCAGATGTCGAGCACCTGTTGCTGTAGCTTGCCACGCGTGAGCGCATCTAGGGCTCCGAACGGTTCGTCCATCAGCAACATTTTGGGGCGAATTGCCAGGGCGCGCGCGATACCCACCCGCTGCTTCATACCGCCAGAGATCTCATCTGGGTACTTGTTAGCATCGGCAGTCAGATTGACCATCGCTAGGTGCTCATCGACAATCTCGTTCTTTTCACGGCGCGAGGTCTGCTTGAGCACTTCGTCGACGGCTAGCCGAATATTTCCGCGTACCGTCAACCAGGGCAACAGTGAGTATTGCTGAAAAACCATCATGCGCTCGGCAGCGGGCTTGCGAATCTCACGACCTTGCAAACGCGCTGAGCCGGAGGTAGCCCGTTCTAATCCGCCCACAATTTTGAGCAGGGTCGATTTGCCACAACCCGAGTGGCCGATCACCGAAATGTATTCGTTTTCGCCGACCGTGAGATTGACCCCATCCAAGATAATGGCCTGGCCCCCATCCGGCGTGGCGTAAGCCTTCACCAGATTTTCAATCACCAAAAAATCTCTGGGAGCATCGGGACGAGAATCCTGAGTATTCGTGGGGTAGGGAGTAGACTGAGCCATAAGAATTTCCTCCTGAAATTGCTGTAAGAGCGAGCTACCCGTCAAGCCAGAAATACTCGAATCGGGCGATTGGCCCGAATTTCAAAGCTGTTGAGATAGCCAACCGGATCGCTGGGGTCAAACGCTTTTTGATCAATGAACGCCGCCGCTGGCTCAACCTTGTAATCTTCCTGCGGACACTCGATGCCCATTTCTGCGGCGATCTCCCGGTAAAGATCGGTTCTCCAGGCTTGGCGAGCCAGGACTTCCGCATTTGCGGGAAACTTTGGGATCTGACCCCAACGTGCAGCTTGCGTCATCAACCAGAGGCTCTGAGACTGCCAGAGAAAGGTGGAATGGTTGCCTGGCACGCTTTGCAAGTGCGCGGGCAAATCGAAGAACAGGGTGGTCTCTAGCGTCTCAGCCATCCTTTTTTGGCCGTCGAAACCGCCGTAGTTGTACTTGCCCTCGATCCCCGCGGCTGTGAACTTCGTGGTGCAATCCGGCAGGGATTTCAGGTTCTCTTCGGTGATTATATTCGGCGCATTACATTTTCTGGGCTTGGCACCGGTATAGGAGCGCGAGGTAATGATCTGCGCGACCTCTTGGCGATTTTCTGGTTTGCTGCAATACTGGCAGGCTTCAATCATCGCCTTCACCAGCGAACGATAAGTTTTGGGCTTCTGTTCAATGAACGACTCCATCACACCCAGCACCCGATCCGGGTGTCCCGCCCAGATCTCTCGACCCTGGGCAAAGGTAAAGCCAACGCCTTCATTGCCGGTGATTGCGCGGGTATTCCAAGGTTCAGCCACCATGTACGCCTGCATCGCGTGGATGCGCAGGTTGTTCACCATTTGCGGCGGCGGGATAATGATAATGCGAAATTCCTCATCGGGATTGACGCCTACCGCCGCCGCCAGATAGCGAACGAAATACTCATAGATTGCCGAGCTGAGTACCACAGCCCAGATGCGTTGCTCCGACGGCAGCCCCTCGAAGTAGCGTCGGAAATCGCGGCCAAAGGCTTCCAAGTTGCCGTTATATTCCCGCCAAGGTCGTAACCCAGCCTCCCACATCGCCTGGTTCATGGTCATGGCGTTGCCGTGGCGGTGAATGGTCATGGCCGCACATAGCGGCGCGTCACGCGCGCCTTCTGCGCCAGCCCTGGCATTGGTTACCGCGCCCGAGACGACAGGTGCTGCATCCAGACGGCCAAAGATCACACCGTCGCGCGAGGCCGCCCAACTGGCTTCCCGGCTGAGCGTCACAGTAAGACCATACTTGCGAAACAACCCCTTCTCCCAGGCAATCGCAAAGGGAGCACAGTCATTCACCGGCACAAAGCCGATGGTCAGGTTAGGCTGCTCCAAGGTGCTGGGATCCACCAGCGGCTCGACCGCCTGAGCCGCCTTAGAAAGAGACACAGAACCGCCACCGCCCGCCATCGAACAGGCGGCGTTCAGAGCCGCGCCCGTGGCTGCGGCTCCTGTGTACTGCAAAAACTTGCGTCGAGTCGAGGAGAAATCGCTCATCGTTTGCTCCATCAGCGCTTGCCTCGCGTCTGAATCTGATATCGGTTTGGCTCAACGACCGACCTGTGAGCCAAAGCTCAGGCCCTTGAGCGGTGAAACGTTCGCTCACCCAACTTCTAGAAGGTCTTGCCCGAGGTCACCGCTCGGTGGGTGACCCAGCCCTGAATTTTGCCAACCCAAAAATCAAGCACCAGACCGGTCAAGCCAATCACCAGCACCGCCAGGAAAACTGAACTCAGATTCAAGCGGTTCCATTCGTCCCAGACAAAAAAGCCAATGCCAACCCCACCAGTCAGCATCTCCACCGCAACGATCACTAGCCAGGCAATCCCCAAACTGATGCGCAAGCCGGTGAAAATGTAGGGCAAACTAGCAGGCCAGATAATCTGGGTAATCCGCCGCCAGCGGGGCATTTCCAATACCCGCGCCACATCCAAATAGTCTTGAGAGACGCTGGAAACACCGAGTGCCGTGTTGATAATCGTCGGCCACAGAGACGTAATAAAAATCACAAAAATCGCCGAAGGATCGGCCAGGTTAAAGACCGCCAGGGCGATTGGCAACCAGGCCAGCGGCGAGACAGGCCGGAAAATTTGAATGAGCGGGTTCAGCACCAGCATCGCTTTGCGAGACATGCCGATTAGCAACCCCAGCGGAATTGCCACCAGCGCCCCCAGCAAAAAGCCAGTGAGAACCCGCCGCAGACTGGCGAGTAACAGCCAACCGATGCCCAAATTGCCCGGTCCCCGTCGATAGAACGGGTGCAAAATATAATCTGTGTTGGCAAGCAGTGCCTCCCACGGCGTCGGCATCAGCTCGGTAAAGAAGGTTGCCACCACCCACCACAGCAGGATGATTCCAGCAAAACCCAACGCGGGCAGCAACACCCCCTCCTGAATCAGCGCAGGCCGAAGTCGTTTCCAGGCGACCTGTCCAGCGACCGCCAGCGAATGCAGGCTCAATTGAAGCACCATCGTAGATACCCTCAGAGTCAAGGCAGGAACGAGTCAATAAGCCGTTCCCAAGAGCAGCCAAGGACACTGGGAGAGTAAACATTGCGCTCAATGCTGACTCTTCAGTCTCCTCTCAATGCCGACGGAGTTAGCTGACGGGCTAGAGCTGAGAGATGCCCCTCTCCTTCGCCTCCACCCCTCACTGGGTAGAAGTCCTCGGAGATAAGCCCCAGAAGATGGTTCCTCCGCTCCAGGTTCACTTCGCGGCCCAATAGCCTTGCGGGTGACTGACTGGATTAGGCTGACTTGCGTTGACCTACTGTTTTGAGGTCAATGCACAAGTTGTATCACCGCTTTTAGCGTCTGTCAATCTACGGAGAACTGGGCTTTTAGGTCTCAATTGATACCTTGTCTATCTTAGGGTAGGTCTCCAAACTGCGAAGCGATGCCTGCCAAAAGAAACTCGGAGCACACTTTCAAGTTTGCCCCTTCAGCCGCTACAGAAATTGCGCTCGCTCTAGCCTTAATCGCTACTCAAATGCGCATACTCCTCAGGGGACAGGCCGAGGAATTGGTGACACTCCTCTGGAGTCAAAGAGCGCAGACAGTAGCGGCGACCTAGCTGGAGCAAGCTCTCGGCACTACTGCACCACAGGCGCACAGTGTGATCGGACCCGGTGGTCAGCACGTAGCGGCTGTCGGGGCTCCAACTGCCGTGGACCACAGCGCTGCGATGGCCTTGTAGCACCGCCACCTCCTGCCCCTGACGATCCCACAGGCGTGCGGTGTGATCATCGCTAACGGTCAGAAATCCCTGGCTATTGCTGCTCCAGGCCCCGTGGCGTACGACATCCTGATGCCCCCGCAGCGAGGTGATTAGACTGCCCTCTCGGTTCCAGAGGCGGGCCGTGTGGTCGGCGCTGACCGTGAGAATCAAGGTCCCATCTGGGCTCCAGACACCGTACAACACCGAACGCTGATGGCCCTGCAGTGTCTGTAGGGGTCTTCCCTGTCGGTCCCAGAGACGAGCCGTGCCATCGAAACCCACGGTCAAGATCTGCTTGCCGTCGGGGCTCCAGGTCCCGTGCCAAACCGAGCCTTGATGGCCCTGCAGCTGCGCAACCTCCCGTCCGGCCTCGTGCACGGCCCAGAGGCGGGCGGTGCTGTCCAAGCTGCTGGTCAGCACGTAGGCCCCATCGGGGCTCCAGGCTCCGTGCCAGACCGAGCCCTGATGGCCTTGCAACTGCAGCAGCTCTTGCCCTTGCTGGCTCTCCCAAAGGCGGGCAGTTTGGTCGGAGCTCACAGTCAGCACGCGGTTGCCATCGGGGCTCCAGGCCCCGCCCCAAATTGGCCCCTGGTGTCCCTGAAGACAGAGCTGACGGTTGCCGCTCCGGTCCCACAGCCAGGCGAGACTGTCATCGCCCACGGTGAGGATGCGGCTGCCGTCGGGGCTCCAGACGCCGGCCCAAACCGGCCCCTGATGCACTTGCAAACCAATCTGGGTCTGGCGGACGGGATCCCACAGGTGGGCGGTTCGGTCGTCGCTGACGCTGAGAATGGTGGTGCCATCAGGGCTCCAAGCAGCCGCCCAGACTGGCCCCTGATGAGCACTGTGCAGCGCCACCTCTTGAAAGCGGACCTCCCACAGGCAGATCGTGCCGTCATTGCCGAGGGTCAGACAACTGCGGCTGTCCGGGCTCCAGGCTCCTCGGTTGACCCAGTCACGGTGACTCTGGAGCACAGCTAGCTCTTCGCCCGTGTGACTCCACAGGCGCGCGGTCTGGTCGTTGCTGACCGTGAGGAAACAGCGGTTGCTCGGACACCAGAGCGCCTGATTGACCGCCCCCTGGTGCCCGCGCAGTGTCTGGCGCAGACTGCCGTCGCGGTTCCACAGGCGCAGGCTGCCATCGGCCCCGGCGGTGAGAATCGTGGTGCCGTCGCCACTCCAGGTTGCATGCGATACCAGATCGGCGTGCCCACGAAGGACGGCTGTTTCTTCGCCGACCACACTGCTGCCCTGCTCCGCGATCGCCCACAGACGCACGGTGCAATCTTCGCCGACGGTCAACAGCGCCTGCGCATCGGTGCTCCATTCTGCGTAGTTCACCGCCGCTTCGTGGGCGGCTAGGACGGTGATTTTGCCTTGCTCTAGGTCCCAGAGGCGGGCAGTCTGATCGGAGCTGGCGCTCACTAGGCGCAGGGTCCCCGGCTGCCAGGCCAGGTGCCAGATCGCCGCCTGATGGCCGGTGAGGGTTAGGCCCTCGCGCCCCTGCCGATCCCACAGCCGGATACAGCGGTCGCTACTAGCCGTGGCTAACCACTGGCCGTCTGAGCTCCAAGCCCCGCAGTTGACCGGAGCGTGATGGCCGGCGAGCTGGGCGCACAGACGACCATTGCGATCCCACAGACAGGCCGTGTGGTCGTCGCTCACGGTCAGGATTAGCTGACCATCAGGGCTCCAGACTCCCTGCCAGACGGCAGCTTGATGGCCGACCAAGGTCGTGATCGCGGCACCGGTCTCGCCGTGCCAGAGGCAAGCGCTGCCATCGTTGCTCACGGTCAAGATCAGCTGGCCGTCCGGGCTCCAGGCTCCTTGCCAGATGTTGCCCGAGTGGCCGCTTAGGCTAGCCCGCAGGCGTGGCCCGCGCAGCAGCTGCCGCAGGCTATTCTGAGCCTCATAGGTGGGAGCGGCGTCTAGCGCTGCCATGGCCACCAGAAACGCGGTCTGCCAGTTCTGGGACTGCAAAGATAAGGCGCGCAGCGCCCACTCACGGGACATGGCTTGCTTGCGCCGCTGCTCGCTCTGCTCCAGTTGAAAACGTAGCTGGGCTTCGCGCTGTTGTGCGGCACTGAGCGCTGCCTGTAGTGGATCTTGTAACTTTCTCGAGCCGGAAGGGTGGTCAGAATTTTGCATGGGTGCTAATCTTCACCCATTCTGAGTCTTAAACGTTACACAAGCCTTCGCACTTGCCGCAGGCAGGCTGACGCTGAGAGCGATCATATTTCGAGGCAACAGGAACACGGCTTTACTTTAACAGTGTGACGAGGGATAAAACTCTCAAGAGGTCTCTACCCTAGCTTCATCAACCGATGTAACTGCGAAAGAAGGCTGAGACAGATCTCTGAGCAAGCGATACATCTTAGCCCTAGCTCTTAGTTGAGTTGAAGCTCTGACGCTTATGCTTTCATCTGGGTCGGACGGTCTTTGAATCATCATTCTTTATAGACGCAGGAATTAAAAACGTGGATTACACGGACGTGCTCTAGCGATCTGGATACTCAGTCGTCAAGCAGCACAATCTGTTCGAGCATGGCTTTGGCGAGGGGTGCGGCAACGGCGGAACCGTAGGCATCCTCGCCCTGGGGCTCGTCGATCACCACTAATACGGCTAGACGAGGCTGGTCGGCGGGCAGGAAGCCGATGAAACTGGCGACCCGCGCTTGGCCGTAGCCACCGCTAGCTGCAGCTTTCTGGGCGGTGCCGGTTTTGCCCGCTAGGCGGTAACCCGGCAGGCGAGCGCTCTGGCCGGTGCCCCGATCAACTACGGCGGTCATCATCGCCAGCACAGTTTGGCTGGTGGCGGGCGAAAACAGCTGTTTGGGCGGCGCTGGATCGGGCTGCCAATAGAGGTCGGACTCGTTCGCGTGGCGCAAGCCTGCGACTAGGTGAGGCACTACCAGCCCGCCGCCGTTGGCTAAGGTCGCCCCGAGCTGCAGCAGTTTGAGAGGGGTCAGCTCCAGTCCTTGCCCGAAGGCTGCCGCTGCCGGTTCAATGGGCTGGCTGAAAAAGTCTGGGGCTGGTTTGAGACGCCCTGGTGTGTCGAGCGGCAGGTCAACGCCCGTGGGCTGCTCAATCCCCAGCCAGCGCAACCAGGCATAATAATCCTCCGGGCTCAGGCGCTGCATGATCCGCACCATGCCGACATTGCTAGAGCGGCTGAGAATTTCGGTGACGCTTGAGCGGCCCGGCTGGGGATGTAGGGCGTAGTCGAAGTTTTCGATTGGCTCGCCTGCGATGCGGATCTGGCCACTGTCGTCGAACTGGTCGTCGGGCCGAATCGCGCCGGATTCTAGGGCAATGGCCAGATTCAGCGGTTTGAAGGTAGAGCCTGGCTCCAAGCGGTCGCTGGCTGCCCAGGTTCTGAAGCGCTCTACGGCTGAGTCGTAGTAGCGATTGGGGTCATAGCTGGGCTCGCTGGCGAGCACGCGAATCGCGCCGTTGCGGGGATCCATCAGCAGCAGGCTGCCGCGTTTGGCGTGGTATTGGCGGACAGTCTGGCGCAGCAGGGTCTGGGCCAAGCGCTGCCATCGCAGGTCCAGGGTGAGCTGGAGCTGACTGGTGTCGGTGTGGCTAAAGCCGGGCGGTAGGCTGGCGCTCAGCCAGGTCCCCTGTCCGGTCTGTTGTGCGGTCACTGTCTGGTTGGGCAGGCGCAAGCGGGTGTCCTGGCTGAGTTCGAGCCCGGCCTGAGCCCGATGGTCGAGGTCCACATAGCCGAGTGCGGCGGCGGCCAGGTCGCCATTGGGGTAGCGCCGTTGCAGCTTGGGGATCAGCTCAAGCCCCGCCAAGCCCAGGGCAGCCAGGCGGGTGGCTCGGCCCTCGCTGAGCGCTGGGGCCAGCTCGAAGCTGCTGCGGTGAGCGCGCAGCTGCGCCTCTAACTCGGGCAAGGGCAGGTCCAGAAATGGGGCCAAGGCGGCAGCCAGCTCAACGACCGGCTGAGCATAGAGACGTGGGTGGGCGTACAGAGCATAGACCTGTTCATCCACGGCCAGCACTTGACCCCGGCGATCCACGATTGGGCGGCGGGGGGTGAGCAGAGACAGCCTTTGGCTCTGCTGGGCGCGGGCCTGAGCTTGCAGCGCCGCCGCCTGCCCGACCTGCAGGTGGACCAGCCGCCAGCCCAAAGCCCCAATTGCCAGCCATAGGATCAGGCCGACCAGCCAGACTCGACCCGGCTGGCGAGGCGCGTGAGGGGCGCGAGACGACTTCGTCCGACCCCAAGCAGCAGGACGCAAGCAATTCAGAACTCGGACCATTGGCTGAGCAGCTCGGAAGTTGAAGTAAAAAGGGCGCAAAACGGAGCAAAAAGCCTGAAAGTTGGAACTCGAAGCTCGCAAGTCGGAGCAAAAAGTTTGAAACTCGGGGCTCCAAGCCTGGAAATTGGCGCAAAAAGCTTGGAAGTTAGAGCGTTGAGCCGCAAGACTCGAGCTCTGGGCTCAAACGCTGCAGCTCGCAGCTCGCAGCGGAAGTTTGGCCCCAGGCTCCCCCTAGCCTCAGCAGCGCAACGCCGTTTGTGGTCCCAGGCTGAACTGCCGCACCACCGACTCCCCCGCCCCCGAGGGCAGCACCACCACCTGAACCACTTGGCCCGGTGAGCCGTTGATCACCAGTCCTTGCGCACAGACCTGTGCTGGGGGGGCGGTCGGCAGCGGCTCGGCAGCGGGGTCCGGGGTCACACCGCCCGGTTGGTCAACCCTCACGCCGACGCGATTGAGGCTGAGCAGTTGCGCGGTGACCCCAACTTGGGTCAGGGCCTGTTGCAGATTGCGGGCATTGCCCTCGCGCTCGAAGCGTCCGACCTGAATCACGCTCTGCCCGCCGAGCTGGGTGGCGAAGGCATCTGGGGCCAGGGCGCGAACCCGGCTCAGCAGCGCAGCACTGGCCTCCGGCACATAGACCAGATACTGAGCGCTTGCTGCTGCCGGAGCCGTCGGACGCTGGAACTGAACCTCCCCCGGCGCGGGCAGTGGCACCTGAGAGACGCTGAGCTTGACCTGGAGCGGCTCTACTCGGGCTGTTTGTGCCCAGCTGGGGACAGCCAGCAGACCCCAGACCAAGCTGCCGAGCCACAGTATTTGCATCGCTTGAGCGCTCACCACTACCGCACACCCCTCACAACCTTCTGTGAACAACGCTTGGGCGACCTAACGACCGCTGCCCCGGTCTTCGTCCTCTGAACCTGGCCATAAAACTGGCAAAGTACTCGGCAGGCGAACGCAACGCCAAACCACAGACAGCAGCACCATTTCTGAACTAGCGGCCATGACAAAACTGTCTCCTGACAATTGAGGAAGAAACAAAACTGGCGAATTGGCAAAAAGCAAACAGGCGAGTTACGCGCAGCCGTCAGCGAGCGATGACGCAACCCGCGAACAGCCATTCGGCCAAACTCTGAAATTTAGACCATAAATCCTGCGCCGACCTGAGGCTCAAGCCAGTTGCTTAAACTGACCTCTTGAGCCAACCGCAGGTCCAGACTACGAACCAGTCAGTCACTGACGTTGAGGCGCTTGAGTTGCGAATTACTTCTCGCCGAAGGCCATTTGCAAGATCACCGACTTACCACCCGATTGATGGTGTCGGTCGGCCCAAGAACGAACTAAAACGTCGAGTTCATTGAGTGCTTCGTCAAACGATTCGAGGGGCACATCCAGCTCTTCGATGATGCGCATGGTGTGGGGCGAGCGATTGGCCCACTCTTTCATCAAGCGGAAGTAGTTGGCAGTATCTTCAATCGACGTGAATACCCGCTCTTCCAGTCCCTCAGGGGCATAAGAGGACTTGAGCAGTGCAAACAGTGGCAGGCCCCAAGCGTTCTCAATCTTGAGGATCGTGTGGGAATGCAGCAGGCGGCTGGTGATGTGTTCTTCGAGGGCTTCACTGAGCGGCACTCGCTCCGACTCGGGCAATTTGGCCTGCGAGCGTTCATGCAAAAGGTCAATCAGCTCGGTCAGTTGCATCGAATCGATTACCTGCGCCTCGGGCAAGTGAGACGGCAATTTTTGCTCGATTTCCCAGCGCTGTCGGGCGCTGAGGCCGCCCCCCTGCCAGCGCGGGCAGCCCGCGCGGCAGGGATAGCGCTCTAGCCAGAGACAGGGGAATTGGATCAAGTAGTCGGGGCTTTGCGCGCCCAGCATTTTGAGCACTCTGCCTTCGGCGAGCGATTGCTCAATCTCTTCCACAATCGCTTTCACCCGTTTGGGTTCGATGTGATGCAACTGTCCGGTGCGTCGCAGATTGCGATCCTGCTCAATGTAGGTGACATAGACCGCGCACTTGGCAGCCGTGGCAGCTGCGCTCAGGAAAGTGCCGTGTCGATGTCCCCCGGTCCTCAAGGCGCTGAACGCCAAGTGGAGCAAAATTCGATCCATGGCGCTGGGGCTTAGGAGCGATACAAGCGATAAATCATCAGCGGCCATTGGCAATCATTTCAGTAGATATTCACCCTTGCTGAACAGCAGCCTATCTCGTCATCAAGGTGTAGCCAAAGGGAACTAGACTCCAATTTTGGGAGGGGAGAAAGCAATATTCAAATGGGTTCGAGGGCATTTTCTAGAGGGGGTCAGACCCCTTTTCGAACCGTTGATCTGCTCCTTGCAATTTAAATAGAGATTGAAACATAATCCCCCCATTCCTACTTTCACTTAACCAATGTCGCGTATTTTTCAGGTATTTTGTGCGCATCCTTGAGCCCAAATCCTCAACAGTGGATTTTGAGTTCAGGGGCGTACACCACAGGGGGTCCTACCCCTTGTTAATCAGTCTTTTGTAAACTCCTCTAAAAACTGTTCCCACATCTATCAGACACAACGGCTGAGATGGATGTAGTGTCGCACCCCTCGGCTGAGCGGCGTCACACAAGCATCGATCTGCTCCAGTTTGCCACCGACTGCTTGTGCAGTCTGACCTAGTTGTTGCTCCTCTTCTAGGGTCCAGTGCCCCCGATAGAGGATCGCCCGTCCGCCCGGACGCAGGAAAGGCAAGGCATAACGGGCACAAAGTTCAGCAGATCCCACAGCTCGAACTAGGGCCAAATCATAGCGTCCACTCTGGTCCTTACGGTGACTGATCTGCTCAGCGCGCCCAGTGAGGGTTTGGCAATTGGTGAGGCCAACTTGCTGGATTAGGGTGTCCAGAAACGTGATTTTCTTGCGCGTCGCATCCAGCAGAGTCACCAGCCAGCCCGGCTGAGCCACCGCGACCGGCAGCCCAGGGAAACCAGCCCCCGTGCCGATGTCAATCACCTGTTGCGCCGCCAGTGACCTTAGGGGCTGAATGCCTCGCAGCGAATCCCACAGATGTTTTTCCCAGAAGTCTTCGGGCTCGGTGATCCGGGTGAGATTGAACTGTTGGTTGGCGTGGAGTACGTCTGTGTAGATCTGAGCCAGGCGCTGCTGCTGCGACGCGTCTGGTTGCCAGTCCAGGGTTTCCTGCCAGCGCTCCGGCCAGGCCGGGGGTGGGGAGCGGTCCATCGCCCTTCTAAGTGCAAAGCTTTGCGATTCTACCGCAGGGCTGGGTCGCCTGGGCTGGCTGCGGCAGCCAGGGGATGTGCTGGATCTAACTGCTCACTGTCGCGCCAGCGATCAGGTTATTATCCTTTTCTTAACCAAAAAAATATTAGGCCTTAACCCAATAGAGGCTCACGCTTGGCATGGCTTTGACAAGACACCGGACCTTCGCGTAGAACGGGGGTTAAGCTCCCGTTTCAAGAATTTAGGGTTGCATCCAGTTTTTATTGTCTCTTCTGCGGCAGTGTGAGGAGCCTCGAAGATTTCGGTTGCTGTTGAAAATTCCCTGGTTTTCTTATGACTCGCCAACCGCTAGAACTTCGTCTGCTGCAATATCGCTTCAGCCTCGATCGTAGGCTCAGCCTGTGGCTTATTTTGAGCCTGGGTCTGGTTGCAGCTTTGGTTGCTTATGTGAGCAGCAGTCGCAATCGAGTGTCTGTTCTGAAGCTGGCCGCTGGCTCTGAGGGAGGGGAAAGTCACCTTTTCAGTTTGGCGCTGGAGCAGGTAGTTGAGCGCTATCAACCCAAGATTGATATTGAGGTTCTGATCACTCCGGGAACTAAGGAAAACCTCCAGTTATTGGAGGATCAGAAAGCGCAACTGGTTGCTGCCCAGGCCGACGCGCCAGTTGGGTCTTCAGCACGGCTGGTGTCTTTGCTCTTTCCCGACCTGTATCAATTAGTGGCAACTAACCGCTCCGCCATCCGCAGTATCTCTGACTTACGAGGCAAGCGGGTTGGTGTGTTGGATGGCGGCGGCCAAGCCCCGTCGCTTACATTTCTGACCCAGCACTACCGCCTCGAAAATTCGCCCGGTTTGATCGTGCCGTTCGAAACCGAGGCCAGGGTGGCCAACGCCTTCCGGGCCAATCAAGTGGATGCCGTGTTTTGGGTGCGCACGCCCGGCAATCGGTCGATCCTGGAGCTGGTGCAAAACAATCAGGGGCGGTTGATTGCCATCGATCAGGCCGATGCTATGCGCATCAGCAAACCGGCTCTGGAACCAGCCTCCATTCCTAAGGGAGCCTATCAGGGGGCACCGCCAATCCCTGACACGCCCCTGCCCACTGTGGCCGTGCAGCGGACTCTGCTGGCCCACCAGGCGGTCGATGCCGAGGTGATTCAGCAAGTCACTGCCATCCTGTACGAGCACCGCCAGGAGATTGATGAGAGCATGCAGGCTCTCGCCAAAGAGAATCCGCAGCGAGCCGCAGGTCTGCCGCTCGCGAGCTATGTGCGGCCCCCCGAGGCAGGCAGTGGCGTGGGGGTTCCCCTGCACGCGGGCGCGCAGGCTTACTACGACCGGGAAAAGCCTTCTTTTGTGCAGGCGAATGCCGACTATGTGGGGCTGCTGTTGACGGTCACCCTGCTGATTGGCTCCTGGACTTGGCAAGGCAAGAACCTGATCGACAGAAGGCGCAGAGAAGTGGAGCAAAAGCGCAAAGACAAAGCCGACGATTACATCCAGATCGTGATCAATCTGATGGATAGTGGCGCAGCCAAGGGAGTTGCCGAAGTTCGCCAGGAGTTGGACGCGGTTCTGAAGCGAGCCGTGAGAGCCCTGGTGGAGGAGCGCATCTCACAAGAGTCTTTCCAGTCATTCCGCGTGATCTGGCAGATCGTACTAGAAGCGGCAGAGCGAGGCGATCTGCAAGCGCAGCCAGCCAGCCAGCCCAAGCCTCCGGCCCAGGATTGGCGCAGATAAGCGTCGCCTCGGCGAGCAGAAGCAAGTTCCGGGCTCCCCCTTGCCTTGATGGCACGACCACAGTTGAGGAGGGGCGTCCTAATCCTGAGGCGAACTGTCCCAACTCTGCGGAGGGGCGTCCTAACCCTGAGGAGGGGTGTCCTAGCCTTGAGGAAGTCAGTCCTAGCCTTGAGGAGGCGTTGCCTGGCTTTGAGGAGATTGATTTGAACCTTGTGGTGCTGGCTGCTCAGCTTGAGGTGCACGGTCCTAGATATGTGCAAAACCGTCCTCAGCAACTGTCTCTGGGTTCCCAGAGTTGGCGTCCGACGGGGACTCGGGAAGCACGACCGCCTGCATGGCCCGCGCCACTTGCAAACAGTCGTGGAAGGAGGCATCGGTCTTGACCGCTTCGGGGTCCAGGTGAGTTTGGCTGGCCCGATAGCCCGCTTCTTGCAGCGACTGGATCAGGTGAGCGCGGCGCGGCGAGTCAATTCGCCCGCGCCGCCCCAGATCCCGCACGGTGTAGTAGTAGGGCGGCAGGGTTGCCTCCACCTGCATCACTGCCAGCAGGCGTTCGCAGTCGGACCAGCGCCACTGCTGCGCTAACTGAGCCATGCGGCCCACGGTCTGCGGGTCATGTAGCGCTCCCAACCACAGGGGGCCGCTCAGGGTGAGCGGTTGCCCATACGGGCACTGCGCTCGGCTGAGCGACCGCCAACCCACGGTTTTGTAGTGGCCGCAGTGATGGCAGTAGCCGATAAAGCCGTACTGGCTAGTGGGAAACACCGCCCCCGCCACCAGACGCACCATCACCCGATAGATCTCCCCCGAGAAAAACGAGAACACCGGCTGCAGGCTGAGCCCCTTGCGCCCAGCCTCAATCAGCAGATTGCCGATCAACAGCCGCAAGCCCTGTTCGCGGGCCGCCGGATGCACCCGAGCCATCGCGCCCAGCGTGCGCAGGCTGTGGTCGCCCAGATGACCCGAGGTAGTGCGGCCATCGGTGCTGGTCAGATAGAGCAGCCCGCCCAGCTTCACCGCCCAGAGACTGGGGTTCAGATAAGCAGCGGGATTGCCGAAGCAGTCTAGGTCCACTAGGTCGTAGTAGTCGCGCCTGGCGTGGCAATCGAAGAAGATCCGCACGGCATCGCGATGGCTGGTCTGGACCCGCTCCGGCGGCAGGCTGCTCAGATTGGCCCGCAACAGCGGCCCAACCTCGGGGTCCGCATCATTGGCCCAGACAAAATCGGCCTCGGCTTCGAGCACATAGCGCAAAGGCCGCACGCCGCAGCCCGTCATCACATCCAGAACGCGCAAACTCTGGTGGTCTTGGCGGTAGACAGACGCGCAGAGCAATCCGAGATCGCGGGCGGTTTGGCTGTGAGAGCGGTAGAATGCCGTTCCAACCTCAAACTGGGCCCTGCCTTCAGTAGTCAGCATAGGGACGGGCGAGCCGGGGTAGGGGCTGTGATCAGGGGGCCAGCCGTCCATAATAGGCGTGGACCGAGCCAATGTCGCTGGGCCAGAGGAAATCTACACCAGAACCTGGATGTCGGCAAACGCTTTCGAGAAAACCAACTGGGGTTGGCAGCAGCAGCAGCTTGAACGCCAAGTGGGGGAATGGTTCGAGCTGACCTTTGCCAGCAGTGCCGAGCGGCTGAGCCGCACCGTACCCGATTGGCCCTGGTTGCCGGGTTTGCTTAGGGGAGCCTTTTGGGTCACCGCCGCTCTGCTGGCGATTTTGGTGGCCTGGCTGCTGTACAAGCTGGTTCTGCGCCTGCGGCCTTATCTCGCCAGCCTGCGAGCCCAATCACAGTCGCTCAGCCCAGCACCAGCCGCGCCCGCTCTGGAGCAGAGCGTCGCCGGTTGGCTGGCTCAGGTGCAGGCGTTTGGCCAGCAGGGCAACTATCGCGAAGCCTGCCGAGCCCTCTACCGAGCCATGCTGCGCCACTTAAATGACCGCCAGCTAATCGCCGATCGCCCCGACCTCACCGACGGCGAATACCGCCAGCTGATCCAACGCCTACCGCAACCTGAGTCCTATAATCTGCTGCTGACCACCCACGAGCAGCTCTGCTTTGACAACGCCGCGATTTCCGCCGAACGCTTCGAGCGCTGTCAGCAAGCCTATCGGGCAATTGAGCGGGGCAGCGGCCCCAGCCGCGAGGCATGATCCAGGTCGCCAATCGCCGCTTTTGGTTCTTGGGTCTATTCGTGGGGGCAATGGTCGGGCTCACCCTGGTGCTCGCGCCTAGCAATTCACTCAGCCGTGGCTCCAGCTTCAGCCGTGCCCCCGACGGCTATGCAGGCTGGTACGCGTTCATGCAGCAGCGCGGCACCCCCGTCCAGCGCTGGCAGAAACCCCTGAGCCAGTTCACCGCCAACCAGCCTGCGAACCCGTCGCCTCAAACTCTACTGCAGGTCTACTCGGGGCCATTGTCTCCGAGCCTCGAAGCCCCGCAGTTACGCGACTGGGTCGGTCGCGGCAACCGGCTGGTGATCCTGGCCGGGCAGTCGTCGGTCACCAACGCCGCCTTCAGCAGCGTGCAAACCAGCCCAGTCGGCAGCGTCAAAATCGAGACGCGGCGACGTGAGTCCAGGCTGAGCAACACTGCCCAGACTCTGCTCGGCGACCGCTTCGGCGCGATTGTCTGGCAAGAGCCCATAGGCAAAGGGCAGATGATCCTCGCCACCACGCCCTATCTGGCCGCTAATGCCTACCAGGATCAGCCGGGCAACTACGCCTTCCTCGCCCAGCTAGTCACCCAGGACAACCAGCCGGTGTGGGTGGACGAATATTTGCACGGCTACAAAGACGCCGAGGCTCTGGCCCGTGAAGCCAGCCAGGACCTGCTCAGCTACTTGGCGCAGAAAACGCCGCTGTTGCCGGTCGGGCTCCAGGCGGGGGTCTTGCTGCTGCTGCTGATCTGGGCGCAGAATCGCCGCTTCGGGCCACCGCAAACGCTCAGCCTCCCCAGCGTAGACAGCAGCGAAGCCTACATCCGCGCCTTGGCCGAGGTATTGCGCAAAGCGGGTAGCAGTGAATTCGTGGTAGACCTGCTCGGCCAGGACCTGCAGCGGCAAGTGCAACGCGCCTTGGGCCTGGGCCTCACGCCCTTAGCTGCTGAGGCCGTGATCGCCGCCTGGGCTCAGCAAACGGGTCGTCCTGCGGCAGAACTAGCGCAGATCCTTCAGCCGTCCCAGGGTCGGCTGAGCGAAGCGGACTTGCTAGCCTGGTTAGAGCAAGTTCGCCACTTGCGTCGTCACCTCCCCTCATGACTCTGCCGCCCCATGCATGAAACTCAGACGGCCTTGAACCGCCTCGCTCAGGCGCTCAGCCAGGTGGTTGTGGGTCAGTCGGCCCTGGTGCAGCAATTGCTGGTGGCCTTACTGGCGGGAGGGCATGTCATCCTGGAGGGCGTGCCGGGGACGGGCAAAACCCTGCTGGTCAAGGTGACCGCACGGCTGGTGCAGGCCGAGTTTCGCCGCATTCAACTCACGCCGGATATTCTGCCAGCCGATATTTTGGGCATCAATATCTTTGATCTGAACACGCGCAGCTTTGCCCTGAAAAAAGGCCCCGTGTTCACCGAGATCCTGCTGGCCGACGAAATCAATCGCACGCCACCCAAAACCCAGGCAGCGCTGCTCGAAGCGATGGAAGAGCAGCAGGTCACCCTGGATGGCCAGAGCTTGCCGCTGCCCGATCTGTTCTGGGTGATCGCGACCCAAAACTCACTGGAGTTTGAAGGCACCTATCCGCTGCCTGAAGCGCAGTTAGATCGCTTCTTATTCAAGTTGCGAGTAGACTATCCCGAGCCAGCTGCCGAAAAGCAGATGCTACTTAACAGCCAGAGCAGCTCCCAAGCCCGACGGCCAGACCTAGATCTCCAGCCCCTAACCACAGTCGAGCAGATTTTGCAAGCGCGTCAAGCGGTGCGCTCGGTCAAAGCCGAGGAACCAATCCTGGACTATCTGCTGGCCCTGATCCAGCGCACGCGCCACCATCCAGACTTGGTCTTGGGTGCATCGCCTCGCGCAGCCGTCGCCTGGCTGCAGGTCAGCAAAGCCCAGGCCTGGCTGGCGGGCCGCAGCTTTGTCACCCCCGATGATCTGAAAGCCACGGCTGCACCGCTGCTACGCCATCGCCTGCTCCTGCGACCCGAGGCCCAACTAGACGGCCTGCAGATCGATGCCGTGGTGAGCGCGCTCTTGACCCAAGTGCCGGTGCCCCGATGATTCCATCGCGACGGGTTTATGGCTTGCTGCTGCTGGGGATGGCCCTGGCCGCGGGTCTGGCCTCGGTCTGGGGCGATGAGCGGCGCTGGCTGGTCTCGGGCCTGGGTACGCTGCTATTCGATGGCGTCGTGCTGGGCTTAGCCGTCTGGGACGTCCGACGGGCCAAGGCTCACCGCGTCCAGGCGACTCGCCAGTCCCTAGCACGGCTCTCGATTGGGCGCGACAACCCAGTGGTCCTCTCGGTGCAGACTGCGCAGCGGGCGGCCAAGCTGCAAATCCGCGATGACTATCCCCTGCTGTTTGCCGTTTCCCAGCCGACCTTGACCGCTTCCCTGCCCGCCAACACGCAGCAGGATCTGACCTATACCGTGCAGCCCAACCGACGCGGCGAGTTTCGCTGGGGTGACCTTCAGGTACGTCAGCTCAGCCCCTGGGGACTGGCCTGGCAAGACTGGACTATCGCCCAGAGCCAGACGGTTGCGGTGTATCCAGATCTGGTGGGCCTACGGGCTCTCTCGCTGCGGCTGTCTCTGCAAGCGGCTGGGGCGATGCGCCAGGCCCGACGGCTGGGCATGGGCACCGAATTCGCCGAGTTGCGCGAGTACGGCCTCGGCGACGACCCGCGCCTGATCGATTGGAAGGCGACTGCCCGCCGCAGCCGCCCCCTAGTGCGCGTACTGGAGCCCGAGCAAGAGCAGACCCTGGTGATCCTGCTGGACCGGGGCCGCCTGATGACCGCGCGTGTACAGGGACTGGCCCGATTCGACTGGGGCTTGAACGCAACTCTGGCCCTGGCACTCGCAGGCCTGAACCGGGGGGACCGCGTGGGCGTGGCCGTTTTTGACCGTCGCATCCACACCTGGCTGCCGCCTGAGCGCGGTCAGGCGCACCTGGCTCACCTGATCGAACGGCTGACGCCGATCCAGCCCGAGCTGCTAGAGCCCGATTATGTCGGTGCGGTGACTACCCTGGTCAACCAGCAGAAACGTCGCGCCCTGGTTGTCCTGCTGACCGAGCTTGTGGATGCGACCGCCTCGGCGGAACTCCTGGCCGCTCTGGAGCGGCTGACGCCGCGCTACCTGCCCTTCTGCGTCGCCCTGCGCGATCCGCAAGTAGACCGTCAGGCTCAGACCCCAGCCCAGGATGTAGCAGCAGCTTACCCGCAGGCGGTGGCGCTGGATCTGTTGGCGCAGCGTCAGGTAACCTTCGCCGAGCTGAAACGCAAGGGCGTTTTGGTGCTGGACGCACCGGTGGATCAGATCAGTGAGCAACTGGTCGATCGCTATTTGCAACTCAAAGCTCGCAGTCAGCTCTGAGCCCGGCGCTTACGCAGCTGGTGCTGGGGTACGCAGACAGTAGAGCACCAGCAGCACGAACAGCACCAGCCCCACCAGGTACTTTAGCGGGCTGGGCACCAGCGGACTGGGCGAGAAGAAGCCCTCAATGATCCCCGCGACCACCAGCATGGGAACCACCGCACACACCAATTGGGCGGCCTGTGCGCCGTAGAGCCGCAAGGCGTCGCCCCGGCGATATTGGCCCGGAAATACCAGCCCTCGGGCGATCAACAGACCTGCGCCGCCCGAGAAAAAGATCGCAGGCAACTCCAGAGAGCCATGCGGAAACACGAAGGCCCAGAAGGGGTAGGCCAGGTTGTTCTGACCCACCAAGGTTGCCACGGCCCCAAAGAACAGCCCATTGAACAGCAAGGCAATTCCCGTGAGCACACCCGCCGCAATTCCCCCGGCGATCGCGCGGAAACACACGATCAAATTGTTGACCATGATGTAGCCGGAGGCCAGCGGTTCATAGCCCACAATCGAGCCCATCCACAGTTGGCGCTGATCGCGGACTTGCGTGATCAGACTCTGCGGCACCAGAACCGATAAAAACGCCGGATCGCGCCAGGCCAGCCACCAGGCCACCAGTGCCCCCAGCAGGAAGATGCCCGTCGCCAGGGCGATATAGCCCGCACTCTGGCGGATCAGAGCGGGCAGACCCCAGAGATAGAAGTCCACAGCAGCCCGCCACTCCTGCCGCCGGGAGCCCTGGTAGATCTGGCTGTAGCTGCGCGTGGTCAGCAGTTGCAGGTCTTTCACCAGGGTGTCGCCCACCGGGTGCGTCCGGGCCCGCGCCAGATCGGCAGACACCGAGCGATACAGGCTCGCCAGCAGCTGAATTTGGTCGGAGCGCAACGACTTGAGACCTTGGCGTTCTGCTTTCTTAAGCAGCGCATCCAGGCGTTGCCAATTGGGCTCTCGTCTGGCGATCCAACGTTGAACATTCATAAAATTCACGGGAGGCTATGCTCAGGCTAGCTTAGGATTGCCTCAATCCCAATGCTTTGAGCTTCTGGAGCCTTTCACGCATGTCTCAAGATCTTGGCCCGCACAGTCCAATACGACCTCTGAGCATTGGTAATGTGGTCAGCGCCAGCATCCAACTCTACAGCTCTCACCTAAAGCCGTACCTTGGTATTTCTCTGCGGGCAACCCTGTGGTCTTTGCTGCCGATTGTTGTCCTCATTGTTCCGGTGATTTTTCTGGCGCTGGGTCGCTTTGAGCCACCGGTGGTTGTAGTCGCTGTTCTGGTGCTACTACTGGTTTGGACCCCGTTGTTGTTGTACTGCCTCGCCAAGTATTGGCTGAATTCTGCGCTGATTTCGCGCTTGGCCTTTGGTGAATTGACCAGTGCGCCAGAGAGTATCAGCGCGGCTCGGGTTCAACTGAATTCGCGGCTGTGGTTATTCTTGGGGGTTGCGTTTTGGGCGGGGCTGCTGCTGACGCTAGTGGCGACGGGTGTGGCGATCGTGGCGGCGATTGTCAGCCTGGTGATTGGGGTGTTGATTGGCCTGGTTTTGGGCTGGGCCTCAGCAGCTCCGGATACCAATACGGGGGCGGCTCTTATATTGGGAATTTTCGTGTTTCTCGTGTTTTTCTTGCTGCTGATTGCTGGCGTAACTTGGTTTTACTCGCGCTGGATCATTTCTGAGGTACCCATGGCCGTTGAGGGGGAGTTGGATTTTGTCCAGAGTGTCGGCAGAAGTTGGGACCTGAGCAAAGGCTCAGTGTTTCGAATTCAGGGCGCTGTGTTGATTGCTTTTCTGGTCACTTTGCCGATTTTGTCGCTGACGAGCTATGTGCCTCAGCTGTTTTTGATTGGTCTGGAGCCCTATTCGAGCACTTACTGGACGATCTATGGGGTTTCCGTGCTGACTAGTCTCGCGGGCGGGCTGCTGATCTTACCGTTTTGGCAGGCGATGAAAGCGGTTTTGTACTATGACCTGCGCAGCCGCCGCGAGGGCTTGGATTTACAGCTGCGCCATCGCTGAGCCTTGGCCGAGGGGGGGTAGAGCGCCTAGTTACAATGCTGATCGATGTCCAAGGCTGCTGAGCGACCATGCGCTTTTTCAACCGAACCACGCTCCAGACGCCGGAGAGTGTGGATCTGGAGTTCACCCTGGCGGGGATCGGCAATCGAGCCTGGGCCCTGTTGATCGACTACACGATCTTGCTGATCGGGGTGCTGGCGCTGGTGCTGGTCTTTCAGGTAATCGCCAGCCAGTTGCCTGAGGTTGCACCAGCGCTGCGGGGCAGTTCCCAAGACCCCCGGCTTTGGCTGTTGGTCGGATTTGGCTTGGCGCTATTCTTCATGGTGATCGGCTACTTTGTGGGCTTTGAGACGCTGTGGCAGGGGCAAACGCCCGGCAAGCGCTTTGCCAAGATCCGGGTAATTCGCGACGATGGCCGACCGGTGGGTATCTTGCAGGCCACGCTGCGCGCGCTGCTGCGCTCGATCGATGACGTTTCTTCGCTGGGTTTTTTTCTGATCGTGTGGGGCAAGCGCGAGAAGCGGCTGGGCGATTGGGTTGCAGGCACTTTGGTAATCCAAGAGGAGCAACCGGTTGCGGCGGCGATGTTCTCAGTCTCGCCGTCGGCGCAGAGCTTGGCGGACGAGCTGTTGCAAAGCGCCCAGCTCTCGCTGTTGCTGCCCGATGATTTCGCGGTGATCCGCGAGTATTTGCAGCGCCGTAGGGGTCTGACTGCTGAGGCGAAAACTCGCCTGGCGCAGCAGCTGGCGCAGCAGGTTCTCGGGGTGATCCATCTCGAAAAGGTTCCGGCACAGGCCAGTAGTGAGTTGTTTCTGGAGGCGATTTATCTGGCTTACCAGCAGCA
This sequence comes from Leptolyngbya sp. SOY_34_metabat_272, assembly GCA_031399305.1. Classification (GTDB taxonomy): domain Bacteria; phylum Cyanobacteriota; class Cyanobacteriia; order FACHB-261; family FACHB-261; genus FACHB-261. Next base: position 22,318 of record JANNOU010000111.1, read on the forward strand.
AGCGCGCGCCTGAACCTGGGCGGCAAACCTAGGGGCTTAGGAACAGTTCGCGGATGCCAGTGCTGCCGATTTCGATGGCCAGAGCTGCCAGCAAAAAGCCCAGGAGCTTGGTGATAATCACTGCGCCCTCTGCGCCGATTAAGTGGTCGATGCGGGCTGACTGACGCACGATAAACCAGCTCACGACCATGGCAGCCACGATGCCAGCAACCACGCTGAGTTGGGCCATTGACGAGTCTGACATCATCAGCATGACGGTGGTTAGGGTGGCGGGTCCGGCGAGCAGGGGCAGGGCCAGCGGCGTGATCGCGACGTCCCGTTCTTGTTCGACTAGGGGAGTGTCTAGCTCGCCTTCGAGCATGCGCAGGGCGGTCAACAGCAGCAGTAGACCGCCTGCTACGCGCAGGGAGCCGACGCTGATGTGGAGGTAGTCGAGAATTGCTTGGCCGCCGAAGGCAAAGGCTAGCATCACGCTGGTGGCGATGAGGCTGGCTCGGTCCACGACGCTGTTGCGTTGCTCGGGTGTCATGCCCTTGGTGAGCACTAGGAAAATCGGCGCGTTGCCTAGGGGATCGGCTAGGACGAACACAGCCACAAAGGTTTTGGTCAGAACGGCAATATCCACAAGGGGGCACCCGGGGGCAACTGCCTCAACAGTAACGTGAGCAGGCGGCTCACGGGTGTACGCCTCTTGACGCTGGGGGTGGCTTGGAGGGGGTTAGCAGCGGGCGGTTTTGCTATGAGGTTCTGGAACTCGTGCGCGAGGGTTTGAGGCGGATGTTTTGGGAGCAGGGGAAGTTAGGGGAGTTAGGGGTGGTAGAGAGAACCCGGAATGGGGGGCGTTTGCCCCCCAAACCCCCCACTGGGGGACGAAGCGCCTCCCCCAGGCCCCTGCGCAAGGGGTGAGTGACACGCTTGTAGGACCACTTGGTTTGGAACCTCGCTGTCGAGTCTCGGAACCTCGAGTGGGAGTCTTCGAGACTGGGGAGCGAGTCTCAGAATCTCATCATTGAGTCTCAGAACCTCGTCATTGAGTCTCGGAACCTCGTGAGCAAGTCTCGGAACCTCGCGGGCGAGTCTCAGAACCTCGTCGTCGAGCTTCGGAACCTCGTGAGCAAGCCTCGGAATCTTGTCGTTGAGTCTCGGAGCCTCTCGGGTGAGTTTCAGAACCTCTCGGGCGAGTCCGGGAATCTCTCGCGAGAGGTTCCAAGTCTCTCGGGCGAGTCCCCGAACCCAATCGCCCAGCCCCAGCGTGTCACTCACTCCTTGCGCAGGGGGCCTGGGGGAGGCGCTTCGTCCCCCAGTGGGGGGGTTGGGGGGCAAACGCCCCCCATTCCGGGTTCTCTCTACCACCCCTAACTCCCCTAACTTCCCCTGCTCCCAAAACATCCGCCTCAAAACCGACTGGCGCTGCACTTAAGCCGAGAGGCCGGAGGAGGTTGGTCTGGCCGAGGCAAGCTACAGACCTACGCCTTGGTTTTAGTCTTGCGAGCTTTTTCCTTTTCTTTTTGCTTGGCCCGCTTCTCAGCGAGCTTGGCATCGTGGGTCGCCTGCTCAGCCTCCAGCTTGGCCTTGAGCTTTTCCTCCTCGATCTTGTCGAGGTAGTAAGCGTAGTCACCCTTGTAAACCCGCAACTCACCATCGCGCAACTCAACGATCTTGTTGGCAACCTGCGAGATGAAATAGCGGTCATGAGAAACCACCAGCACCGTGCCATCGTAGTTCTGGATCGCCTCCTCCAGCATCTCCTTGGCCGGGATATCCAAGTGGTTAGTCGGCTCATCCAAAATCAGCAAATTCACAGGCGTCAGCAGCATCTTTGCCAGCGCTAGCCGCGCCTTCTCGCCACCACTCAGCGCCGCCACCTGCTTAAACACCGTATCCCCACTGAACAAAAACCGACCCAAGAGCGTGCGCACTTCCTCGTTGGTCCACTTGGGCATCGCGTCGTGGATCGTTTGCATCACCGTGCGGCTGAGGTCAAGCGCCTCCGCCTGGTTCTGCTCAAAATAGCCGGGGATAACATTGTGCGCCCCCAAGCTCACCCGACCCTCGGTCGGCGGCTCCACACCCATAATCAGACGCAGCAACGTAGACTTGCCCGCCCCATTGGGGCCCAGAAACGCAATACGGTCGCCCCGCTCAATCAACAAATTGGTGCCCAAAAACAGCACCTTCTCGCCCGCCAGATGGGTCAGATCCTGGATCTCCACCACCTCCCGCCCGCTGCGGGGAGCCGTGGGAAAGCGGAAGTGCAAACTGCGCACATCGCCGGTCGGGGCTTCAATGCGCTCAATTTTCTCCAATTGCTTCTCGCGGCTCTTAGCCTGGGTACTGCGCGTGGCGCTGGCACGGAAGCGCTCAACAAACACCTGCTGCTTCTCCAGCTCTTTCTGCTGACGCTCATAGGCGCTCAATTGAGCTTCGCGGTTCTCCAGCTTCTGCTGCACGTAGCCAGAGTAATTACCCAGGTAAGTGGTGGACACACCCCGCTCGGTCTCCACCACCTGCGTACACAACCGGTCCAGAAACTCGCGGTCGTGCGAGACGATCACCATCGGCGTATTCAGACCCTTCAGGTAAGTCTCCAGCCACTCAATGGTTTCCAGGTCCAGGTGGTTAGTCGGCTCGTCCAGTAGCAGCAGATCCGGCGATTGCAGCAGGATCTTGCCCAAGCTCATGCGCATCTGCCAGCCGCCGCTGAAGCTGCTCACTAGCCGGTCAGAGTCCTCCGGCTCAAAGCCCAGCTCCGGCAAGATCTTTTCGATCCGCGCCTCTAACCCGTAGCCGTCACGCGCCTCAAACTCCCGCTGCAGGCGGTCCATCTGATGAATCAGACGGTCGAGCTGTTCGGGGTCCGCTTGCTCCATGTGCAGATGGACCTGTGCCAGCTCCATCTGCACATGGTTGGCTTCGACAAACACCGTCCACAGCTCCTCACGCACCGTGCGCTGCGGGTCCACCTCAAACTCCTGGCTCAGGTAGGCAATGTGCAGCGAGGCCGGACGGATCACCTCGCCCGAAGAAGGCTCAACCTCACCGGCAATAATCTTGAGCTGAGTGGACTTACCCGCGCCATTGACGCCGACCAAGCCGATGCGGTCTCCCGGCTTGACCTCCCAGTTCACGTCCTTGAGGACCTCGCCAGTCGGGTAAGTCTTACTGATGTGTTCGAGTCGCAGCATTGAGAGGGCTCCTACGCAGGCAGGGGTCAAGGACGGGCCGGACGGCGGCTCAAACCTCTTTGTAACAAAGTCCTTACCTTAAGTCTCGCATGGGCCAAGCCTAGACGCCTCCCCCAGGCAGGTCGGTACAATCGGATCCTAAAGATTTGAAACAAATTGCCGCCATGCCCACCACTGCTGACCAAGTCATTCTGATCACGGGTGCCTCTTCCGGCATTGGCGCGGCGCTAGCTGAAGCGCTGGCCCAGAAGTTTTTGGGCGTGCGGCTAGTGCTGAGCGCCCGCAGCACTCAAACTCTGCAACCAGTCGCCGACCGGTGCACCAAGGCGGGCGCTCAGGTGCTCACGGTTCTAGCCGATCTCGCCGATGCCCCGCAGGCTGAGGCGCTGGCGCAACGGGCCCTGGCCCACTTCGGGCGAGTGGACGTGCTAGTCAACAACGCAGGCTACGGCCAGATGGGACCCGTGGAGCTGGTTAGCGATGCCGCCGCCCGCCGCCAGCTCGAGGTGAACTTCTTCGGCCCCCTAGCGCTGATCCGGGCGCTGGTGCCTGCGATGCGCGAAGCAGGTGGCGGACGCATCCTCAACCTAAGCTCGCTCGCCGGACAGATCGCCGGGCCGTTCATGGGCCTCTACAGTGCCAGCAAGTTTGCCCTCGAAGCGCTGAGCGACACCCTGCGCATGGAGCTGGCCCCCTTCGGCATCGCCGTGGTGTTGATCGAGCCGGGACCGGTGAGCACTCAGTTCTTCGAGGTGGCTCAGCAGAGTGCCAAGACGGCAATCACCAACCCCCAGGCAACCGTCTACGGTCCGGCCTTCGCGAACTTGGAAAATCTCGCCGAGCAAGTTAACCGCATCGCCTGGCCGGTCGAACGGGCCGCCCAGGTCATCTTGAAGGCAATCACCGACCGTCGCCCCCGTCCTCGCTACGTGGCAGCCTCGGGCGGCGCTTGGCTACTGTTGTTGTTAAACCTGCTGCCTGCTCGCCTCATGGACCGGCTACAGAGCAAATTCTACGGCCTCGATCGGATTTGATGGCTGCAAACCCAGGCTTACGCTTAGCGCAAGCGGTCAGTTTATGTCGCTTCCGCAATCGAGCAGGCGCTTAGGGAATTCTGAATAGCTTGCCCTGAGCGTCGGTTTCTATAACCACTTCAAAGCCCAACAGATCGCGCAACTCGTGCAAGACACTGCTTAGACGATGGGCGATGCGTCGGTTACCCAGGGCATTGATCAGCTGTTGCTCGGTAATGCGGCGATGGCGCACCAACATGTCTAGAGCCTTAACCACTTCGGTCCCCCGCGCCAGGATGGCATCCGGCCAGTGGGGCAGAACCGTCGTCCCGGCTTGGACCGAGTGCGTCTCCCGTTGCCGGCTCGCCTCCACGGTTAGTGCCTGGCCGCAGTGGCCACAGTAGCGAGCATCCTGCCAGTTGAAATTGAAGCCACAGCTGGCACAGCTGATAAAGCCGACGCTCTGGCAGCGGCACTGAGCCGCCCGAACCGCCGCCACCGAGGTTCCCGCCCGGATCCGCTTGAGTGCGATCACGGCCTGCGCTGCCTGCTCGCGCAGCACGGGCGTCGGCTCCGCTTGGGCCAACTGCTCCAAGTGCGGAAGCCAGGCTGGATCATCGCTGTCTTGCATGCGGGCAATCGCCTGTTTGCGCACTAGACCTGAGCGGCTGCTGAGCAGATCCAGCCAGTCCGATTCTGTCCAGGCGTGGCCCAGCGCTTCGATAACCTGGAAGGCGCGATATTGCAAGGCAGGAATCTCATCATGGCGCAGCATCTCCCGCAGCGCATCCAGGCAGCCCGGATCGCCCAGCCGCTCCAAATGTTCGAGGCCCGCTTCGCGAATCGTCGGGTCGGGGTCGCGTAGCAGCGCCAGGTAGGGCGCGTAGGAGGCCAGCCTGCCAGTGGGTCCGCTGGTCAGAGGCGGAGGCGGAGACGGCAACTGAGTGCCAGACGGCGGCCCAGGCGACCTGCTGGGCGGCGGGGGTAGCGGAGCCTGAGGCGGTTGAGGGGGCGGCGACTCCTGGCGAGCAGCGGGGGCGGGGCGTTGGGGAGGCGGTGTGGTCGGGGGGCGGCGGGGCACGACGCGCAGACGGTCAGACAGGTTGCCCGAGTGCCAGACTGCCTTGCGATAGGTCTCCCAATCAGGATGAGACATTGAGGGAGGCAACGAAGGCAGATCTAAAGGCCAGGGCTCAGGCATGACTTTGCACGAGGAAGAACGGAGAAGTTTAAAAGACGCGTATGAGAATTACAGACTAATATGCTCCCTTAGCGAGCCTCAAACTGGCAAACCGGAGAAGTTTCTCTAGCATGATTGAGTATTAGTGGTTCTGTCTGATATTGCATCATGCGCTGGGTTTTTCAGTTTCCTGCTTGGTCAATGGGCTTTTGCCTGATAATCGTTCCCTTGTTAGCGCTGACCGGCTACTGGCTGCGTCAGCAACGTCTGCATCAGTGGCAGCGGCAACGCCTGCGTCCTGTCTGGCTCCGCAATCTGCATTGGGGTCTGGGCAGCGTCTTTTTGGCCTTGATGATTTTTCTGTGGGCCTTTGGCGTGGTAGGAACGGTGGCACGCCACGGCTCTTTGCAATACTCCGGCCACTTCTGGGCAGGCAACACGATGCTGGCCCTCACCCTGCTCTCGGTGTGGAGCGCCAACCAGATCAATAACCGCAAGGCGTGGCCTGTCATCCGACTCTGGGCGCGGCCTGTCCATTTGGGAACCAATTTGGTGATCTTGCTCGGCCTCGGCTGGGTCAGCTGGACCGGTTGGGCAGTGGTGCAACAATACCTTCACTAGGCTCGGCCAGGCAGCGTCAGCTCCGTGCTCGTCCCAGGATAGGAAGTCTTTAATACAACTCACAATGACTCAATGGACTAAACCTCGGCCGAGCCTGTAAGATTAAGGCAGACTCAGCTTTTGGAACGCTCCATCTGCCAATCGATCACCTAAGACCTGCCGACGAGCCTGTCTTAATTAAAACCTACACCCGACTGACCAAAGTTCCTGCACGCGGGTGGCAGGGACTGCCTAGGCGGGCTTCGAGCCCCTTGGCGATCACTCGGTCGGGGTGTTCACAGTCATGGGCTAGCCGTGAAGCGAATCACCTTGCCGATGATCTTTCCGGATTTCAATGTTGTTTGATCGGAGAAGCGGTGTCATACCCCTCACGTTTGACACCCCCAAGGAGGTCACCCCCACCTTGACCGGTCAGCTTCTAATGGGTCTTGCATCTGTGTTGATTTACCCTGCCCGCAACGAACTTGAGCCCTCAGATCCCTTGGGTGCGTCTACTCGCGCTGAGCCTTCGCCGCTCGACAGACCCTTGACTCGTTCCCTACGCCGCTCTCAGGAGGTGATCTATGCCTACTTTCTGCGGCTAGTGAAGTTCTGCACCCCCGAGGAGGCGACTCAGAAGTTTCACCGAACGCTGATCCAGCATGTGGTTACTGAGGACAACGACGTCTTTCGCGCGGTGGAGGAGCTGCTGTTCACCAACCATATCGAAGAGTTCAAGTTCACCCTGACTCGCTGCTGCTACATCCTCATTAACAACTGGCTGGCGTCCAATAATGCTGACGCGATTGCCGGGCTGGTGCAGGTCTTTGACGACCCTCTGATTCATCGGCCGACGTTGTCACTTGGGCTGAACCGTCTGCGCGCCTATCTACGCGACTTTCTGACCAGCAGCCAATATCAAAACCTCAAGCTCTACGCCGCCCGCTACACTGACATCCAGCAGAAGCACTGGACCCACCGCTACACGCCTTATCTGCTGGCGAGCCAATACACTGACCCGCGCAATTCGCTGGAGGAGCGTCGGATCGCCAAGGAACTAGCCGACGCCTGGAAAGCCCGTTTCCGTCAGGAGCTGACGCATTTTTCGGCGCGAGCGGGCAGCCCCCGTGCCCAGGACTCGTACAACCCCACTGCTCTGGGACCCGAGGCGCTGGATCTGATCAAGCAGGTGATCGCGCCCCACAGCCTGTTCGGCTACCGCAATCTGGCCAGTCTTTTCCTGAAGCAAACTCGGGGGTTCAATCTCCGGGCGTACAAGCTTAGCCTGCATCCTTATCTGGTGAGTGCGCATCCCCTGAACCAGATGACGCAGCCGGTGCCCACAGGGCTCAGCGCACAGTTGCTACGCTATCTAGAGCAGCTGTATCCAGACTACGGGGAGCGCCCGGTCGATGCGGCACTGCAACTGCGCACCGGCAAGCAGCTGCTTGAGGCGCTCACGGCGGACCGCAAGGGTGAGCCCAGTTTGCTGTTTTTGCAGTTTGTGTCGGAGGGGGCCAGTCTGGCGCTGATCTTCATCCTGCTCAAACTGCTGCTGATCTGCCCCCAAGCCCGCGCCCACTTGGAGGCTCACATCGCCTACCTAGTGAATCACTACCGACATCTGCAAGAGCGCGACTGCCGCTGGCTGATTCATTTTCTCGAAGCCTTCCAGATCGCCTCGGTGATTCACACTGACGACAAGATTCAGTTCAACCTGGTGGAGGTGAGCCAACCCAGTCCGCTGGGCATGACCGCCAGGGAGCGGATCTTTGCACAGACGGAGTGCCCGATGACCGATGAGGACATGCGCAAGCTCAGCCTCCCCCGCCGCTTGGGCAGGCAGCCGAGCCCGCAGCCCGCAGTCCTAGGGCGTGGAACGAGTGCCTAGAAACTCAATCGCCAGCAAATCGCCCACGCGCAAGCCCAGCTCCTCAGCCCGGCCAGCCCGCAGCTCAAGTACCTGATCGATCACCGCCTCGGAGGGGTAGAGCGGGCATGGATCCGCCGTGCAGGGGGGCACGTTGCGGGCGAGGTGCTGGACGCGACCGTTGCGCAGGAAGACCATGTCCAGGCTGACTTTGGTATTCTTCATCCAGAAGCTGACGGTCTGGGGCGGCTCGAAGGAGAAGAGCATGCCCCGGTTGGCGGGTAGCGAGGTCCGGTACATCAGACCCATCTGCTGTTGCTCTGGGGTACGGGCGACCTCGATTTCAATGACCTGTCCGGCAAGCGTGGCTCGGGCGGTGATTGGCAGCATCTGTCCAGCCTGGGGAGAAGCTTCGGCAAGTTGCGTCGGTGAGGAGGGTGGGGCCGCTGGTGATGAAGCGGCACACCCCAGCAGCAGCAGGCCTAACAGCCCAACCAGGCTTATTCTTTGACGCATGTGCACAGCGGCGCTCCGTAATCTTTTCCCATCTTGCCTTGCTCGGAGGTTGGTCGTCTCCGATTCACACTTGACCTGGCCGGTACGCTCACGCCTCGGGCCGATTCCGGATTAAAATCGCGCACACCCCCGAAACGGTTTGCGCCAAATCTTCAGCCTTATGAAACCGCAGCAACGCCCTGACAATCCCTGTTTCTCTTCGGGTCCTTGCGCCAAGCGCCCCGGCTGGACCGTCGCGGTCCTAGAGCAAGCCCTGGTTGGCCGTTCCCATCGCTCAAAGCTGGGCAAAGCAGCTTTAGCAGATGTGCTTGATCGCACGCGTCAGCTGCTGGGGATTCCCCACGATTATCGGATTGGCATCGTCCCAGCTTCGGATACGGGAGCGGTTGAACTGGCGATGTGGTCGATGCTGGGAGCGCGGGGCGTCGATGTCCTGGCTTGGGAGAGCTTTAGCGAAGGTTGGGTCACCGATATTCTCAAGCAATTAAAACTGCCGGATGTGCGGGCCTTGAAGGCTCCTTACGGCGAGCTGCCGGACCTAGATCAGGTCGATTGCGACCGCGATCTTGTGTTCTGCTGGAATGGCACGACTTCGGGGGTTTGTGTGCCCAATGGCGATTGGATCAAAGCGAACCGCCAGGGCTTAACGCTGTGTGATGCCACCTCTGCGGCGTTCGCGATGGATATGCCATGGGACAAGCTGGATGTGGTGACCTATTCTTGGCAAAAAGTGCTGGGTGGTGAGGCGCAGCATGGCATGTTGGTGTTGAGCCCGCGCGCCGTGGCGCGGCTAGAAACTTACCAACCGGCCTGGCCTCTGCCCAAGATTTTCCGTCTGACCAAGCAGGGCAAGCTCATCGAAGGCATTTTTGCGGGGGAAACGATTAACACACCTTCGATGCTCTGTGTGGAAGACCAGCGAGATGCGCTGATTTGGGCCGAACAGCTCGGAGGCTTACCTGCTCTGCTGCGGCGCTCCCAAGCGAATTTGCAGGCCGTGACCGCTTGGGTCGAGCAGACTGCCTGGGTTGATTTCCTGGCCAGTGATCCGGTGATTCGCTCTTGTACTTCGATTTGTTTGAAGGTGGTTGATCCTTGGTTTGTGGCGCTGAGCCTGGAACAGCAACTGGCGTTCACTAAACGCTTGGCTGGCTGGCTCGAACAAGAGAGCGTGGCCTATGACATCAATGCCTATCGGGATGCACCGCCGGGTCTACGGCTCTGGGGCGGGGCTACGGTTGAAACCAGCAACCTCCAAGCCCTGTTTCCCTGGCTGGACTGGGCGTACGCTGAGCTGAAAGCTGAAGCCACGCCAGATGCTTAGCGCCGCACTCACTGATGACCTGGATAAACTCTCCGATGAGATCGCGAGAGTCGTTATTGGTGTTCAGCCACTTATTCGGGGCTTCGCCTGCTTCGGGCGTGGCAACAATCGTTATTTAGTCGCCGAAGCAGCGAACGAGTTACTGATTCTCTTCTGGCAGCCAGTCTTCGTCCAGTATTAATTCCAGAGGGTATGGGCACGCTTCTGGAAACACTGAAACCTGTCTATTGGTTTGCTTGGCTGCTTGGCGACGTGCGCGTTGGTAGCTCTCTTCAAGTTGCTCTACGGGATAGTTTTTGAGACTGGGACTATCCTTAATAGCTAATTCAACCTGGGTGCGTGCGTCAGTGATCGAATCTAGCCAGCTATCCGAGCGACGCTGAGATTGATATTGCCACTTGAGCAAATGGAGTAGAAGGCGAGTGAGCTGGCTAGCAATTCCACGCCGCTCACTCTTACCCAAGTCTTCAACCTCTTCAATCAGATGCTCTACGTCAATTTCCTGCCAGCGACGCTCCCTCAGAAATTGGGCTGTCTGGTCGATCCATGAATTGAAATCTGTCGAATATGCTTCATTCATGACTCGCTCTCTACTTCTAGTACCAGATCACTGGCCGCGTCTACGGTACCTGATTATAACGCTTGATACCCGTAACAGTCCTCGTAGAGTTAGCTTGCGTGTGTTGAAAGCTGGCATTTCGCTCGTGTCAGCGAACCTGTGATGGCAAGGTCATCATGTCAATCGGTGAAAGATACCTCACAACGGGATCTTCAGTCAGAAGAGCGCGCAGCTCAGCAAGATTGCCACGCTCTTCTCGCCAAGCGATGTAAGCCTGCTGCTGGTTGACAGAATTCCATTGCTGAATCAGAAGAAAACGATTGGGGTTGTTCTCGTCACGAACAGTCCAACTGTAGTTAATCCCAGAAGCGAGACGAGTGGTTGGGATCACACCAGCACTGTTGAGGTGCCGTTCTAATGCTTCAGGATTTGCTGCTGTCAGTTCAACAATCACAATCACTGGGGTTGCATCTTCGGGAGCAGGAATGAAGGGTGGACGGTCATTAGCAAGGGCTGGTGAAACAGTCATGAGCAAAACTCCAGTAATCAGGCCTAAGAGGTTCATGAGCAAAACCCCAGCAATGAAGGCTGAGAAATATGTGAGCAAAACTCTTTCAATCAGCAAGATCGGCTCTTAACTTGAAATCAATTCGAATCAAGTCAGAGATAGAAGATACGTTTACGGCACCGTTTTTTGATCTGCCAGAGGAGCGATATCTGTCAGCAACGCTGTCATCTGTTCTGCTACAGCCGCTGCTGATGCTGGATTTTGGCCGGTCACAAGGCGACCGCTCACCACCACTTTTTCTTGAAAGTTCGGTGCTTTCTCAAGTTTTGCTCCGCGCTCAATCAGCTTTGATTCCAGCAGGAATGGAACTACCTCAGTTAAGCCAACTGCCGCTTCCTCTTCATTAGTGAAACTGGATACCACCTTCCCAGCGACCAAATACTCCCCATTCGCAAGTTGAACATTCACCAAGCCAGCAGGCCCGTGACACACAGCTCCTACAACACCTCCTTGCTCGTAGGGCGTGGCAGCAATACGAGCCAGATCGACGTGATCAGCAAAATCCCACATCGTACCGTGCCCTCCCGCATAGAAGATTGCGTCATATTTGGATGGATCAATCTCCGTTGGATGCAGCGTGTTCTCGACCTGCGCCATTTTGTTGGCATCCTCTAAGAATGCTGCATTGAGCGGATCGTCCAAATCAACGCCAATCATGGGTGCCTTCCCCCCTTTGGGACTGACATACTCGACGGTGAAGCCAGCGCGATCAAACACGGCGACAGGATGGCTAACTTCTGGCAGATAGAATCCGGTTTCGTTGCCTGTGTTTCCCAAGGTGTCATGGCTAGTTAAAACAATCAGAACTTTTTTTGACATGAGGTTGCTCCAGGTTGAGTCAGAGATTGCCATCAGACCGAAGATTGAGCGCCTTGCCTTGCCTGATGGTTTCATCCTAGAGGCAGTTCATCTAAAATACAAATTATGAAAATTTCAATAATCCATAATTGAATTTATGGTTAATCTGGAGTGGTATCGCAGCTTTGTTCAGGTCTATCGAGTGGGGACAGTGTCTGGAGCAGCGGAGGTCTTGCATCTCACTCAGCCTGCTGTGAGTCAGCACGTTGCCGCTTTGGAGTCCTCCTTGGGCGTTTCCTTATTTCAACGGATGCCCCGTCGGATGCTGCCTACAGAGGCAGGAAAGCGACTGTACACTCGTGTGGTGGTGGCGATCGAAATCCTGGAATCCATCCCCTCCAAAGCGTCTCTAACCGATGCACCTCTGCTACTTCGGTTAGGCGCACCTGCTGAATTTTTTAGTGAATATGTGGTGAAACGTTTGCCGAAAGCCAGCAAAATCTTATTTGCGATTCGGTTTGGATTGGTGCAAGAGCTGATCGAGCAACTGCTAACCAACCAAATTGACTGTGCGATCGCTACCCAAAAAATTGCGAAACCAGAGATTGAATATCAACTGATTTTTGAGGAAAGTTTTTGGCTGGTGGGTCCCCCCAATCCAACAATTCCCCTATCTCAAACAGAGATGCAGTCTGATCTAACCGCTTTAGAACAATGGCTCAAACCCCAGCCCTGGATTACCTACAGTGAAGACTTACCCATTATTCGGCGGTTCTGGCGAGTAATTTTTGGTCGACGGCTGGATGTCAATCCTCAGATTGTGATCCCCGATTTACGCAGTATTCGAGAAGCGATTGCTCAAGGCTTGGGGTACAGCGTATTGCCAGACTATCTCTGTGAAGACTGGGTTGCTGACAATCGATTAACCTTGATTCTGAAGCCGACCCAAGCGGTGACCAATCAGATCTGGCTAGCTTATCGCAAGAAAGAGCGACAATCTCAATCGGTGACTTTGCTCTTTGACTGGCTAGGAGTGCATCACGAAGGCAACTCTTAACCATCACCATAATAGCCTTGCGAGAGCTTCAACTTGAAGCACTTTCCCTGTCAATCGGGATCTATAATATGTTAAATTGCTTCTACTACCTTCTGTTGCTGGACTTCTCGCTCTTTTGCAAGGGTCTTTCGATAATCAGCAGCTTCAGCAACTTTGGTAAATTTTACCTCTGACTTGCAAATTTTAAGCTCCTCATCTATCTGTCGCACAATTTTAACTATTTCCTCCAATGAAACGCGGAAGAATTCCTTCTTCTCGTTTGCTTTATTCATTCTTCTGCCGTCAAAACGTTTATGCAGACGTGATTCAAGCTCTGGTGCGTTTTCACAAAAGATCATAGCGTGAACATCAAAAGGAAAAGGAACAGAAGCATCGCCCAGTTCCTTAACCCGATCCATTGGTTCTAGGCGACGTGTCATACCAATTTTGTAAACATCCTCACCAAATGAACCAATGTTTGAGATGATATAGACGTGCCCAGATTTAGTCATTTGAGCTTGAGAAATAGCTCTCTGTTTATTCGCTTCAGCTTCTGCAAGTCGCTTTTGTAATTCCTCGATTTGGCCAAAGAGTTTTTCTTGCGTTTTACCCGTAGCAGATTCTATCTCTCTACGAGCTTTTTCTAGGGCCTCTTGGTAACGATGTTCCTCTTTTTCAGCGTCTTGCTTGGCTTTTTCGAGTTCACGTAATGCTCTTTCTTCTTCGCGCATCTGCTCTCGAATAATGCGTTGTTCCTCTTGCTCTTGATATTTCTTCTCTTGATATTCGTGAGTTAGCCAAAGCTCCTCTAATTTCAAATTCAAGAATTGTGAGGTAATTTCGCAGTGTGTGGTCTGAGAAAGTTTGTTTAATTCTTCATAAGTCTTTCTAATTCGATTCTCCATTGTTTGAACGTTATTATATTTAACTTTCATGACCGCAGCATCAGATTCACTATTGAAGGCGCGAAGAACTAGCTTGATAAAATTATCGGTCATCTTTTTACCTTCTTTCATACTGCCGCCGACCGACCACTCAGTATGACAAACAGCAGCTTGCTTGTCCTTGAGTGTCTGCTTCTGTTGAGTACGAATCTTATCTAAGCGTTGCTTATACTCCTCCGCCTCTTGAAAATCATATTTAGACTCATAAAAGCCAAAGGCTTCGACAATTTCCTGCTCTTCGAGTTCTTGAAGCTTCGCTTTTAGGGATGAAATCTTGACGGACAGTTCGCGCTCTTCCGCCTCTGCTTGCTTATCGAGTTGTTTGAGCCGATCCGTCAGAGCCGAGATTTGTGAATCTAGTTCTTGAGCAGTGTCTTCCCTAGAGATCAGTCCACCATATTTTCGCTCTGCTTCTTGTAATCGCCTATCTGCTTCTTTAAGACGCTGCTGAGCCACTACATAATCAGTCTTGCGTTGTTGCAGCTGCTTGATTGCTAGAGCAAAAGCAGTGGCTAATCCGATGGACAATAAGAACAGTAGGTATGTCATGGAAGCAAGTCGAAATCATCTACTATAGATTGCCCAAACTCACACCCTCTCACCTCAAAACTCAGAATCCTCTGAACTTTGGGTTCATGAGGTTCCTCAACTGAGATCTCAGAGTACCGTTCCAGCCAAGACATGATCTAACGGTGCTGTTCAGCGGCTGCAAATAACCTCCGATTCACACCAGCAGCTTGATTAAGCCTGCTGCATTGAATTATGGAGAAACAAGTAAGAGAGAGCCGCCAGACTCAAGCTCGAGGCTCGGAGGTGCTGCTGCCCCGGTGCTGCCTTTCTTTATCGATACAGGGTGGTTCCAGCTGGAGAAGCCCCTTTGTTCGATCGGGCTTAAGGCTCCGTAATCAACTCAGCCGAGTTTCATATTCGTCATGCGCACCCATCCAAATCCAGTAATAATCGTCGCCTTTTTTCAAGGCCAATGCCCGGTGACCAGCTCTGACACGTACGGACCAAAGATTTTTGCCTACCTTTTTGAAATGTAGAGAGGGATGCAGTGGATTTTCTCGCCAAAGTTGATACGCTTTTTGAGCTTGTTCTTTCACCTCTGGCGATAATTCTGCATAGGCTTTCCAGAAGTCAGGTGTTGCGAAGGACTTCATCAAAGTCTCTCACTCTGTTAGCTGAAATATCTGCCTCCGCTTTGGCAATGAGATTATCCAATTTTCCTGATGCTAGATCAGCTTCAATTTGCTGGTCCCACATTTCATCCAAATAGCTCTGAAGCCAAGCTGCGAGTTGGCGAATGTCGTTTTCTGGTAGCTGTTTGATGGCGGATTCAATCTCTGGCAGGGTCGTCATAGGAAAATTTGTGTTCCAGGTGGTCTCTATAATACCTTGCGACTGTGCATGGGAGGTTGCTGCCCTTGGAACATGCACGCCCGCAGGTGATTTTATGGAAACTCGACTCAGTTCAGGTAGTGCAGTTAGCCAGGCACAGTAGAGAGTAGAGAGCCGATGCGGGATCTATCATCCGGGTCAAAAGCTCATTGGCTTGAGGGCTTATCCAGATTCACCGCTCAGCTCTTCTCTCCGTTTCCACTGATTACTCTCAGCATACGATGGCCTATGTGGGGTGGGGGATACAACTGCCCATGACTCAGTATGATAGGAGTAGAACTAATGCTTTCAACGAAAGGCAATGTCTGATTTATTGACTCGCATCACTCAAAACTCCGGTCAATGTGGTGGCCGTTCCTGTATCCGAGGAATGCGAATTCGGGTCAGTGACATTCTAGAAATGCTAGCTGAAAACGTTATCACTAGTGAGATTCTAGAGGATTTCCCTGATCTTGAACTTGAAGATATTCAAGCGTGCTTGCTATTTGCAGCACGCCGCACTGACTTTCCTCGTTTGGCTGCATGAAGATTTGGATTGATGCCCAACTGCCGCCTGCGCTAGCAACTTAGGCTGCGTTCATTTCAAGTTAATACTAGAATACTCTCTTGTTCTAATTCTTCAAACCGGCTAATAGTCGCGTAACTGTCTCGTAAGATTTGCACGATTTTGGAAGTTGAACAGTTACCAACTCGGAGATAGATAAATTTTGGAGGATGGCCGTAGAGAAGGCTGCGCTGGTGAAAATCAGAGTCTTTGGAGACGATCACAAAATTGTTCAACTTGGCGTATTCCCAAATCAGTACATCCTCACTTTGGATCAGTGCCAAAGTTTTAACATGTTTTGAGTCAGGATACAGATCTGTGATCTGGAGAATGATCCGATCAGAAAGATTTTCGTCTAAAAGCAGTTTCACAGAGGTGACACAAATAATTTTTTCTCGCGGTCGGCTGCAAAAGCAAGACAAGCTTTAATGTCTTCAGAGGTAAGTTCGGAGAAATCTTCCAAAATCTCCTCTTCGGTCATGCCAGCTGCGAGATATTCCAATATGTCGTACACAGTGATTCGCATTCCTCGGATGCAGGGCTTACCACTGCGCTTGCCAGGCTCAATTGTGATGATGTCTTGGTAGCTCATGAATTGGCAGAAACGTTTGCTTGCATTCATGATAGCGGAAGCTCAGGGTCTGAGACGGGCTCGAAGTATTGTCTGCATAGGTAAGCCAGCAGCTTAATGGCATCGATAAGCACCGTCAAGCAGCCTTGAAGGCAGTACGGGCGTTTGTTCGTCCGCTTCGTTGACTTATAGAGGGACGGGCGAGAGGGAGAGCCGCTAGACTCAAGCTCGAGGCTTGGAGGGTGCTACCGCCTCAGTGCTTCCTGTGTTTATCAATGCAGGTTGGTTCCAGCTGGAGGAGTCCCTTTGATATCTGGTTCAGGTAGCACAGGCAATCAGGTTCGGTGGAGAGCCGAATCGGGCTCTACAATCTGATGAGTCACAAGCTTGTTGGCTTGAGGGACTATACAGGTTCACCGCTACAGTCCTCCTTCCAGTTTTCACTGATTGCC
>JANNOU010000127.1:0-26640 GCA_031399305.1 Leptolyngbya sp. SOY_34_metabat_272
TGTAAAGATAACCAGACTATTTCTGTCTAACTTGACAACGAGCTTGTATTGAAAGCCGACCTCGCCTCACCCGTCAGGGTGAGGCAGAGTTAGCCAGTCTTAACGTAGCCTATTTAAGTACAGAAACTTTTCTGCCAAGCCTTCGGAACGGCTAGCGGTATGGCAGGTCAGTTTCAATATTTATTTCGACCAGAGGTAAACTATGGCAGAGTCTAATTGCGTTGACAAAGCGAGCCTGCTGTACCCTCGCAGCCGCTACTACGGCGATTTCAAACCAGAGTACCTGGCGTTTAATGCCAACCTACAGGAGTTTGCTCAGAAGGTCAGTTATGTCTGCGCCTTCCAGACAGGCGGCTCAATATCTGCCGAGGAAGCTTACGAAGACCTCAGGCGTCTCTGGGAGAACTTAAAACAGACCAAACAATCGCTGGGGATCGGCACAACGTCCTCGCGAGGTGAATCCTAAAACAGCGCGGCCAGAGGGCGCAAAACTTTCGACCTTATCCAGATCTCTTATTCGAGGTCAGAGTGAATGGACATCACAACCATCGACGACTTGGCTTTGATTCAGGCGTTTGTTCAGAGTCTGATTCAGGGCGAAGAGATTCTCCTAGCCAATCGCAACTTGAAAGCGGAGACCCTCCATCGAACCAACCAGCTTTCAGCCAAGCAGGAAGGCATGATTGCTGTCGCTAAGCTCGCGGACCGCTGCTCTTATATCCTGGTTAGACAGGAGTCGCTCTACTGGCGGCTTATTCACCAAACGCTGCTGAGCCAAAACCTATTCCCCATCGCCGAGGCCGGGCGAGATGGCTTTTACCGCTATCAGCGTCTGCTCGTACCCCAAGGCTACCGGGTCAACTGGACTGCGGCCCAAGACCTATGGCGTCTCTGGTGGCGCTATCGTCGACACCACCACGCTCTGGAGCCGCTCGAGCTGCTGCTCTTGAACCGAGGGGCGTGGTCCTCAGTCAGAGACATTTGCTGCGCTCACGGACTGCTCCAGATCAAAACCGACCACGGCAAGGTCAGCCTCCCGGGCTCACAGATGGCGATCTGGCTCTGGAACGCCAACAGCGCCAGCGCCGCTAACGCCGTCTAGCCCCAGCGCCGCGAGGTCAGTCCTGCTGGGCATCAGGCAGAGCCCGCTTGGAAAAGCCCCAGGCGAACAGCGCCGTAATCAGGGTCAGCATGATCCACTCCGGCGGCACATAGGCGGGCAGCAGGGCTTTCAAGAACAGACGCGTGCCCACTCCCAAAACGGTTAGGTAGGCGGCATCCTGCAGATAGACAAACTCCTCCAGCCAACGCACAAACAGACCCGCCAACAGGCGCAGCGTCACGATGCCGATGATCCCACCGGTCAGGACCAACCAGGTCTCATCCGCCAAGGCCACCGCCGTCGTCACGCTGTCAAGAGAAAACGCCAGGTCAGTCAGGGCGATCAGCGGAATCACTTGCCACAGCGAGGTCAGCTTGTCCGGTGGCACATAGCTGTGCGTAGGATCTTCCGCCGCCCGGGCCGCGGCCAACCGCTCCCAGAAATACTTGAGCGCCAGCCAAAGCAAATAGAGTGCACCCGCCAGCTCAAACTGCCAGAACCGAATGACCCAGGTTGCTGTCAGGATCAGGGCAACTCGTAATACAAATGCCCCCACCAGGCCCCAGTTCAGCGCCAGGCGCTGATGCTCCGGATTTTCCAGAGGCTGTACCAGAGCCGCCAGGGCCACCGCATTGTCAGCAGAGAGGATAGTCTCTAGGGCAACCAGTGCCGCAAGGACACCCAGGGTGCTCAGAGAAAACCCCCAGCTCTCAAAGTCAGCGATTTGCTCCAGCATTCGGTCCCTTCGATTGGTTCGATAGTCTTTGATTCGGTTGTCTGATGACGCCTGTCACGCGCGTTTACTAGCTTATCGTGTCTTTACATTTGTTGATGTAGCCTTAAGATAAACGGTTGCGAGTGTTCCCAACCATGCACATTCTGTCTCTGCCCACCTGGGTTATTCACATTTCCAGCGTCATCGAGTGGGTGGTTGCCATCTGGCTCATTTGGGCCTACGCCGCTACCAGCCACAATTTGGCCTGGCGCTGGCTGGCCCTGGCGATGCTGCCTGCCCTGGTCAGTGCCATGTGCGCCTGTACCTGGCACTTTTTCGACAATGCCCCAGATCTGGAGTGGTTGGTGACCGTGCAGGCCGCGACCACCCTGCTCGGCAATTGCACCCTAGCGCTGGCGGCCTGGGCTCTCTGGCGGCGGCGTCCTGAGCAGCCCGCAGAACCTGCAACCCCCGAGGAGCGACGTGTCTAAGGAAACCCTGTTCGGCCTATCGCTGTTTCCCTACCTGCTGTTTCTGTGGTTCTTCACACGCTCGGGTCTGGCCCCAAAGCTAGCGTTGGTGGGGTTTTACATGACACTGGTATTCGTGGCAGTCACCATTCCGGCGGGCCTCTATGCTCAGGCCGCCTACGGTACCAGTTTGGCCAACGTGGATTGGCTGCACGGCAGCGCCGAATCTTTCCTGACCCTCGCGAATATCCTGGTCGCGCTGGGTTTCAAACGCGCCCTCGACCGGGCCAAGCCACCCTCTGCCTGAATTGCTGGAGCGTCTGTGCGTCCCAGCTCGCTAGTTCTGAGCCGGTTGCCACCAGTAGACTTGGCGACAGCGGCATTGAACATAAACCGTCTGCGCAGACAGCAACTGTCCCTCGCTGGCGGTGCATAGGAGCGCAACCGGTTCCTGCCAGGCGCGACGGGTGGTTGCCAGAGCGCTGGGCTGGCTGCAGGTTGGGCAATGCCCTGAGGGGCTGGGCTGCGCCTGAAAGGTCCAGCATGGGGGCAGAGCGCGAAAATCTTCGAGGTAGTAAAGTTTTCCCATGCCCAGAGCGTTCCCTGGCGGCTCTCCGGGCTAACCCAGATTTTGCTGGGCAGTGCTTCCTTGCGGTCTTTGGAGTTCACACACACGAGGTTACTGCCTTCGCCAAGCAACGCTGAGAGGCTCGCAGGTTGGTTCAAGCGGATCTGAAGCTCGCCTGAGAGGTTCGGAAGCCCATCGGCGAGGTTCAGAATCTCGCTAGCGAGGCTCGGAGACTCTCGGGCGAGTTTTGGAACCGCTTGCACAAGTCTCTGAAGCTCGCCCGAGAGCTTCAGAGACTCGTCAGCGAAGCTCGGAAGCTCTCGCATGAGTCTCAGGGACTCTCAGGCGAGTTTTGAACCCTCGCGAGCCGGGATTCAACTGAGTCTGAACGACTAGCGCAACTCAAAGCCCAGGTTCTTCAGCGCCTCGCGCAGACGAGCTCGACCCGACAGAGACTCCGGACCGGCCACACGTTTGAGCGAGTGTTGTGACCAGTCACCGGCGAGGTCCATCTGCTGCTCAGCGTAGAAGTCGGCCATTGCCTGGTTGTAGGCGGCAATCGCCTGATCCTGAGCCTCAAGCGAATAAGTCTCGCGGTGCAACACAGCGGGCTGAGGCAGACGCGGTTTCACCGCCGCCGGATGCGCTGGGTCTGGGTAGCCGACACACAGGCCGAATACCGCAAACCCGTTTGGCGGCAAGCTCAGTTCGCGGGCCACTGCCTCGGGGCGGTTGCGCATTGCGCCAATGTAGACCGTGCCCAAGCCCAGAGATTCTGCGGCGACCACTGCGTTCTGGGCGGCGAGGGTGGCATCGACCACCGCCGTCACAAACATCTCTAGGTAACTCAGCCCTTGGTGAGCCAATCCCCGCTGGTCGCCGATGTGGCCGAGCCGAGCCAAGTCCGCCAGCCACACCAAAAACAGCGGGCACTGCCGAATCTGCGCCTGTCCTCCAGCCAACTGCGCCAGACGCGCCTTGCGCTCCGCATCCTCGACGGCCACCACACTCCAGGTCTGCAGGTTAGAAGAGGTCGCTGCCGATTGGGCGGCAGCGACCAGCAGTTCCAGGGTACCGGTGGGCAACGGCTGGGGCAGATAGGCGCGAACCGAGCGATGCGATAACAGGGTGGTCAGGCAACTGCTCCAGGCTGTCTCGAACTCGAAAATTGGAGCCCGGTAGCGGGCCTGCAGCAGCTCTGGGGAAAAGGTCATGCTAGGGGCGCTTCAGTGAACAGCAACGTTGCCTAAAACGGGCGGCTACCTGCTAGGCTAACCCGCTTCATGACCCGCCGCGCCGCCGGGTCAAAGGCCGGACGATAGTGCAGCGTAGACTGATTGTCCCAAAACACCAGATCGCCCACTGACCAGCGATGTTGGTAATAGAATCGGGGCTGGTTCAGGTGCTGTCTCAAAGTCTCGATTAGCTGCGCTCCCTCGCTCGGAGCGAGACCGACAATCTCTACCTCTGTGTCAGCATCCAGATAGAGAATTTTCTGGCCGCTTTGCGGGTGCGTCCGCACCAGAGGATGGGGATACACTGGGCTGACCAGCGGCTGTGGCGCTAGGCGATATTTGGCAGCAGGCAAGCTGTGATCGCTCAAAAACGGGTTGTAGGTAATCAGCTGCAAATCCGCAATGCGCTCTTTGGTCGCCGGGTCCAATTCTTCGTAGGCCAGGACAAGGTTTAGCCAGTGCGTGTCTCCGCCCTGGGACGGCACCTCAAGGGCATGCATCAGCGCACCGCTCGACGGGCAAGGTGTCCAATGGTGGTCGCTATGAGGGGCGAGTTCGTGATTGCCCAGGTCCTCGTGTTCTTGAGCCCCATGCGCAATCGTCACCACGATTGGCGGCGGCTCCCCCGGTCTAAACGCCAGCACTGGAATCTCAGCGGGCGGTACAAACAATGAGCCAAAGTAGGTCGCGAAGGCCAACAATTGCTCATCCGTCAGCGTCTGCCGCTGGAAGAGTAGGAGATGATGCTCGAGCAGTGCCTGCTTCAGGTGCAGAATGGTCTGCGGTCCAACCGGACGACTGGCATCCACACCCGCTACCACAGCACCCAGGGCAGCACCGGTTGGCGTGGTTTTTACGGTCGGTTCAGTCAATGTAACCATAGGGGCACCGCAGCTTCAGATTCAAATTCAGGCTGGACTTCGACCCCTTGTCCCATCACGCGGTTGAGTACTTCCTCTTTGAGCGAGGCGAACACGGCGCTGCCGCGATGTCGGGGGCGGGGCAGGGCGACTGGTAGATTCAGCACGATTTTGCCATTCTCGATCAACACCACTCGATCAGCGATGGCAACCGCTTCTTCGACATCATGGGTGATCAGCAGCGCGGTGAATCGCTGCTCTTGCCACAAGTTTTCAATCAGCCGCTGCATTTCGATGCGGGTCAGGGCGTCCAACGCGCCCAACGGCTCATCGAGCAGCAGCAAACTAGGCGCTGCTACCAACGCCCTGGCCAGGGCCACCCGCTGGCGCTGACCGCCCGAGAGGACCGCAGGCCAGTCGTGAGCGCGCTCCGCGAGTCCCACTTGATGCAGCACCTGCCTAGCTCGCTTTTGCCAGCCGTATTTCAGACCTAACCCCACATTGTCCAGGACGCGCTTCCAGGGCAAGAGGCGCGCATCCTGAAACATCATTCGAGTTTCCTGATTCAGGCCAGACAATGCCTGACCATTGACTAGAACGCTGCCTGCGCTGGGCGTTTCCAGACCCGAGATCAGGCGCAGCAACGTGCTTTTGCCGCAGCCGCTTTTACCGACAATCGCGACAAACTCTCCAGGCTCAACATCCAGGTCAATGCCTCGCAAAACCTCGGCATAGCCAAACTTCTTCTTGAGCCCTAGAAGCTCTAAGCGTATTCCCTGCATGATTGAGTGTGCCTCCTACAAGCTCCGATTAGAATTCCAAGCCATCGGCTAAACCTTCTGATAGTTGGGGTGCCACAGCAGCAACCGTCTTTCCAACACCCGGGTGATCTGATCCGCCAACTTGCCCAATAGGGCGTACAGCAGAATGCTCAGGACCACGACATCCGTCTGCAGAAACTCACGGGCATTCATCGCCATATAACCAATGCCAGAATCGGCGGCAATGGTCTCTGCCACAATTAGGGTCAACCACATTAGACCCAGCGAAAAGCGCACCCCCACCAAAATTGAGGGCAGCGCCCCAGGCAAGATAATTTGCCAGAACAACGACCAGCGACGTAACCCATACACCTTGCCCATCTCTAAGAGCCCCGGTTCAATGGTGCGAATGCCGTGAAACGTGTTCAGATAGATCGGGAAAGAGACCCCCAAAGCAACCAGAAACAGCTTTGCTTCCTCGCCAATCCCGAACCACAGGATCACCAGGGGAATCATCGCCAGGTGAGGAATATTGCGCACCATTTGAATCGACGAGTCGAACAGCTTCTCCGCTAGGTGTGAGATGCCGTTCAACAGACCCAAGCTGAAGCCAATCCCACCGCCGATCACAAAGCCCAGCGCTGCCCGCCCGAAGCTAATTTGAATATTGTTGAACAGCTCCCCCGTGGACGCCAGACGAACTGCTGCAGCCAGGACATCCGTGGGAGCAGGCAACACCCGAGTCGAGAGCCAGCCAATCTGCACCAGCGCCTGCCAGACCCCGAGCAGCAGGATCGGTACCCCCCAAGGAGCAAGTTGGTCGAGGTTGAATTTTGCCAGAATTTGCTTGAAACCGTTGGCGTTCCAGGACGCTTGCCGCTTGCTAAGACTGAAGTTGCCAAGTCCACGCTCTGCCATAGAACCCCTCTAGAATTGCCTCACGCGGCTCAAGCTTCTGTTGCTCATGATCTAAAATCAACTGTAATTTGATCGGAATACCGTGCTTAAAAAGAATTAAGTAGGAGCATCGCACACATCTGTGTGAAACGCAAGTGCGTTTGTTGAGCTGCTGAGCTTGGCTCAGGCGGCGCTGGCGTCGACAGGGTTCTGATTCGGGGCAACCTCACCTGCCGCCCAGGCGGTCAGATCCGAGGTACTGCGGGTGCCCGTCAGAGCGTCAGCCAGCGCTAGCCCCATGGCGGCTCCGAACTTAAAGCCGTGGCCCGCACAGACGATCCAGGTCCAGGTTTGGGGGGCTAGTTCTTCCACGATGAAGCGCTGCGCCTCGGTCAGTGTGTAGTAGCAGGTCTTGGCGCTGACGAAGCGGTAGCCCTTGAGGTCGGTCAATCGCCCCTCGAAGAGGTTGAGGATGCGCTGTGCTTCGGCCTCATCGGTCTCGCGCTCGCAGTCGGGGTCGCCGGTGCGGGTGTGGACGCCAGCGGCGATTTTGAGTCCGCTGCCTGCCACTGGGGGCACGATGTAGCCCTCTGATGCGCCGCCGGTATCGACAATGCTGGGAGCGTTCGCCCAGGCAGCGGCTAGCTGGGGCGGTGGCTGCCAATAGGTGACGATCTGGCGAGAGGGGATGGCTCGGGCCGCATACTGAGGCAGCAATTTCGCAACCCAGGCTCCGGCGGTGATTACCAGGGCATCGGACGTCAGGACTTCGCCCTCGGCCAGCACAACCTGGCGTCGGGCCGGGTCGATTGCGCGTACGGGGGTGGCTGGCCTCAGGGTCACGCCCTGCTGTGGTAGGTAGCGCGTCAGGGCGGCGACGATGCGGTCGGCCAGCAAGACGCCGCCGCGCTCAACGTACAAAGCCCAGCGCACACCCTCAGGCGACAAAAAGGGGTAGAGACGCGCCAGTTCGGCGGCTTCGAGCAACCGATAGGGGATGCCTGTCTGTGTCAGGGTCTGGCGAGATCGGTCGGTCCAGTCGCCCGGTTCGCAGGACAGGGCCAGGGTCCCGGCTTCGACATAGTGGGTTTCGCCCAGGTCGGCCCAGAGTTGTTCCCAGCCTCGGTAGGCGGCGTCTACCATCTGGCAATAGCCCGGCGCTTCGCCGTAGGGGTAGCGGATTAGCCGGTGTTGATCCACCGACGCGCCCAGCGGATTGGGCAGCGGTCCCTGCTCTAGCAGGGTGACGCCGTGGCCTCGCTTGGCCAGTGCCCAAGCGGTACAAAGGCCCATGATGCCGCCACCGACGATTGTGGTGTTCAACGCTTCTCGTTCCCTAGCCTGACTCAGAGGGGATGGCTCCTGCCAGACCGAGTGTAAGTCAGGGCGTAGTCGGGCGGCGCAAGCTCGGCGGGCGAGCGGGGATCGCTCAGTGGCGCGGCGGCGCTCAGGCGCAGCGGGATCTCGCCAGCCCACACCGGTAGGGCGTAGTCGGCCTCATCGTCCACGGGCGGGCCAGTGCGGACCTTGGCGGAGGCTTCATCCAGGGGCAGCGCCAGCACCAGGGTACCGGCCAGTTCGGCGCGGCTGGGGGCGCGAACCTCTGACCAGCGACCGGCAACCACATGCTCGGTAAACGCCCGCAGCGCCTCCAGCTTCTCCTCGGGCTCAGCCACCAGCGACGCGGTGCCAAACACCACAACCGAGCGGTAATTCATCGAGTGGTGAAAGGCCGAACGGGCCAACACTAAGCCGTCGAGCAGCGTGACGGTGACGCAGACTTCGATGCCGCTCTCCAGCGTGCGCAACAGGCGACTGGCCGGAGAGCCGTGAATATACAACCGGTCTTCGACCCGCCCATAGGCCGTGGGAATGACAAAGGGGTTGCCGTCCACCGCAAAGCCCACATGACAGACCAGCCCTTCATCCAAAATCTGGTGAACGGTGGCGCGGTCATAGTCGCCTCGCTTGGGCAGGCGCTTGACGGTCGTGCGGGGGGTTGGCGCAAATTTTTCCATAGAGTTTGACTCCTAGGGGACCTGTGGTTGCTCAAAACGCCAGGGCTCAAGCTGATATGCCCAGCACCGAAGCTCTAAGCCCGAAGCCTGAACCGGTGAGCTCGGCGCTGGCGGCTCTGAGCTTCAACCGCAAAGCTCGCGGCACGGATCCCGCGGCTGCAAGCTTAAAATTTGCCGCTCTGGGCGCGGCGCTTGTCGCTTTGAGCTTGAAATTTACCGCTCTGAACCGCCAGCACTGAGCTCGCGAGGCGGAACTTGCGGCTTTGAACCTCGAGCTTCCGGCTTTAAGGCCCGCCTGACCCTCGAGAGTTCTACATATAGGGCTTATGAGCGACGACGTAAACCCCATAGGCCGTCGTGGATCAGTGCCAACTCTGCTTAAACTCAAAATCAAAAAATTCAGCTTCAGGCCAGCAACTGCTGCCAGCAGCGGTCATAGTCCGGTTCGCTGCCTAGGACCGCAGCGCTGCTACCTGGATGCAGGGCAACCTCGCTCAGGCTTGGGGATAGCGGTGGGTCTAGGCTCCACTCGGTCGCGAGCGCGCGGACTAACCGAGCCGCCTCTTGAGCCGGAAGGCCCAGCGTCTGCACCAGCATCAGGGTTGCCTCTTGGGTGGAGCAGCACTGGTAGCAGGAAGCCTGAATCAGCTGAACCACTCGCTTGCGAACCTGGGGGCAGGTGATCGAGCACTCAAGCTCCTGCAGTCGGTCCTCCGAACTCAGCATGGGACTCACCCGAAAGGCTTTGAGCTTACAAAGTACTCGACCGCTGTCGTGCCGGGTTGTCGTCGCAGCTACGAAGCCGGATTGTCCTCCAGCCAGCAAATCACCTGATCGCCCAGACGAACCTCCATCAGCCGGTCTACTTCGCGGATACCGGTGGGGCTGGTGACATTGACCTCAGTGAGATAGCCGCCGATCACGTCGATGCCGACAAAGATCAGCCCATCACGCTGCAGCACCGGAGCCAGTTGACGGCAAATCTCTAGCTCGCGCGGCGTGATCTCGGTCGCCGCCACCCGTCCGCCCACCGCCATGTTGCCGCGAAACTCGCTGCCTGTCGGCACCCGATTGACCGCGCCAATCGGCTGGCCGTTGAGCAAAATAATGCGCTTGTCGCCCTCTTTGGCCTGCGGCAGATAAGTCTGCACCATCACTGGCACCCGCCCAAACTGGGTGCTAACCTCCACCAGCGAATTGAAGTTGCGATCGGCTGGGTCGAGGAACAGGATGCCTTCGCCCGCCTTGCCGCCCAGCGGCTTGATCACCGCCGCCCCCTGGGCTTCTAAGAATTGGCGAATCACCTTTTTGTCCTGACTGACAATCGTCTCGGGGATCGCATCGCCGAACTGCAGGGCGTACATTTTCTCGTTGGCGGCGCGGATGCCAGCGGGCGCATTGATCACCCGCGTCTGCGCCGGGTTCACATAGTCCAGCAGGTAGGTAGCGTAGAGGTAGGGGACAGTCACCGGCGGGTCCGTGCGCATGAACACGGCGTCCAACTGGTCGAGCGGCTGGTCGAGGCGATCCCCCAGCTGGTACCAGGGGCTCTTGGCCAGCCAGCGCCCGGCCACCAACTGCACCGGCTCTAACTGCACCCGCTCTAGCAGGCCCCAAGCCCGCCCCTGGATCACACTCAACTGTTGGGCGCTGGTGATCCACACTTCGTGGCCTCGCAGGTAGGCCGCCTCCATCAGGGCCACGCTGCTGTCATGACCGGGATCGAGCTTGGCAATCGGGTCAATAATGAACGCAAATTTCACGCCGCTAGCACCTTCACTCAGGGCAAGCTCCGGGGCCTTGGCTAAGCCTGGAGCAATGGGTCCAGCTTACCTGAGCGTTCTAGCGCGTGGAGATCATCACAGCCGCCAATGTGCTGATCGTTGATAAAAATCTGGGGCACCGAGCGTCGGCCATTGGCCCGCTGGGACATCTTGGCCCGAGCCTCCTCATCGCCATCAATGACGTACTCGGTATAGGTCATCCCTTTGCTGTCGAGCAGGCGCTTAGCCCGGATGCAAAACGGACAGGACTGCCAGGTGTAAATCTCGATCTGAGGGGTCATAGAAAAAATTAAGGTGCTGCGACTATTTCTCAACCTTGATTTTAAGGCGCTCCCCGCAGAGTAGCGGAGCTTAGCCCCATACCGAGCTGGAATTTAGATGATTTCTGCGAAGCGCTGGTCTATCCTAGAGTGTGCTTTGTCAGGCGATTGCTTAAACCTCGTGCCATTTTGCCCATCTCTACCGATCCCGTTTCAGCACACCCCCGTGCTCTGTGCAGAGGTGGTAGCCGGGTTGAAGGTGCAGATAGAGGGTCTTTACTTAGATGCCACAGTGGGCGGTGGCGGCCACAGCGCCGCGATTTTAGACGCAGATCGCAGCACCCAAATCATGGCCTTGGACCGCGATCCCGCAGCCCTGACCGCAGCCCGAGAGCGACTAGCACCTTACGGCTCACGCGTCGAATTCTGGGCAGGCAACTTTGCCGATTTTGATCCCGGCCAGTGTCGTTTTGATGGCATCATCGCTGACTTGGGAGTGAGCTCTGCTCAGATCGATAGCCCGGAGCGCGGCTTCAGCTTTCGACACGAAGCGTCGCTCGACATGCGCATGGATCCGGATCAAGATCTCACGGCTGCGCAGTTGGTCAATGAGCTTTCTGAAACTGAATTGGCCGATATCTTCTATCAGTACGGTGAAGAGCGTCTGTCTCGGCGAATTGCGCGGGGCATTGTCGCGGCCCGTCCCTTGTACACCACCCGCGAACTCGTGGCGATCATCACCCGCAGCCTACCCAGGGCCGTGCAAACTCAAAGTCAGCGAATTCATCCCGCTACCCGAGTTTTTCAGGCTTTGCGCATCGCGGTCAATCAAGAGCTCACCGCACTAGAGACATTTTTGGAACGCGCCCCAGACTGGCTTAAAGGCAGTGGTAGGATAGGCGCAATTAGTTTTCATAGCCTCGAGGACCGTCTCGTCAAGCATCGGTTTCGCGAGGATGAGCGACTCAGGGTGCTGACCAAGAAACCCATCCGACCCCAGGCCGCTGAGATAGAGGCAAACCCTCGGGCTCGCTCTGCCAGACTGAGGTTTGGTGAACGTCTGATTTCCGACAGCGACGTTGCACCCTGTTCGACCTTCCGTTCTGAATCGGTCGAAAGAGGGTGAGCGGGATTGGATACCCTGTGACAGCTTTTAGATTGTGGAGTGAGGTCACCCGATGAACATGGCTGCCAGGCAGGCTTTTCTATCCCCATCGCCCCAGCGGCGGCCTCCGGACCGACGTCGGGCAGTGACCTCGCTGCCTCTGCCTCCCCAAGCCTCCCCCCGCTGGCTGGTGGCCTTGCTACTGCTCCACCGCTACTCGCTGTTGGCAACCTTGGGCCTCGCAACCTGCACCTTCAGCGTCTACGGCTGGTCAGTCTACTCGCAACAGACCTGGGCCAATCAGTATCGCCAATTGGAACAGCTCCGGCGCGATGAGCGCCAACTGACCAGTGTCAACGCTGCCCTCTACGGCCAGCTCACCCAGCGCGCCCAAGAGCAGCCTGCCGGTCTGGTCCTCCAGAAACCCTCGAAGACTCTGTTCCTGCCGCCTGAGCCTCAGCGGCCCTGGCAGACACCTAAGGCGGCTGACCCAGGATCTGAACCCTCGTCCCCAGTCGGTTACTAGTGGCTTCCTGGCGCGGCAGGCAAGAGGAAATGCCCGCTAAACCTGCCGTGAGCCGCGTCCTACTGGTCTGGGCACTGCTTCTGGTCGGGGGCTTGGGTTTGGGCTTGCGTCTCGCGCTCTTGCAGCTTCAGCAGGGAACTAGCCTGCGTGAGAAAGCTCAGCAGCAACAGCTGGTGGCTTTACGCCCCTTCATTCCGCGCCGACAGGTCGTCGACCGCAACGGCACGATCCTGGCGGTCGACAAGCCAGTCTACACCCTCTTCGCTCACCCCTTCTTGTTCAAGTCAGGAGTTACGCCTGAGCAGGTGGCCGCTGCGCTCTCGCCGATTCTGGAAAAGCCAGCCGCCGACCTGGTCCAACGCCTGAGCCAGAAAGAGACTACCATCCAGATCGAATACTGGATGTCCGAAGAGACCGCAGACCGCATCAACCGCCTGCGGATCGACGGGCTGGAGACAGTCCAGCAGCAGCGTCGGCTCTACCCGCTGCAGGACCTAGCCGCCGAGGTCGTGGGCTACGTGAACGTCGATCACGAGGGACAAGCGGGCATCGAATACGCCCAGCAGAAGTTGCTAGAGCGGGACATGCCGCCCGTAATGCTGGCACGCGACGGCGGCGGCTCGTTGATGGCGGCGAACGTCCCCCCTGGCTTTCTCGACGCCGACCAAGCCTCCGTGCAGCTGACTTTGGACGTTCGGCTGCAGCGCACCGCCCGCTATGTTCTACGTCAGCAGTTGCAAAACTTCCGCGCCCAACGCGGAGCGGTGATTGTGATGGACGCTAATGACGGTGCGATCCTGGCGATGGTCAGCGAGCCGACCTACAACCCCAATCGCTACTACGACTACGACGTCAGCCTATTCCGCAACTGGACAGTCACAGACCTCTACGAGCCAGGATCAACCTTCAAGCCAATCAACGTCGCCATCGCCCTAGAAACAGGTGCCATCACCCCAGATAGCCACTTCTACGACCCCGGCCAGATCAGCGTCAGCGGCTGGCCCATCCAAAATTTTGACTACAACGATGTCGGAGCCCACGGCGAGTTGACAGTGCCGCAGATCCTGGAAAAGTCCAGTAATGTGGGAATGGTCCAAATCATGGCGCAGCTACAGCCCGAGGTGTACTACGGCTGGCTGGAGCGTCTGGGCCTAGGCCAGAACACTGGCGTGGACCTGCCCTTCGAGAGCCCCAGTCAGATCAAGCGCCAAGAGCAGTTCGTCGCTTACAGCATCGAATCTGCCACCGCAGCTTTCGGGCAGGGTTTCTCGCTCACACCGCTGCAGCTGGTGCAATTAGAGGCAACCCTGGCCAACGGCGGACGCCTGGTCGTCCCCCACATCGTGCGCGGCCTGCTCAACGAACAGGGCGAACTTTTCTGGCAGCCGTCGCTGCCGCCGCCGCGCCAGGTCTTCTCCACCAACACAGCCCAGACCGTGATCCGCATGATGCAGGGTGTGGTCGAGGATGGCACCGGTCAAGCGGCCCGCGTCCCCGGTTACCGCATCGCCGGCAAAACCGGCACCGCCCAGAAGGCCGGACCCAATGGCGGCTACCTGGAGCGCGCCAAGATTACCAGCTTTGTCGGCATCTTCCCTGCTGGGGCCCCTCGCTACATTGTTCTGGCAGTGATCGATGAGCCGCAGGGAGACGACGCCTTCGGCTCCACGGTTGCCGCCCCAATCGTGAAAGCAGTCATTGAAAACCTGATCACCGCCCACGGCATTTCTCCTAGCCACCCGGATGAAATGCCAGCCCTGAACAGTGAGCCTACGCCTGGCGCGTTTGATACTGTCCCTGAGCCTGCCCCAGACAGCAGCCCGAGTCCTACGCCCTGAAGTCTGGAGTCAGGCAAACACCAGCGACCGCTGACACTCTGGGCAGACCGCATGCACAATGAGCTGACAATCCAGCAGGCGATAGCCCTCGGTATGAGCAGTCTTGCTGCCAATTTTGAGTACCGAGTCGCTCTTGAACTCAATGGTCCGGTTGCACTTCACACATACCAAATGGTGGTGATGGTGAGGGTAGGGCTGGTTGAGTTCGTAGTGCTTGTGCCCCTCCGCCAGCTCCAACTCGCGCAGAATACCCATGCGGGCCATTAACTTGAGCGTGCGGTAGATCGTCGAAAGACTGGTGCGGCTTCCTTGGGCCTTGAGCCGATGATAGAGATCCTCTGCGCTCAGGTGGTTGCCCCGAGGCAGCGTCTGAAACACCTTCAGAATCTCTTCACGCTGCGGCGTCAAGCGCCACCCCTTCTGGTTGAGCTCCGCCTTGAGCGACTGTATGGTGTGGGAAGACATCCGCGTTTTCAAGAATCCTGCTTATTGACAATAATACAAAATTGCCCTCCCTTCAGCTACTGCCAGTTTCCCTGTCTGGGCAGCCCTCTACAGGTTGCAGAAACTTAACCTTCAACAGGCCGAGTGAGGTGCGAGCGATACTGAAGATGCGTCTTTCAGGGTTGCGCTGCCACCTCAAGATATGAATTTGCTCCTTTCCACCGTGTTTGCAATTCCAGGGCCTACCCTGTGGTGGGTGGCAGCTGGCTGTATGCTCGTGTTCGCGCTGGCCTTTCCCGATCCAGCCGTCCCATCCATGGGCGTTGCTGCCTTTCTAGTGGGCTTGTTACTAGCGAACGTTTCCCTGCCACCGCTTGCGCAGGTGATCATCTGGGGTATGCTCGCCATGTTCATTACCTTGCTGTTGCGCTGGTTCCTCCTGCCAAGGCAGCAGCGCAAGTTTTCGCCTAGCAGCGCTGAAGCTCGGACCCTAACGATGATTGAAGCCGGACGGCTTGGGGAAGTGTTTTTTGAAGGGACCAGCTGGAGCGCTCGCTGCGAGGTGCTACGCCTCGGCGAAGTCATCAACCCAAATCAGAGCGTCTATGTGGTTGGACGCGAAGGCAATACGCTAGTGATAGTCCCAGGCGGCTATCTGGACTCTAACTAATCGAAAGGGCAGGATAGTGCTGGGCCAGCAAAAACGGGCAGGAAAAATGAAATGGGCGCTTTAGTTCTGCTGCTGATCATGATCGTCCTGGTTGCCCTATACGTCACCAGGTCTATCCTACAAATCAAACAGGGAAACGTGGCTATCATCGAACGTTTGGGCCGTTATAGCCGGACGCTCAATCCGGGCCTCAACCTGATCATTCCGTTTTTTGAGCGTGTTGCAGAAGACTACTCCCTACGAGAGCAGACCATCGACATCCCCGCCCAGCAGTGCCAAACCGCCGATGGCATTTCCACCTCGGTGGACGCGATCATGTACTGGCGGATCATCGACGCCTACAAAGCTTTCTACTCGGTTCAGAGCCTGCGGGAGTCGCTCGAGAGTCTGGTTCAGACCATCCTGCGCGACCGCATCGGCGAGATGGCTCTCGAAGAAACGTTTTCTTCGCGCGATGACATCAACCGCAAAGTGCTCAAGGAGGTGGACCAGGTCACCAGCACCTGGGGGGTGAAAGTGACACGGGTTGAGATCCAGGAGATCAAACCGCCGGAGCAAATCGCTGAGTCATTCAACGCCAAAAAAGCCGCAGTCAACTTTGCAGAAGCCGCCCGCCTCAAAGCGGAAGGCCAGCGTGAAGCCACTGAAACCGAAGCCAGAGGCGATGCTGAAGCTATCCGCGTCAAGGCAATTGCCGATGCTGAAGCGATGCGCGTGCTCGCGATGGAACTCAGTCAGGGGCAATATTCTGCCGAAGCCCTCCAGTTCTTGGTCGCCCAGAATTATCTGAAGACCAGCGGCGATATCAGTCAGAGTTCCAACGCCAAGGTCCTATTCATGGACCCCAACTCCTTGCCGGGAGCTGTTCAGGGCATTTTGTCCATGCTCGAGAACAACCGCACCCTTCCTCCAGAGATATCTGACGGTGATCCTAAGCCCCAAAACGGCAAGCAGTAAACTAGAGCAGCCACAGCAGTAGGCCAGCCACACTGCCCCAGAAGATGAGCACCAGGGCTAGGGCTGAGAAAAGACCCCGAATCGCATAGGGGTAGCAATCGATGACGTAGGCTGCCGCTTCGGCTTCGCAAACGATGTAGCTGGTCGGCTGGCCCGCGAGGACGCTGGCGAAATCAACTTCTTTACCCAACATGGCGAAAACTCCAGACTCACAATTGAGAAATTGTTTACAAAAGCCCTGACTCTCGGTAACTGGTGTTTTAAAGATTACCGAGTCGGCTCCGCATGACGCTTCCCATCATCGCCACCGTCGAGACGGGCAACCACAGGGGTTTCCCAGAGCCTGGACTAGGGGGCACACAACGAGTCCAGTGGAAACACCCGAGCGGGGACAGTCAGGCAGCAAATGCCCATCTGCATAGTGCGGCGCTGCGGGGAAAGCGCCAACGAGCAACTTTCCAAAATCCTGCACATGCTTGTACAAATTCACAAACCGCAAACTTGGGGCTCTACAACTTGCGGGAACTCAGGAACGCCAGTAACAGATCTGACTTGCCTAGCCACAACACCCTCCAGAAAGGCTACAGTCTTGGCCGCGTGCTGTCAACCCGCCCTCAAATTTTGGCGGCAAACCGCTGTAGATTAATCCAAGTCTCTCTTCGCTTGGAGTCTCAAGCTGCCCGATGCCTTGTCAGAGTTCTCTTGCCCAAATTGCCGATCTCCTAAGTGCGACCCCAGTGGCTGTGGATTTGGCCCAGCGCTTCCAGGGCGTTTCTACCGATACACGTAGTCTCCAGCCGGGGCAATTGTTTGTAGCGCTGCGGGGCGAGCAATTCGACGGCAGTCAGTTTGCCGCTGAGGCGTTGGCCAAGGGAGCTACTGCTGTACTCACCGATGTGCCCCTGGCGCTTCCTCATCTGAGGGTGCCTCAAGTCTTGAGCGCCTATCAGGTGCTGGCCCGCTGGTGGCGAGATCAGTTCCCGATTCCGGTCATTGCCGTCACTGGATCGGTGGGCAAAACCACCACCAAAGAGCTGATTGCAGCGGTTCTGTCCAGCCAAGGTCCGGTGCTCAAAACTCAGGCTAATTACAATAACGATATTGGCGTGCCCAAAACCCTGTTGGGACTGGGGCCTGAGCATGTCTATGCGGTGATTGAAATGGGCATGCGCGGCCGCGGTGAAATTGCCCGTCTGACCCAGATTGCCTGCCCAGACCTGGCAGTGATTACCAACGTCGGCACGGCCCACATCGGCCGCCTGGGATCGGAACAGGCGATTGCCGAAGCCAAGTGCGAGCTATTGGCTACCATGCCCGCAACCAGCATAGCCATCCTCAACCACGACAATCCGCGTCTGCTAGCCACAGCAGCAACCGTCTGGGACGGACAGGTGTTCACCTACGGCTTGGAGGCGGGCGATCTGCGCGGGGAGTTGCTGGACCTTCAGACACTGGTCGTGCAGGGGTTGACACTGCCCCTGCCGCTGCCTGGTCGTCACAACGCGCTCAACTACCTAGCGGCCCTGGCCGTGGCGAAGCTGCTCAAGGTCAGCTGGTCACCGTTGCAAGCAGGCCTGTCGGTGGCCTTGCCTGAAGGACGGGCTCAGCGCTATGACCTGCCTAGCGACGTGGTGATTCTGGATGAGACCTACAACGCGGGGCCGGAATCGGTTGCGGCAGCGCTGCACCTGCTGAGCCAGACACCGGGGCGGCGTCGCATCGCGGTGTTGGGCACGATGAAGGAATTAGGCGTGCGTTCGCTGGAGTTCCATCGCCAGGCTGGGGCAGTAGCCCGCCAGCTCCAGCTTGACCGGCTGCTGATCTTGGAGGATGGCCCAGAGGGCGAGGCGCTGGCAGTGGGTGCCCAGTCCTTGCCCACCGAGCGTTTCCCCACTCAGGCAGCGCTGGTTGCCCGGCTGGCTCAACTGGTCCAGCCGGGTGATCGGCTACTGTTTAAAGCGTCCCACTCGGTGGGTCTGGAGCAGGCGGTAGCACTGGTGCGTGCGAATCTCCTAGCAGCAGCAGAGTGCTCATCGTAGAGCATTAGGTGTTCTGAAGCTGGGCACCTTTGACTACGTTTTTCGTCTCTCGTCCGAGAGGTGTCCGGGTGGCAGAATCACTCTAGTGAAAACTAGCAGAATCCGCTTAACCTTGATTTTCAGCAGTGTGCTCAGCGCTTCGCGGAAGCACTGTTTTGGCCCTGAAGCAGCTCAAGAATGACATGATTCGCAGTCGCAGACTCCCCAAGGGTTTCTCCCACCCCCTGCACAACCCCTTCTGGCCTGCGCTGGCTTTATCGCTCGGTGCCCATGGCGCGCTGTGGTTTGTGGTGCCTCGCCAACCCCTGGAGGCGGCGCTGAGCCCAGAAGCTCTCAAGCGTGAGCAGCCGGTGAATGTCGTGGATCTGCCCGTGGGTCCGACTCTGACCTCGCCGCCGGACACCGCTGCGGTACCGCCTGAAAGCCTACCCCCCGAGCCGCCGTCGCCGTTCCCGTTTCTCAATTCGCTGCCTAACTTTGCACTGCCCCCCTTGCCGCCCCTGCCGCGGGACTTCGGACGGTTGCCGGACTATACCGCTCCAAGTCCGCCACCTACGGTTGAACAGAATCGGCCCGCGTCCACTCCAGCCGCAACTCCGGACTCGACAACAACGGCCACTCCGGGGCCGACTCCGGCGCGGAATCCCACGCCCGGTGTCTTGAGTGAGGCTCCCTACAACCGCAATCGGCTGGCCCAGGAGCCGTCGCCATCCCCGACCAACCAGATTCAGCCCCGGCGTTCGGGGAGCGAGGTGATCAGCATTCTCAACGAGTGGTATCGGCTGATGCAGCCGAGGGTCCCGCCCGGTGAGACTTTGATGCCGCCTGAGACGCTGCGACTGCCGAGCGACCCGGTCAGACAACAGGAATTTCTGGAGTCGAAGCGGATTACCGGCTGGGAGCCGCCAGTCTACCCGGAACAGGCTTGTGGCTCAGGAGCCCGCGGCGAGGTCATTGCTGTGTTGGCGGTGGATCCGGCTGGCAGACGATTTAGCGAGCCGGAAGTCCTTCAGACCACTGGCTCTAGCCTGGTGGACGAGGCCGTGCGCCAGGCAGTTCTGAAGTTGGAGTATGGCAACTCAGGCCGCGAGGGCTATCGGGTGTTGCTGTATGTTGTGTCTATGGAGCCACCGACTGCTTGCCCAGTGGCTTTGCCCACACCATCTCGCTAGGTGTCCCTCGCCATGCCCACGCTCGGCGTCAATATCGACCACGTCGCCACGATCCGCCAGGCCCGCCGCACGGTCGAACCTGATCCGGTGGCGGCAGCCGTGTTAGCGGAACTGGCTGGAGCGGACGGCATCACGGTGCACCTGCGCGAAGACCGTCGTCACATTCAAGATCGCGATGTGCGCCTGCTACGACAGACCGTGCGCACCCATTTGAATTTAGAGATGGCAGCCACGGCAGAGATGGTGGCGATTGCGCTGGAAATCCAGCCAGACTACATCACCTTGGTGCCAGAAAAGCGAGAGGAGATCACCACCGAAGGTGGCTTAGATGTCGCAGGTAATCCGAGCCGGATTGGGGAGGTGGTGGACGAGCTGCAGAAGGTCGGTTGCATTCCAATCAGCTTGTTCATCGACGCCGACGCACCTCAGCTCGAAGCTGCCGCCCAAAGCGGAGCCAAGTTCATTGAGCTGCACACCGGGCGTTACGCGGAGTCAACTGGCGTAGCCCAACAGCAGGAGCTAGCGGTTCTGATGCGCGGCGCGGCCCAGGCGAAGCAGCTGGGACTGCGCGTGAACTCCGGCCACGGCCTCACCTATTGGAACACGCGTGCCATCGCGGCGATCCCTGGCATGGAAGAGCTGAACATCGGTCACTCAATCATCAGCCGGGCGGTGTTGGTGGGTTTGGAGCGAGCCGTGCGCGAGATGAAGCAGCTGCTCTTGGGCGACGCCTAGAACAATCGCCAAGCCCTCGGCCCAAACCCTTGGTATGATGGGCGATCGCAGCCTGCAATCTTGGAAGATTCAACGCCGGGGGAGAACGCCGATGCAGACCTATCATTTCGTTGTAGCCAGCCGTCGCTTTCTGCTGGAGGAAGAACCGATCAGCGAGATCTTCAAGGAGCGACAGCGCCACTACCACGAACAGGAAAAAGCCCTTGACTTCTGGCTGGTGGAAAACCCAGCGTTTCTGGCGGCCGCTGAGTTTGCAGCCCTTAAAGCCCAGATCCCCCAGCCCGCAGCTGCCGTGATCTCGACCGACCCCCAGTTTATCCGCTGGCTGAAGCTGCGCTTAGAACACGTCGCCCTCGGCGAATTCCAGGCTCCGTCTGCAGAAATTGCCGATCCGTTGGCCTCGCTGCTGCCTGCCTAGAGGCAGCACAAGCTACAATCGGGTGGACTTTTGAGAGGCTGGCGTCGATTGTGTGTCCAGCGGGTTCCGGGCTCAGCCTCTGGCCTAGGCACGGGCGCAGCAGTTGTCTGCGATCTTTGGGAAAAGACCATGGGCGGTGAGGCTCTCCAGTCTCTGGGCTGTCAAATCGCTGTCGCGCTGGTGCTGTTGGTGCTAACTCGGGTGATGCCAGCGGGCGCTCAGTCGGCCCTGCCCCCTTTTACGCCTAGCCTGTCGGCAGGTCAGGGAACTGCGGTGGGGCCAAGCGCGCTACCTGATTGCCAGATGCGCGGAGTGACAGGTGCGCTGCTGCTTGTCCTGCGCAGCGATGTCAACGCCCTAACTCAATTGCGACCGGTCTTTCCAGGCGCGACGATTTGCAGTTACTTCGACCGGGCTGCAACGCGCTTGGGCTATGCCGATCTGGATCTGGCCAGCCAGTGGGCTACGTACTTGAGCAGTGTCTATGGCTTGCCAGTGCTGGTGGTAGCCCCTGCGGTCAGCTTAGGCCAGCTCCCGGATCCTAGCTCAGCTCGCTATCTGGTGCTGGTCGATCCTCAGGGTGACCCCAACACGCTGGCTCGCGTGCGGCAGCTGACCGGCCCCAACGCACGCTACCTGGCTCGCGGCCAGCGGACGCTGATCGCCGCCTACCAAACGTCAGGGTTGGCAGACGCCAACCGCGTGCTCGGCCAGCTGCGTCGCCTCGGCTTTGAGTCCAGCCTATTGGACCAACAACAGGTTGAGACGGCAAGCCGCGCCGCGCCGCTTCGCCCACCCACACCTGAGTCCGAGGGTCCGAGCATCTATCGGATCCTGGTGCCTCGCCAAACTAGTGAGACGCTGGCTCAGGCGCGCAAGCTTGCCCCAGATGCCTTCGAGCGTACGGTCAACGGACAACTTTACATCCAGGTTGCCTCTTACACCGATCGAGCTGCCGCTGAGCGCAACCGTTCCCGCTGGCTGGACTACAACTTCTCTGGCACCTTGATCGAAGTGATTCGAAATTGACCGGCTATGACGGGGAGAGGGGTGAATCAGCGGAAAGAACCATGGGCAAGTAGTTTAATGAACATGGTATGTCTGTGGCCCTGCCGATTCTGTAGGATCCTGTGACAGAAATCGCCATCTCCCTCGAAAACGTTTCCAAGTCTTACAACGGGACGCCGGTTGTCAGCGATTTGTCGCTGGAGATTCGGCGGGGCGAGATGTTTGGTCTGCTGGGTCCCAATGGTGCGGGCAAATCGACCACGATCCGGATGCTGACCACCCTGACCGCCCCCAGTTCCGGCCAACTCCAGGTCGCCGGTTACGACGTAAGCCGCGACACGATGGCAGTGCGCAGCTGCATTGGCGTGGTCCTGCAGCAGATCAGCGTCGATGTGGACCTGACCGTGTGGGAAAACCTGGAGCTACACGGACGACTGCACCACATTGCTAACCCCGAGCGGCAGCAGCGCATTGACCAGTGGCTCGAATATGTGGAGCTGATCGAGCGTCGGGACGATCTGGTGCGAACCCTGTCTGGGGGGATGAAGCGCCGCTTACAGATCGCCCGGGCGCTGCTGCATGAACCGGAGATTCTGTTTCTGGATGAGCCGACCGTGGGACTGGACCCCCAAACCCGTCGCCGGATCTGGGAGATCATCCGCGACCTCAATAGCCGAGGAATCACGCTGCTGGTGACCACCCATTACATGGAAGAGGCGGAGACGCTCTGTCAGCGCGTCGGCATCATGGACGCGGGCAAGCTGATCGAACTCGGCTCTCCTGCTGAGCTGCGCATCAAGCACGGCGAGGGTTTGGTGGTCAAGGAGGGTGGCAAGCATAAGTTTTTTCCCAGCCTGCCATCGGCAGTAGCCTACCTGGATGCGCAGAGCGACCGCACGGGTATGATGGCCCGCCCCTCCAATCTGGAGGACATTTTCATTGAGCTGACGGGCCGACGTTTAGATTGACACGGCGCTCAGGAGTTGCCCACGCCCAGCCGCAGCGCCCAGAAGCCGCCCAGCAGGCCCAAAGCAAGCCAATCGCGCCCCCGCAGTTGCAGACGGTTCCAGAGGACGCGGTGTTGGTCGGGGCTGGTGAAGCCGCGCACCTGCATGGCGCTAGCGATTTGCTCCGCGCGCAGCAGCAGGTTGGCCAGCAAGCGCTCGGCCAGCATCAGCCAGATTTTAATCGCGCCCCGCACGCCGAGTTTCCGCCAGTTGATGGCTCGCGTGCGCACTGCCCGGTACAAGTTCTGCACTTCCTCGAGCACCAAGGGCACAAAGCGCAGCGACAGGGTGAGCGTGAGCGTGAGTTCGGTCACCGGCAGGCCCAGTCCTCGCAGCGGTCGCATCAGGCTCTCCAGTCCGGCGGTGATCTCCTCCGGTGGCGTGGTCAGCAGAAACAGGGTGGTGGCGTAGATCAGCGTGAACAGCAAGGTACTCAGGCGAATGCCCAGCTTCAGGGAGCGGCGCGTGACCTGCAGCGGGCCAATGTCCACGAGCCGGTACTGATAATCAGTCGGCTGCCGCAGTTCGCCAGGCGGGCGCAGCAGGTTGAAGAAAACCGGGGCAGGGGGCTGGTCTAAAGGACGCAGGCTCTGGTTGAGGTCTATCGAGGCGGTGCGTCGGGGCTGATGCCGCACCGCCAGCCCATCCGGGGCCACCGCCGTAATCAGCAACACTAAGGTGGCTAGCAGCAGCAGCCAACCCATCTGCTGCCGACAGACCCGCCAGGGGATCTGCGCCAGCGCAGTCAGCCCGATTAGTCCTACGACCAGGGCGATCCGCCAGCTATTATTGGCCAGGATCGGGGCGGCCAGCAGGCTCAGCAGCCAGGCCATTTTGACCCGAGCGTCCAAGCTGTGCAACCAGGTGACCGGCTGCTCCAGATATAGCCCGATCGGAAGAGAGCGCAGAATATCCATCTGCTCAAGCTTACCTCCCCGAACCCAGCCTGAGCCCCTGTGCGGCAAGCCTGAGCTGCTTTGCAGCACGGCCCAGGCGGATGAGCGCGCGTCCGCCCACCTCAGGTCAAGGGGGGCAGCGGGCGAAACAGCTCACACAGGGTCTTCGCGTTGGTCATCAGGGCATCTCCAGCAAAGGCCAGGCTGGCGAGCGAACGCTGGGCGGCGGTCTCATCCCCCGCGCCGCAGGCATCGGTCACAATCACTGGGATATAGCCGAGATCTGCGCCGTGACGCACCGTCGGCTCAATGCCAATTTCCATCGCCACCCCTACGATTACCAAGGCATTGATGCCACAGTCGCGCAGGGCAATGTTCAGCAACGTTCCCTCAAACGCAGACATCGTGATTTTGTCAAAGATCACCTCCGACGGCAGGGGCGACAGCTCAGGCACGATCTGAAATCCTGGCGCATCGCGCAGAAACCACGGTTTTACCTCACTGACTTGACTAACCCGTTGCCAGGCCATAGCCATGCGTAACTGCGAAACACCCGCCGCTTCAACCGGTAGGGACAGATGACGGCTGAAGAACACCCGCACTCCGGCTTGGCGAGCCGCTTGCAGCACTTCAAGAGTCCGCGCCGTGATTTCGTCTGCCTTGGCTTTAGGCAGCTGATTCATGATGCCGATTTGCAGGTCATAGACCAGAAGCGCGGTTCGTCTGGGGTCGCAGACCTCTTCTAGCGTTTGTGGGATGCTCAGTCCGAATGCGTGCTCCAAGAGGTCTCCTGCTGCTGAGCTTAGGTCTGTCCCAAAGTTTACAGGCTCAAGCCTGGCCAACCATTGCGCCAGGTTGCCTCGAAACCGCCAGACCTCAGGGGACCGATGACGCCAAACAGCAATAAAGAATCATTGCAGCGCTCTCCAGGGTCCTTGGTCCCGGTCTACGCTGAGTCCTGCGCCCTGTGTGACTTCTGGGGCTTGAAGAGAAGTACAGCAAAAAGAAGGCTCGTCAAACCATGAAACTGGCTTATTGGATGTACGCAGGCCCCGCCCACATTGGCACTCTGCGCGTTGCCAGCTCCTTTAAGAAAGTCCACGGGATTATGCACGCGCCGCTGGGCGATGACTACTTCAATGTCATGCGCTCAATGTTGGAGCGTGAGCGCGACTTCACGCCAGTGACCACCAGCATTGTGGACCGCAACGTCTTGGCGCGTGGCTCGCAGGAAAAGGTGGTGGACAACATCACGCGCAAAGACGCCGAAGAGCACCCCGATTTGATCGTGCTCACGCCCACTTGCACCTCCAGCATTTTGCAAGAAGACCTACAGAACTTTGTGGAGCGCGCCTCGCTAGAGGCCAAGGCCGACGTGCTGCTGGCCGACGTGAACCACTACCGGGTCAACGAGCTGCAGGCCGCCGACCGCACCCTGGAGCAAATCGTCCAGTACTACATCGCCAAAGCCCGCAAACAGGGCAACCTGCCCACCGACAAGACCGAGAAGCCGTCGGTCAACATCCTCGGCATCTCAACCCTCGGCTTCCACAACCAGCACGACTGCACCGAACTCAAGCGCCTGATGGTCGACCTGGGCATTGAGGTCAACGAGGTGATCCCCGAGGGTGCTTCGGTGCACAACCTGCGCAACCTGCCCCGTGCCTGGTTCAACCTGGTGCCCTACCGCGAGCTGGGCCTGATGGCTGCCCGTTATCTGGAGCAGGAGTTCGGCACGCCGATTGTCGAGATCACGCCGATGGGTGTGGTCGAGACTGCCCGCTGCATTCGCAAAATCCAGCAGGTGGTCAATGCCCAGGGCGCTCAGGTGGACTACGAGGCCTACCTCAACGAGCAAACCCTGCACGTCTCGCAAGCTGCCTGGTTCTCGCGTTCAATAGACTGCCAGAACCTGACCGGCAAAAAAGCGGTCGTGTTCGGCGACAATACCCATGCTGCTGCCATGACCAAGATTCTGGCCCGCGAGATGGGCATCCACGTGGTCTGGGCGGGCACCTATTGCAAGTACGATGCCGACTGGTTCCGCGACCAGGTCAGCGAATACTGCGACGAGGTGCTGATCACCGATGACCACGGCGCAATCGGCGACGCCATCGCCCGCGTCGAACCTTCGGCGATCTTCGGCACCCAGATGGAGCGCCACGTCGGCAAGCGCCTAGACATCCCCTGCGGGGTTATCGCCGCCCCCGTGCATATCCAGAACTTCCCAATCGGCTATAAACCCTTCCTGGGCTATGAGGGCACCAACCAGGTCGCCGACTTGGTCTACAACTCCTTCACCCTAGGCATGGAAGATCACCTACTGGAGATCTTCGGCGGCCACGATACCAAGGAAGTGATAACCAAGGGTATTAGCGCCGATTCCGACCTGGGCTGGACCAAAGAAGCCACCGCCGAACTCAACAAGATCCCCGGCTTCGTCAGAGGCAAAGTCAAGCGCAACACCGAGAAATTCGCCCGCGAACGCGGCTTCAGCGAAATCAGCGTTGAGGTCATGTACGCCGCCAAGGAATCGGTGGGCGCATAGATAAACTCGCCAGTTTCTCCACGGCTCTCCTTCCCGTTCAGTGGGCAGTGGGGGGAGCCTGTGAGCACCTTACAATGTCCACGTAAGACTTACAGCCCTGACAAGAATTAGACAGCAGAGACTGTAACCCAAGTCAATCTTCCTCATCCTGATCCGGCAGCCTTTCCATCTCTTCGGCAATCAGTTCCTGGAACTCTTCGCCACAGTGAACCTGGAAATGGACTGTAGCAGCCAGCAACTCTGACAGAATTTCAGCCTGTTATTGAGGATGCAGATTGGGTATCTGAAGCTGACCGATCAAAGCAATGACGTTCTGACACTCCACTCCCAGTTCCTCAATCAGGCTATTGAGCGTGGAATTGCTAAGTGGGATGGGACGAGTGTTGATTTGCATAGTTAGTTTTCTAATCGCTTCGCGGCTGTTGTGCTCCGACGCCAAACACTCGACTCAGGTTGTTCCAGGCTACGAACACCATGCGTCAGGCTTCAGGCTGCGCTGCCCGAGCTCTTTGCGCCACTGCTCAGGCATTTTGCTCCGAATTGCAAGCTTAGAGGCTCAAGTTCCGAGCATTTTGCACCAACTACCGAGCATTTTGCGCCAACTACC
>JANNOU010000184.1:0-3770 GCA_031399305.1 Leptolyngbya sp. SOY_34_metabat_272
GGAGTCGGTTGAGCCGCTCGGCGCGCTCGTTCCAACGCTCGTCCAGCCGTTCGTACAGCGCGCGCACGTCGGCCTCACCGAGGCGCTCGAGGAACACCTGCATCGCTCCCATCACATAGGGATGAGAGTTGAAGGTGCCACGCGCGAAGCAGATATCGGCCGGCCGGTCCTCGCGGTAGCGCTTCATCAGGCCGG
Source organism: Leptolyngbya sp. SOY_34_metabat_272 (assembly GCA_031399305.1). Taxonomy (GTDB): domain Bacteria; phylum Cyanobacteriota; class Cyanobacteriia; order FACHB-261; family FACHB-261; genus FACHB-261. The sequence continues at coordinate 196 of JANNOU010000184.1, forward strand.
CTTGGGCGAGGCTCGGAGATTCTCGGGTGAGGTTCGGCATGGCAGGCATGAGCTTCCGAACTGGGGGTGGCGGTTTGCTGAGATGAGTCAAGTTTTCAATCGTTTATCTGCGAATGCTTTCCGAACCTTCACGAGGCTATACGGCCCGGGTTCTGAGCGGGTCGCCAGGGGTTTGGCACGGGTTGGCTCTCCGCACTTAACGCTCTCGGCTACGCGCTTGCAGGATCACCGGCTTGAGCTTGGGTCTGCGGCGGAATTTGCCGCCGCTCAGCAGGTGAAACAGGCGGCCTGGGAATAGCAACAGCAGGCAAATACCCAGCAGTGCTCCTAGCAGCCAGAGCGGCAGCGCCGCTAGACTGGCCAGCAGAACGGCCAGAGCACTGAGTAGTCCGGCCAGGCCATATTGTTTGATCACCTTCGTCAGCCGGACTACTAGGCCGATCTGACCGGCCTGCTGCGAGAGACGCATTAGGCCGCGAGCGGCGGCAGGCTGACGTTTGAACAGCTGCATGGCCCGAGCCTCGCCGAACGCTCGCGTGAAGTTCAGGGCTTGCTTGCCATCGAGCATCAGCAATACTTTGCCGCTGCTGCCGTAGGTTTCGCTCAGGCGGGCCGCAGCTTTGAGGTCGGCAACCGAGTTTAGGTTGCCGGTGATTTTGACAAACACGGGCAAGTCCAAATCCACGCCGCGAAACAGCCGCCAGCCCGAACCGGCTAGCTCGCTGGCGCTGGCCGAGGCGCGCAGGGCACTGGGGTTGGCGGCCACCGCCCCCAGTTCGTCGAACATCTGACGCAGGACGCTGTCGGGGAGCACCTTGCCGCTGCGTTGTGCCAGCCGCCAGCCGTTCTTGGCCACGGAGGTTCCGGCATCTACGGTTACGCCGACGCCGGTCAGCTCGGCGGCGGTGGTCGCGACGCCAATGCCCGACAGCACGGCCACTACCTGATCGACGGGCAGCCCTTGCTGATAGCGCCAGCTTTGAATCGCTAGGTCGCGCAGGTCGCCGATCACCAGCAGGTCGGAGCCGATCGCCCCGATCGCTGTCCAGGCATCGCTGACCTGGCCGGTGAGCGCGCCCTGGGCGACGGCCACGGCTTTTTCTTGCGACGTGTAAGCGTATTTCTGGCGGGCGGCGGCGAGGCTCTGAGGGTCGCCGAGGCGTTGCTCGCTGGCAAAATCCAGAATCTTCAGCGCTTCGCTACGGCCTGATTGCGGGTCTGCGGCTACGGCCTGGGCGGCCAACTGCACAGGGTCGAAGTCGCCCTGCAGGCGTGCGTAGCCAGCCGTGGCCGTGGCGGCGGCCAGCAACAGGGCGATCAGGCGAGTGGTAGAGCGCAACAGCCAAACAAGAGGGATCGGCATAGAAAACAGCAGACGTTAGCAGCAAATCGCGAAGTGATGCAGCAAACTAGTAGCAGCCCGGATTAGCCCTTAGGCTACGAGTATTGCGTGTGAGGAGGCACGAACTGAATGGTTGTGGTCATGTGGCGTGGATTCCGCTGGTGCGGGACGGTTCAACGATGCAAAGCTCTAGCCCTGGTATCTCTGGGCCAATTAGTGGCTATCCCTTCCATCCTGGCACAGGTTCCGCCACTGGCTCCAGTGCCGCCTTGCCCGCCGGGAACGGCGCTCAATGTTTCACAACCTGCGCTGAAGCCGAGTGACCCGCTGGCAACGCTGCCGGTGAAGTTGGTGCAGGGTTTTGAGGCGCAGAGCAGTTCACTCTTGGCGCTGATCAATCAATTGGGCCGCGAACCGGCGGCCTGGCCGGGTCTGGCCGAGCGGGCGCGGCTGGCGCGGGTGCCGGTGCTGATGTATCACGATGTCACCGACCAGCCTGAGGTGTTTTTTGACCTGACGCCGCAGAAATTTGAGGCTCGGCTGGAGGAGATCCGCACGGCTGGAGCCACGCCGATCAGCATGATGCAGCTGATCCTGAATCTGCGCTTTGGTGTGCCACTGCCGCCCAAGCCGGTGCTGTTGACCTTTGACGATGGCTATGCGGGGCACTACAAATTTGTGTTTCCGCTGCTCCAGCGCTATCGCTACCCGGCGGTGTTTTCGATCTATACCCGGGCGATTGATCAGGAGACGGCAGCTCAGGCGACGGGGGCGGTGTTGCCGGGCCGACCGCACATGACCTGGGAGCAACTGCGCGAGATGAAGGCGAGCGGCCTGGTGACCATTGCGTCACACTCGGTCTCCCATCCGCCAGATTTGACTCAGTTAGATGACGCCCAGCTACGCACTGAGTTGGTCGAGTCTAGGCAGCGTCTAGAGCAGGAGCTGGGTCAGACGGTTCCCTTTTTCACCTATCCGGCGGGACACTACGACGAACGGGTCGAGCAGCAGACGGCGGCGGCGGGCTATCAGGCGGCGCTGACCATGACCAATGTTGAAGCGGACGAGACCTTTGCGGGCAATTCTAAGTCGCTGCTGGCGATCCAGCGCTTCGGCCAGTCGCGGATCTCGGAGCTGCTACCGCAGGCTTGGCAAGGCCCGCCTTTCAGTCTGCCGCATGAGGGCCTGTCGTTTAAGGCTCCGGTGGCGGTCAATCGGGTCAGCTCGCAGGGGCTGGCGTTGACGTTGATTAGCGGTGGGCGGCCTCGCACTTTCCATGCCAACAGCCGTTACCAGGTGACGGAGATTCTGACTCAGTCTGGGGCGACGGCGGCGGTGGATGGCGGCTTTTTCTCGCTGGAGCATCTGGACTCGAATGAGATGATTGGGCCGGTGCTCAGCCAGAATACGGGGCAGTTTATCCCGGATCTGATCAATGAGCGGGTCAAGTTGCGGGGTCGTCCGCTGGTCTTGATCGGCTCGCGCAGTGTGCGCTATGTTCCCTTTGACCCAGACAAGCACAACACGCTAGCTGGGATTCAGGTGGAGCTGCCGGATGTGACTGATGCTTTTCTGGCCTCGGCCTGGCTGGTCAAGGACGGCGTGCCCCGGCCTTACGAGAGTTTTGGCAATCTCTATGGCTTTGATGCCAATCGCCAACGCGCCTTCTGGGGTCTGAATGAACAGGGGCTACCGGTGATCGGCGTGAGTCACGACCGGGTGGATTCGGTGGAGCTGGGCCGGGCGCTGGCGGCGGCGGGTTTACGCGAGGCGGTCATGCTCGATTCGGGCGCGAGTACGTCGCTGGCTTATCGCAATGAGTCGCTGGTGGACTATTTACCTCGCCCAGTGCCGCATGCGGTCACGCTTTCTGATGAGACGCAGCCTGTTGTGGCGAGCTGCCCGTCGGTTGCTCCCCTGTCTCAAGCGGAGATCAAGCCACAGCCGCGCAAGGAGAGCTGAAGAGGCCCTCACCCCCGGCCCCTCTCCCGAACTCGGGAGAGGGGAGGCAGGTTTGGGGGTTTGAGAGTTTGCCTCTCCTTACCTCGAAATCGGGGGAAGGGGACTTCTAGTGGTTGAGCTGGATCAGAACGCGGGTCAGCAGGCTGGCGTCTTTGCGCCATTCGTTCACGGCTTCTCGGCCTCGTTGCATCACGTCAGCCCGCTCGGCTTGCCACAAGCAAATCCGGCTGAGCGCTGCAACCAAGCGCGAGAGGCCATAGCGTTCAAGCAG
>JANNOU010000201.1:0-33862 GCA_031399305.1 Leptolyngbya sp. SOY_34_metabat_272
CCTCCAAGCGCCACTTGAGACTGTTAGCAGCAGTTCCCAAGCAACTAACCCCCAGACTAACTAGCCCAGCCGAGAGGCTAAACGGCAGCTTAACACCGCCCAAGCCACCCCATCCTTTGTCCCCTCATTCTTGGTGGCAGCAATCAGCCGCATTTGCTTATGGCAAACCGAGCGGGCTGATGTCATGCAACCAGGCCGAGAAGCCGTGAACGAATAGCGCAAAGACGCCAGCCTACTCACCCGCGTTCTGATCCAGCTCAACCACTAGAAGCCCCCTGCGCAGGGGGTCTGGGGGAGGCGCTTCGTCCCCCAGTGGGGGGTTTGGGGGGCAAACGCCCCCCATTTCCGGGTTCTCTCCAACCCCTACCACTGCTCCCCCAACTGACTGCATCCCCCTCCAACCCTCGCCAGTGCAGTTCACCGCTGCATAACCTACCCAGCAGCCAGCGGTTCATCCGACTTAGCAACCGCTTCCGCCCAATGCTTCTGAAGCGTACTCAAAGGCAGCGGCCCCTGCAGATGCCCCCATGGCAGAGAAGCCTCCACCGGCCAGTCAGCATGCACATAAAACGCCAGCTCCGGCAACTGACCCCGCAGCTCCTTAAAAGCACGGCGAAAACTGCCCAAAGACGGCGTAGCCGGATCATCCCCCGCCTCAAGCGCATACTGCCGCACCCGCTCCAACACCCGCGCCACCCGCCGGTCCCCGCGAGAAATCAGCGCCTGGATCACCGAGCCCCCATAACTCTCAGGCCGGAACTCCAGACCAGACTTACCCAGCTGCTTCTGCAAGAACTTGAGCTTCTTCTCAGCCGCCACATCCACACCGAACCACTGGAACGGCGTATGCGCCTTAGGCACAAACGTGCTGCAGCCCAGAGTCAAGCGCAGCCCCGGTGCAACCCGCTTGAGATCCTGCATCATTGCCACCGTGTGCTCCAAGTCCTCCGCCCGCTCACCCGGAATGCCCACCATGCCATACAGTTTCAGCGCCCGTAGACCGCCAGCCTTGGCCGCCTGAGCCGCCTGTCGGATCTCCTCCTGATCCAGCTTCTTATTGATGATCTGCCGCAAACGTTCAGAACCACTCTCCACCGCAATCGTCACCGAATGGCTATCATGCTGAGCCAGAGTGCGAGCCAGCTTCTCGCTAAGCGTCCCAGCCCGCACCGAGGCGATGCTCAGCCGCACCGCGTCGTGCTGAGGCTGAGCAAAGTAGTCAAGCAAAGTCTCAAACTCCGGATGCTGAGTCACCGAAGCCCCCAACAGGCCAATGCGATGAGTCACCCGCAGCCCTCGCTCAATCGCCGGAATCAGCGAAGTCTGCAGATCCGGCGTGCGGAACGGCAAGGTCAGGTAGCTCGCCAGACAAAAGCGGCATAGCTCCGGGCAACTGCGCACCGTCTCCACCATGTAGATGTTTTCCCAGGCCGCGTGGGCCGTGACTACGGTCGAGGCCGACAGCGTATTGCCCCGATAGGTGCGCTTAGTCAGACGCGCTGGAAACGCGGCCTCCACCGGCTCCACCGCCAACACCGGCCCATCAGGCGCAGCGTAGCGAACCTGGTAAGCAGCGGGCACATAAACCCCCGGCACCTGGGCCAAGTGCTTCAGTTGCAGCCAACGCTCAGCACCGCGCACCTGCTGATAGGCATCCAGAAACTCGCCGAGTAGCTCCTCACCATCGCCCAGCAAGATCACATCGAAGTACGGCGCGAACGGTTCCGGGTTCGCCGTCAGAACCGGCCCGCCGCCAAAGACAATCGGGTGTCCCTGACCGCGCGCCTGGCTGTGGATGGGGATCTTCTGCGCCTCCAACATGCCGAGCAGATTGCCGTAATCCAGCTCCCAAGACACCGAAAAGCCCAGCAACTCCGGACGAGCACAGGCAGGCACCAGTCCCAAATCAGTAAACCAGCGGCTCACCTGCAAATCAGCACGCGTCGCCAGCAGCGCCCAAACCACCTGGTAGCCCAGACTGGTAATGCCCACCGTGTACTGGTTGGGAAACGCGAACACCACCGGCACTGCATCTGCCTGGGGCACCGCAGGCGTAAACAGCAAACGCTCGTCAGCCAACACAGAAGGGCTCAAAAGCAAACACCCAAAAAACGGAGCAAGAGATTTCCCTTTCAGTCTAACCAGCGCCTAGTCCTGGCCTAGGTTGCCGAATGCTCCGCCTTTTGCTCGTGATAGTCTCAATGCGGTGAGTGGCGATGATGTCAGCGATCGAGTGGGTAGAAGCATAGGAGCAATTGCATGGATGTCAGAGCAGCAGTCGCCTTAGAAGCCGGTAAACCACTGACCATCGAAACAGTCCAGCTCGAAGGACCCAAAGCTGGCGAAGTGATGATTGAAATCAAAGCCACGGGGGTCTGCCACACCGATGCTTACACTCTGTCTGGAGAGGATCCCGAAGGACTATTCCCCACAGTTTTGGGTCATGAAGGGGCAGGGGTTGTAGTCGAAGTCGGGCCAGACGTCACCAGTTTAAAGGCTGGCGATCACGTGATTCCGCTCTACACACCAGAGTGTCGCCAGTGCGAATATTGCCTCAGCCGCAAGACCAACCTCTGTCAGGCGATTCGGGCCACTCAAGGGCGCGGCCTCATGCCAGATGGCACCAGTCGCTTCTCGCTGAGCGGCCAACGGCTCCATCACTACATGGGCACTTCGACCTTTGCTAACTACACGGTGCTGCCAGAAATCGCTGTTGCCAAAATCCGCGAAGATGCCCCCTTTGACAAAGTCTGCTACATCGGCTGCGGCGTGACCACCGGCCTGGGTGCCGTAATCAACACAGCCAAAGTCGAACCGGGGGCCAATGTGATCGTCTTCGGTTTGGGCGGCATCGGCTTGAATGTGATCCAGGGAGCGCGGCTGGTGGGAGCCAATATGATTGTTGGCGTTGACCTCAACCCGGCCAAGCGCGAATTGGCAGAGAAATTCGGCATGACCCACTTCGTCAACCCCAAAGAAATAGACGGAGATTTGGTCGCCCATCTGGTCGATTTAACCAAGGGCGGCGCTGATTACAGCTTTGAGTGCATCGGCAATGTCAATGTCATGCGCCAGGCTCTGGAGTGTTGCCACAAAGGCTGGGGCGTCAGTGTGATTATCGGCGTGGCAGGGGCCGGACAAGAAATTCGCACCCGCCCGTTCCAATTGGTCACCGGACGGGTCTGGAAAGGCAGTGCCTTCGGCGGTGCCAGAGGCCGCACCGACGTGCCCAAAATCGTCGATTGGTACATGCAAGGCAAAATTAATATCGACGACCTGATCACCCACACCCTGCCCCTGGAGCGCATCAACGACGCCTTTGATCTGATGCACAAAGGCGAGTCGATTCGCAGTGTCGTGACCTTCCCCTAGCTCAAGCCTAAATTTATGACGTCTGCTGCCAAGCTCCTGAGTGAGCATCTCTGCTTTGACGGCACGGTTGGCTTCTACAGTCATCGCTCCGAGCTGTGCCAGAGTGAGATGCGCTTTTCGGTCTACTTGCCGCCTCAGGCCAAGTCTGAGCCGGTGCCCGTGCTCTATTTCCTAGCCGGTTTGACCTGCACCGAAGAAAATTTCATGGTCAAGGCCGGGGCGCAGCAGTTTGCGGCCCAGCAGGGGCTGATGCTCGTGGCTCCCGATACCAGCCCACGCGGCACCGGCATCGCAGCCGAAGACCAAGACTGGGACCTGGGCAGCGGCGCGGGCTTTTATGTCGATGCCACGGCTGAGCCTTGGCGGGCGCACTACCAGATGTACAGCTACGTGGTACACGAATTACCGGCGCTGCTAGCCGAACACTTTCCAATGCAGGCTGATCGGCAGGGGATTTTTGGGCATTCGATGGGCGGGCATGGGGCGCTGATCTGTGCGCTGAAAAATCCCGATCGCTATCGCTCGGTTTCGGCATTTGCGCCGATTGCGGCACCGATGCGCTGTGCTTGGGGGCAGAAGGCATTCAGCCATTATCTAGGACCTGACCCCGAGCACTGGCGGGCTTACGATGCCAGCGAATTAGTCCGCACCACCCCCAATCAGCGCCCGATTCTAATTGACCAGGGCCTAGCCGACCCGTTTCTCACCGACCAACTGCGGCCCGAAGTGTTTGAGCAAGCTTGTGCAGAGGTCGGTCAGCCACTGACCTTGCGCAGGCAAGCGGGTTACAACCACAGCTATTACTTCATCGCCAGCTTTATCGAAGACCACATCCGCCATCATGCCGCTGCCCTGCTCCACTGAGCGTCCGGTACCCTGAAAACTAGCGTCTGTTTGGCGCTTGATGACCTACTTGTTTGGGGGGCTGAGTCAAGGGGATGCCGATGATTGTGGCTGAGGACCTGGGCAAGGTCTATCCGGTGGCGGTGAAAGAGCCGGGCTTGGGCGGCACCCTGCGCCACTTTTTGAAACGCACCTACCGGCGGGTGGAAGCGGTGCAAAAGGTTTCTTTTCAGATTGAGCCGGGGGAGGTGGTGGGCTTCTTGGGGCCGAACGGCGCGGGCAAAACCACGACCCTGAAAATGCTCACCGGCTTAATTCATCCCTCGACTGGCTGGGTGCGGGTGGCTGGGCACGTGCCCTTCCGGCGCGATGCAGCCTTCTTGCGCAAAATCACCCTAATTATGGGGCAGAAGCAGCAGCTGATCTGGGATCTGCCCGCCTTAGATTCGCTCAAGATCAATGCGGCGGTTTACGATATCGCCGAGGCAGACTTCCAGCGACGGGTGGGCGAACTGACCGAAATGCTCTCGCTAGCCGGGAAGCTCACACAGCCGGTGCGCAAGCTCTCGTTGGGGGAGCGCATGAAAGCTGAGCTGCTGGCCTCCCTGTTGCACCAACCCGCAGTTTTGTTCCTGGACGAGCCCACCCTGGGCCTGGATGTCAATGCTCAGGTCAGCGTGCGCGGGTTCCTGCGCGAGTACAACCAGCGCTACGGGGCGACCGTGCTTCTGACCAGCCACTACATGGCCGACATCACCGCCCTCTGCCAGCGGGTTCTAGTGATTTACAATGGGCGACTAATTTACGACGGCAGCCTGGAGAGTTTGCTCAACCGCTTCGCGCCCTACCGCGAGGTCACAGTTGAGCTGGCCCAGCCCCGCACCAAAGCCGAGCTATTGGCCTATGCCGAGCTGCGGTCGGTTGACGGACTCACGGTACGCTTCTGTGTGCCGCAGGAGGCGCTGACCCGCACGGTGGCCCGGATCCTGGCCGAGCTAGACGTGCTGGATCTGAGCGTGACCGACGCGCCGATTGAAGAGGTGATTGGCCGAGTCTTTCATGCGGGGGCGGTTGGATGAGACGGGTGCTGCGCATTGCTCAGGCGTTGCTGTCGACCTACTACGCCTACATGGTCGAGTACCGGGCAGAACTGCTGCTCTGGGTGCTATCTGGGTCGCTGCCGCTGATCTTAATGGGGGTCTGGATGGAAGCGGCGCAGGGCGGGCGCTTTGGCCTCACGCCGCTGGATTTCGCCCGCTATTTTCTGGCGGCGTTCATCGCGCGGCAGTTTTCGGTGGTCTGGGTGATTTGGGAGTTCGAGCGGGAGATCGTAGAAGGCCAGCTCTCGCATCGCCTGCTGCACCCGTTGGACCCTGGCTGGTCTTATTTCGCGTCGCACTTCGCGGAGCGCTTCGCGCGTCTGCCGTTTGCCTTAATGCTGGTGGCGCTGTTTTTTGCGCTCTACCCACAGGCCTTCTGGCTGCCCAGCCCGGCGCAGTTGGCCCTGTTTCTGCTGGTGGTGATCCTGGCGTTTGCGCTGCGCTTTGTGATGCAGTACACGCTGGCGATGTTTGCCTTCTGGACCGAGCGGGCCAGCGCGCTGGAGCAGTTCTGGTTTCTGTTCTATCTGTTTCTCTCGGGCCTGATCGCGCCCCTGGAGCTGTTTCCGCCAGCGGTGCGGCAGGTGGTGCTCTGGACGCCGTTTCCCTACATGATCCACTTCCCGGCCTCGCTGTTGGTGGGGCTGCCGGTGGATCTGGGGCGGGGGCTGCTGGTGATGCTCGGCTGGGGCCTGCTGTTCTGGGTCGCCAACCGCTGGCTGTGGCGGCAGGGGCTCAAGCAGTACTCGGGCATGGGGGCTTAGCCGTGGGCCAGTCCGCCTCAGTCCAGAGGCCCCCCCAGCCCCCCGAGTTCGGGGGGAACCGGACTCCTGCTCCCCCCGAACTCGGGGGGTTCGGGGGGCCTGGTGCAAGACCGAGCTCGGCGCTCGGCGCTTTGAGTTCGGAACTCGGCGATTCGGGCTCGGGGCTCGGAAGGCCGACCTCGGAGCTCGGTGTTTTGAGTCTGGCGCTCGGCAGTTCTGCCTCGGAGCTTAGAAGTTCTTTGTCCAAGCCCGGCGCTTTGAGCTTAGTGCTCGGGCGTTTGGGCTCAGAACTCGGCGCTGCGAGGCTGGAACTGGATTGCCCAAGTTCGGAGCTGTCAGGGTCGAGCTGCAAGCTCGAAGCGCGCGCCAACAACCTGAGAACCCTGAACCAATGAGACGATACCTGCGCGTCCTGGGCCTATTTTGGAGTGCGGCGCTGGCCGCCGAGATGGAGTATCGCGCCAATTTTCTGTTGGCGACCTTGAGCAGCCTGGGCAATCTGGCGGGCAGCCTGTTTGGTTTGTTTTTGTTCTATCGCACCGGCTACACCTTTGACGGTTGGACCTGGGAAGAGGCGCTGATCGTGTTGGGGATCTTCACCTGGCTCCAGGGCTTTGCGGGCACCTTTCTGGTCCCCAATCTCAACCGCATTGTCCGCCACATTCAGCAGGGCACCCTAGACTTCATCCTGCTCAAACCGATTAGCAGCCAGTTCTGGCTTTCGACCCATACGCTGTCGCCTTGGGGGCTACCGGACCTAGTGTTTGCGGGCATGATGATCGGCTACGCGGGCAGTCGGCTCGGCCTAGAGCCAGGCGCTTACTGGCTCAGCCTGGGACCTTTGCTGTTTGGCATGTTGAGCCTCTATAGCCTGTGGTTTATCCTGGGCGCGACCAGCATTTGGTTCGTCAAAGTCTATAACGTGACCGAAGTCTTGCAGGGCTTGATGGAAGCCGGACGCTTTCCGATCGTGGCCTATCCGACCGCCTATCGTTTTTTCTTCACCTTCGTGGTGCCGGTGACCTTCCTGACCACGGTGCCCGCAGAGGCAATGCTCAACCGCTCAGACTGGAGTTGGACCGCTAGCTCAGGCTTGCTGGCGCTGGGGTTACTCTTCGCCTCGCGAGCCTTCTGGCGCTTTGCACTGCGCTTCTATACCAGTGCTTCGAGCTGAACCTAGGGGGGACTCCAGCCACTTGCTCTGAGCTGTGGGGGAGTGGTTTTCGCCAGGCATGGCCTGATATGGTCTAGGCTTGCGGTTACTGTATTTAATGTTCGCGTGGTTATTGATTGATGCCTCTTTCCGCTCCAGCCCAGGAGATCTGGCAATCCCCGCCGCCGCCCATTGCCCAACTCCTGGATGCTCCCCAGCCACCGACCGTTGTCCTCTCGCCTCACAATCAGTGGCTGGTCGAATTGGAGCGACCGCTGCTGTCCTCGATTGCGGAGCTAGCAGAGCCCGAAGTCGCCGTGGCGGGCTTTCGCCTCAACCCCCAGACCCGTGGCCCGGCGCGCCATCCCACCTACCGCAGCCTGGCCGTGAAAGCGCTCGGCCCCGGCCCGGCCCGCCCCTTGCCGCTGCCTGCCGCCGCGCAGATTGGCTTTGTGCAGTGGTCCCTGGATGGGCAACGGCTGGCGTTTACCCTCACTCAGCCCACCGGCTTGGAGCTGTGGGTCGTCGACCTGCCCGACGGCAACCCGCACCGCCTCACCGGCCCGATCCTGAATGCGGTCTACGGAGCCCCCTACGCCTGGCTACCCGGCGACCAAGGCTTACTCTGTCAGGTCATCCCCAGCGGCCAGGCTGAACCACCCGCCACCACCCCGGTGCCAGCCGGCCCCCTGGTGCAAGAAAACCTGGGGCGCAAAACCCCCGCGCGCACCTACACCAACCTCCTAGAGACCCCCTACGACGAGGCCCTGTTTGAGTACTATCTCAGCTCGGTCCTAGAGCAGGTATCGCTAGACGGCCAGCGCACCCCCTTGACCCAGCCCAGGCTGCTTGACGAAGCCGAGCCCTCGCCAGACGGGCAATTCATTCTGCTGACCACCCTGCAGCGGCCCTTCTCTTACCAGGTGCCGGCTTCGCTGTTTCCCCGGCGCGTCGAAGTCTTGGACCGCAGCGGCCAAGTCGTTGCGGTGGTCGCCGACCTGCCCCTAGCCGATGACCTCTCGATCAAGTTCGACTCGGTGCGGCCCGGTCGCCGCCGCGTCTCCTGGCGAGCCGACCAGCCCGCGACCCTGTACTGGGTCGAAGCCCTGGATGGGGGCGACGCCCAGCGCCCCGCCAGCCATCGCGATGCCCTGTTCGAACTGGCCGCCCCCTTTAGCGGCGAGCCCACTTTGCTCTGGCAAACCGAGTACCGCTTCCGACGCGTACTCTGGGGACGCGAAGACCTAGCGCTGGCCTGGGAGCAGTGGTACGACAACCGCAGGCTGAGACTCTGGCAGATCAACCCGGCCCAGCCAGACGCATCGCCCCAGCTGCTGATGGACCGCAGCTCCGAAGACCAGTACCGCGATCCTGGCAACCCAATGGCCGCGCCAGGTCCGTACGGTTGGTGGGTGCTGCGCTTCAGTGCCGACGGCAGCGCGATTCACCTCAACGGCCGGGGCGCTTCGCCCGAGGGAGTCTATCCCTTTCTCGACCGGCTGAACCTGACCACCCAGACCAGCGAGCGGCTGTGGCAGGCACAGGCTCCTTACTACGAAGCAGTCGTGGACCTTCTCGATGACGACGCACAAGCCTTCGTCACCCGTCGCCAGTCCCAGACCGAGCCGCCCAATTACTGGCTGTACCGCCAGGCTCAGCCGCCCGAGCGCTTGAGCGACTACCCCGATCCGGCTCCCGAGTTTGCCAGGGTTCGCAAAGAGCTGGTGCGTTACCCGCGCGCAGATGGCGTCCAGCTCTCGGCCACCCTGTATCTACCACCCGACTATGAGCCGAGCCGAGATGGCCCGCTGCCAATGCTGGTCTGGGCCTACCCCACCGAATTCAAAGACCGGGCCACGGCCGGCCAGATCACCACGGCTGAGAACAGCTTCAGTCGCCCGCGCGGCGCATCCGTGCTGTTCCTACTCACCCAGGGCTACGCGGTGTTGGACAACCCCAGCCTGCCGATCATCGGCGAGGGCGACGCCGAGCCCAACGATCGCTACATGGAACAGCTGGTCGCGGGCGCACAAGCAGCAGTGGACTCCGTAGTCGCTCGCGGCATCGCCGACCCGCAGCGGATCGCAATCGGCGGTCACTCCTATGGCGCATTCACCGCTGCCAACCTGCTGGCCCATAGCAACCTGTTCCGCGCCGGCATTGCCCAGAGCGGAGCTTACAACCGGACCCTGACGCCTTTCGGCTTCCAGGGAGAGCAGCGCAGCTTCTGGGAAGCGCCAGAAACTTACATCCGCATGTCGCCCTTCACCCACGCCCAAAAGATCCACGAGCCCCTCTTGCTGATCCACGGGGCCAACGACAGCAACCCCGGCACCTATCCTCTGCAAACTGAGCGCTTTTATGAGGCGCTCAAAGGGCTAGGAGCAACCGTGCGCTGGGTCGTGTTGCCCCTAGAGGATCACAGCTACCGCTCGCGCGAGAGCGCCGGTCATGTACTGTGGGAGATCGTGCGCTGGTGCGACCAATACGTCAAAAAGGTTGCCGTCTTTTAGATTCGATTCTGCCCAGAGAAGGATGGTCTCAATTCGATTTGTTGCGACAGTGCAAGAGTACTGACGTAACAAACACCACTTCTCATGGACGAGATTCAAAACACCATTCAAGACGCCAAGGATACGCTCAAAGATGCGCTTCCCAATGCCGTGCCGACCCCACCTCAGCAGGTTAGGCAACCGCAAGCTAATGTGAATGAACTCAAGAGTCGCTTGGAGTGGGGCGAACCCGCTCTGACGATTGTTGATGTATCCGATCGGAACACTTTCAACAATAATCACATTCTGGGCGCTGTCACGATGCCTCTGGATAGGCTAGTTGAGATCGCGCAATCCACTCTAGAATTCACACGGGATATCTACATTTACGGCGCAACAGCGGAAGAAACCGCCACCGCAGCTGATTATCTGCGGTCGGCTGGCTTTACCCAAGTATCGGAACTCAAGGGCGGCTTTGCTGCTTGGAAAGCGATTGACGGTCCCACCGACGGGGTTAACGAAGCGCAAAGCGTTGTACCAAAGTCCGCTTACAACCTCGTAGATCGGCTCAAAAAGCACTCAGAAACCCAGAGAGCCGCTCAGTCATAAGCTTTAAGCAAGCTTTTGCGAATCTCTTGGGTGCCTGAGGCCAGCAAGCCTCGGGCACTTTCGTTATAGCTCGACTATAACTGGCGCGTGATCGCTGGGCTGGGGTAGCTGTCTCGGTAACACATCAATCGTGCAAGAACGGGCTTTTGCGTAGAGGAGCGGCGTCAGATAATGGTGATCGATACGCCAGCCCTTGTTTTGTCGAAAAGAGCCCGCGCGATAGTCCCACCAGCTAAAGTGGCCACTCTCGGGGGTGAATTTGCGAAAAACATCGGCCAACCCCAGCTCTAACACCGCTCGCAAAGCTTGACGCTCGGGCTCCGAAGCCATGATGTGCTGGTCCCGGTTGCGAGCATCGTAAATATCCCGGTCTTCCACGGCAATATTAAAGTCTCCGCAAACCAGAACCGGGGGCAAATGACCAGACGGATCAACACCGAGTAAAGCCTGCAAATACTCCCGTAGAGCCGCCAGCCAGCGCAGTTTGTACCGGTACTTGTCGCTGCCAACTTCTGAGCCATTGGGAACGTAGAGATTGATCACACGAATGCCATTGGACACGCCAGTAATCAATCGCTTTTGCTCATCCAACTCACTGCCGATAAGCTCACCCAGAACGGGAGTGAAGCCCAGACTGACCTCGGTCAGGGCAGAACGGCTGAGAATCGCAACGCCATTGTAGGATTTCTGTCCGAAGCGATAAAGGTGATAACCTAATGCCGTCAATGGCGCTTGCGGAAAATCGTCATCAACGACCTTGGTTTCTTGGAGACAGAGCAGCTCAACTGGATTTTCTTGCAACCAGTTTACAACTTGTTCTAAACGCATGCGAATCGAGTTGACATTCCAGGTCGCAATTTTCATCGAATTTTCAGACGCAGAGCTTTACAGAAACATTGCAGGTGATACATGGAAGAACTTTCCGAGTGCCTTGGCTTGTGCTTTGCTAATGCTTCTTTTGCCATTGATTACCTCTGAAGCGATTCCTTTTGAGCCAAAAAGCTCCCAAAGGTCACTCTGCTTCAGGCCTCTCGCCTCCATCAGCTCCTGCAGGGTTTCTTGGGGAGAAGTTGCTTCAAGCGGATAGTGTTCATCTTCAAACCTCTCAATGAGAGCTATTAGCAACTTCAGAAGTTGCTCTTCTTCAGGCGATCGATTGACTCCTTTCTCCGTGAGTCCCTCTACCTCAGTTAGTAGACGCTCGTTTTCTTCCTCCGTCTCAATCACTTTGGGTAAAGCGCTAGAGAGGAGAATCGCGTATCTTCCTTCGTCTAGTCCGGCATTCATCTTTCCACTTATCCTTACTATAGTCCGCATGGGTGAGTAGCCCTTTCACATAAATAGTTTCACTTGAGTAGTCTATTCCAACGATGAGTCGATAGCGATTACCTTTAATATTGAAAATCGTGTACTCTTCTACCGCTTCTACATCTCGATAGGTTTCCTTGACTGCTTCGAGGTTTTGCCATTGTGCCGACTTCGAAACTCGATACCAAACATCGAGAGGCTTTTTCACATCGGGATAGATTTTCGATGCCTCAAGAAGCTTTTTTCGGCTAACAACGTGCATTTTGTACTTGCTCCTTTGCGGTAGTGAGTCATTTTCGAGCTCCTTGGCCTTTTAAAAACAATCGCTGCTTGGCAGGAACATCTCAGCCTGTAAAGCCTGTGATGTTCATTAATTACCAGGTTCTCAAAAAGAGAACCTTATGTCAAGTGCTGGTGCGGTAAGATTTCGCCGCTCTCCGCAGCGCTTGACTCTAGCCTTCAGGACCATGGCAGAATCCTGTGTCAGAATGGTTGAAATACGAGCACTTTGGCCCTTCTAGACCATGACGGCGACAATTCCACCCAATCAGCTTGCGAGCCAGTATGACCCCTTCAGCACCGAAGCCCGGTGGCAAGCTTACTGGGAAGAGAATGCTGTCTTTAAGGCTGACCCCAATCACCCCGGCGAACCTTATTGTGTCGTAATACCGCCACCCAACGTGACGGGCAGCTTGCACATGGGCCATGCCTTTGAAGAGGCGATCATCGATACGCTGGTGCGCTATCACCGCATGAAAGGGCGCAACACGCTCTGGTTACCCGGCACCGACCACGCCAGTATCGCAGTGTCAGCGCTGCTGGATGTGCAATTCAAGAAAGAGGGCACCAACCGCTTTGAGTTAGGCCGCGACCAATATCTGGAGCGTGCCTGGCAGTGGAAAGAAGCGTCGGGTGGCACGATCACCAATCAACTGCGCAAGCTGGGCGTTTCGGTGGACTGGTCCCGTGAGCGCTTCACGATGGATGAGGGGATGTCGAAGGCGGTGCTGGAAACCTTCACCCGTCTGTACGACGAGGGCTTGATCTACCGGGGTGAATATCTGGTGAACTGGTGCCCTGCCAGCCAGTCAGCGGTGTCGGACTTGGAGGTGGATCAGCAAGAGGTCAAAGGCCACCTGTGGTACTTACGCTATCCGCTGAGCGATGACTCGGGCTTCATTGAGGTGGCGACCACCCGGCCCGAAACTATGTTGGGTGACACCGCAGTGGCCGTGAACCCCAATGACCAGCGCTATCGGCATCTGATTGGCAAAACGGTCACGCTACCGATTATGGGTCGCCAGATCCCAATCATCGCCGACGAGTACACCGACCTGGAGTTGGGCTCGGGTGCCGTGAAAATCACACCGGCCCATGATCCCAATGACTTTGAGGTGGGTAAGCGTCACAACCTACCGTTTATCAACATCCTCAACAAGGACGGTAGCCTCAACGAGAAGGCGGGTCCTTTTGCCGGACAGGATCGCTTTGTGGCTCGCAAGAACGTGATTCAGCGCCTGGACGCAGAAGGCTTCCTGGTCAAAGTAGAAGATCACGTCCACAATGTGCCCTATTCTGAGCGGGGCAAGGTGCCGATTGAACCGTTCCTCTCAACTCAATGGTTCGTCAAAATTCGTCCCTTGGCCGACCGGGCGTTGCAAGAACTGGATGAGCACCAGTCGCCCCTGTTTGTGCCTGAACGCTGGACCAAGGTCTACCGCGATTGGCTGGTGAAGCTTGAGGACTGGTGTATTTCCCGTCAGCTCTGGTGGGGGCATCAGATCCCGGCTTGGTATGCGATCAGCGAAACTGAGGGCAAAATTACCGACTCCACGCCGTTTGTGGTGGCCCGCAGCGCCGCTGAAGCCCGCGAGAAAGCTTGGGCTCAATTCGGTTCAGATGTGGTGCTGGAACAGGATCCGGATGTGCTCGATACCTGGTTCTCATCGGGCATTTGGCCCTGCTCGACCCTAGGTTGGCCGGAACAGACTCAGGACTTCAGCACCTACTATCCGACGACGACGCTGGTCACCGGCTTCGACATCATCTTCTTCTGGGTGGCTCGCATGACGATGATGTGCAGCCATCTCACCGGCAAAATGCCCTTCCAAACCGTGTACATCCACGGCTTAGTGCGGGATGAAAATAACCAGAAGATGTCGAAGTCCAAGAACAACGGCATCGACCCGCTAATCTTGATCCAAAAGTACGGCACCGATGCACTGCGCTACACCTTAGTACGCGAAGTGGTAGGGGCCGGACAAGATATTCGCCTGGAATACAACCGCAAAACTGATGAATCTGCTTCGGTCGAAGCTTCGCGCAACTTTGCCAATAAGCTGTGGAATGCTTCGCGGTTTGTGTTGATCAATCTGGATTCGCAAATTCTTCCAAGTCCAGAAGAATCCAGTCTGGAACTCAGTGATCGCTGGATTCTCTCGCGCTTCAATCGGGTGGCACAGCAGACCAATCGGTTCATGAATACTTACGGTCTGGGCGAAGCAGCGAAATCGCTCTACGAATTCATCTGGGGCGATTTCTGCGATTGGTACATCGAACTGGTCAAACCTCGTTTGAACGGTGAAGATCAGACCTCGCGTGCGACCGCACAAGCAACGCTCTATCATGTGCTGGATGGTATTCTCAAGCTGCTGCATCCCTACATGCCGCACATCACTGAGGAGATCTGGCATACCCTGACTCAAGCGGGCGAGGACAAAAGCTTGGCGCTGCAAGCCTATCCAGAAGCAGCGGAAAAGTGGATCAACCCCGCCCTAGAATCACAGTTTGACCTGTTGATTGAGACAATCCGAACTTTACGCAATCTACGGGCAGACTCAGATATCAAGCCCAGCCAGAAAATCACTGCAATTCTGAAAACTGAGAGCGAAGCTGAACGCGAAACGCTGGAAGCGGGTCAGCGCTACATTCGAGATTTAGCGCGAGTTGAATCTTTGAGCATCCAGGGTGGCTCCCGCTCCCTAGATGAGAAAGTCGCGAACACCTCTACAGAGGTACCAACTGTAGACCCAAAACCTGAAAGCCCGCAGCAGCAACTCCCTACAAAACTTGTGAGCCCTGTCCTGATAGCCATTTCAGCGCTGGCTCTCACTGTCCTTTTGCTGGTTGGCAGTCTGAGTTTGCTGGATGTGATCAACGCAGTTCCTCTGCTGAGATCTTTCTTTGAGCTTGTAGGCGCGGGTTACACAGCTTGGTTTGGCTACCGATATCTACTGTTTACAGCCAATCGCAAAGAACTCTCTAGCAGGGTTCAAACCTTTAAGGAGCGGGTAGTTGGTGAAAGGTCAACGGAGAGCGAAGACAGCTCGGTCACAAGGCAGGAAATAGTTGATGGCTTGGGCGAAGATCTCAAGCAGACAGCGGCTGGCGTAGCCGGTACGGTTCAGGTTTTGATCCCTCTGGCCGGAGTGGTGGACCTACGCGCTCTGAAAGGCAAGCTTCAGAAGGACATCACCAAGTTGGAGGGGAGCGTCAAAGCGCTCGAAGGTCGCCTATCAAACCAAGGCTATGTGGAAAAAGCGCCGCCTGAGGTGGTGCAAAAATCCCGCGACGAGCTTGCAGAAATGCGAAAACAGGTGGAGATTTTGCAGGAGCGGCTAGCAAAGCTGGAGTAGCTGGATCGCCCAGAAATTCTTCAACCGAAGCTCAGCGAGCCGCATCCCTAGAATCGGTGGCTTCAGAACGGCTGCGCTGGCAGTGAGCCTGCCTGATGGGGTCAGGGCTGAGACGGCACTTGCTGCCATTGAGCAGGAACTTGTAGGCATTGAGCAGGAACTAGTCGGCCTTGGACGGGAACTTGCTGCCGTTGGGCGGGAGCTTGTAGGCATTGAGCGGCAACTGGTAGATATTGGGCGGCAACTGGTAGGCATTGAGCAGGAACTTGCTGCCATTGAGCGGCAACTGGTAGACATTAGGCGGGAGTTGGCGCAGATAGGGCTCAAACTCGCGAGAAACTCGCTCAGCTTCAGATCTATCCGCACCACAGCCTAATATTGTCATTCCTGCTCTGAGTCAAAGATGCCAGCGCAGTGGCAAGACAAGGCGACCGCGCACGCGCTCCCAGACCGGTCGTGTTTGCCAGTCTTGCAGAGTGACGTGCTGACTTTTGGCAAAGGCTGCGAGGAAAAAGCGTTCGACCTGACTCGCCAATTTGCGCTCGGCCATCGAAATGTGCAGTTCATCGTTGTGAAAGGCGCTACGCGAATCGAGATTGGCACTGCCAGTACTGACCCAGTACCGGTCGATGAGCATCACTTTCGCGTGCATCATGCTCGGCTGATATTCGTACAACTGGATTCCTGACTTGAGTAAGTGGCCGTAGAGTTCGCGAGAGGCATAGCAGACAAACTTCTTGTTGCTACGTAAACTGTTGGTAAGAATGCGCACATCCACTTGATTTTTCTGAGCCCTCAGCAGGGCCTCGCGCAAATCCAGATTGGGCAAAAAATAGGGGCTAGCTATCCAAAGGCGTTTCCTCGCAGCCAGAACACTGGTGTAAAACAACGCACCAATCGATGAGTCTTTATAAGACGGGTCATCTCCCGGGGTCACCAACACTCGAGAGCTCCCAGAGGCAGGCGGGTCAAAAATCTCTGGACCCAGATCTGCCATGCCACCGGTATGCGCCCACTGCTGCATAAAAACACCCTCCAGAATCGTCACGACCGTGCCCCCAAAGCGAACCTCAATATCGAGCCAGGGAGCAGTATCACCAATTTTTTTCGTGCCATCCCACTCGTCAGAAATTCCTGCCCCTCCCACCAAAGCCATTTCGCCGTCGATCAGCAACAATTTGCGGTGAGTACGGGCCAGATAGTCGAGGGGAGAAGCCCAGTGAAATTCACTGAAAAAACGGATCTCAACCCCCACAGCACGCAGCTGCTGCCAATAGCGTTCAGACATCGTTTTTGTCCCGTAACTATCGACAATCAACTGGACTTTGACGCCTGATCGAGCCTGCTCAATAATCGCAGCGGCAAACTCTTGAGCACGCCGACCTGGGGTCATGTAGAACGTCTCGAAGTGAACGGTGCGCTGAGCACTGCGGATCGCCGCCAGTCGGGTCGCGTAAATAGCGTCTGCGCCGATCCAGAAGCCGGTTGAACTTCCCTGGGTGAGCAGAGAATCCGAGATGCCGACCAAGGCGAGCGGGAAGCGGTGCTCCTCGGAGCCGGGAACATTTTTGATCTGGTACCGGACGCAGGTGCGAAAGGTCCCGAGGACGTATAAAACCACAAACAAGATCACCAGTGCGGTCAAGCAGGCCCCGCCGAGCCATAGCAGCCACTCACTCCATTGCCCCACTAGCCCATGCCTCATCAGAATTTGGTCGAGAACGATTCTGACCGGAAAAGTGAGCATCGACCATGGGCCATTTGGCGCTTGCTTCACCGCTGCGCTGGCCAGGGCAGATAGCCCAGGCACCTAAGTGTGCATACTGGAGCCAGTTAACGCGGAACATACGACACAGGCTGCTCATCCGGGGGAGGATATCGCAATGGCACCGTTAACGCTGGATCTCAGCAGCCTCCAGGGGCAGAGCCGTCTCCAGCAGATTCTGGCCACGAGCCTAGTCGGTTCGTTAGATCTGGTTCAGCCCAGACAGATTCACCTGAGCTGGGCAGCAGCACAACTCTGGGTTCAACTGCCCCTGGCAACCCAGCTGACCCCAGACCTCAAACCTCGCCTCCAGACGCTGGCCCAAAGCCTGGAGCGACAGATTCGGCGGCTGGATCTGCGGGAGGTGTCGCAGGTGGGCCTCCAGTTCAGCCGAGGCGAGCAGGTGGTGTGGGAGCACCCTTTCGCGTATGAACGGCCCAGGCCGTCAGCACCGCGCCAGCCGCTGCAAGCCGCGCCAGCCAAATCTAGACGCTCGTCGTGGCTCCAGAAGCAGCTCCATCACCAGCAGGCTCGCCACCTGGCTAACCCAGTCGCCGCTGTCCTAGAGGATGCAGCGGCGGTCGTGGCGCTGTGGCTGGCGGTACTGCTGCTCCAGCAGGGAGTTGGGTTGCTCCGGGATCCCACAGCCAACTACCAGGTGCGGGGAACCAACGACTTTGTGCCTGGAGCTAGACCAGAATCGCCCGGCGTCACCTTGCGCAACTATCTAGCGATCCAGTCAGGCATGCGCTACGAGCGGGTGCGTGCCATCTTTGGGGACAAAGGGCTGGTGGTGAGCGAGGAGAAATCAGACTCGACAACCCCGTCGAAACTAACCCTGCTCTGGCAAACACCGCTTGCCACCAGCACGTCTTCCCTCCCCGACTCCAACCTATCGATCAGCGTGGTGTTTCTGGGAGATCGGGTTGTGGGCAAGTCGCTGCAGCGATTTTAGGAATCAGATTGGACCTGGGCGCTGGCTGTGATGCCATCAGCAAGCCCCCAAATGGCGTAGACCCAGCGTTAGAGTTTATACTCGGCCCTAGCCCAACCGCTTGCGGTGGCCATGCATGATAGACAACTGCGTCCCCGTAGCGAGATGAGGCTAGGGTCTAAGCTGCTTTCAAAGAGCAAGCTTTCTGAGTATTGAGTGTTGAGTGTTGGCTGCGATCGCCAACTGCGATAAGGTTTTTGAGGCTTCTACGAAGGAGCGCACAATCTGAGTGACTAAGCAGGTCTGGCGTAAGGCGGTCGTTTTGCGTGAATCTACGGACAAGGCTCGACGCAGCGGTTTGGTTGCCTGAGATACGTCTCAAGACAGATTTAGGGGAGCTCTAAGGTCTGCCTAAAGGTTTGGGTCGCCTCGACTTTATGAAAGATTTTCTGAACCGTTATTTGCTAGCAATCTCTGAAAAAAGAAGGACTTTGGTCTAGCTGCAAGCCAGGTCCGTGCGCCCAAGAGTCTCAGCAATAATTCGGCAGAGCTTCTTTGCTGAGACTTTGAGCGACCCTCAGACCTTTGCGGCCATTTCGCTTAGAGACACAAACGACACTTTGACTATTTTCCTCAGGCGTGTTAACCTTCAGTTCAAGCTGGAGTTACACATTAACTCTATTGATCCAGATTCCTGTCTAATCGTTCGACCCATTTGTTCGGTACAAGTTACGCAGAGCGTAGCATTTATTCGCTCCCTTTATGGCTATCTAGTTGAACTAAGCTAGCGCTCGACTGTACTGCTCGGTTGACCTTCTAGACTAGTGGCTCACTTGGAGCCAGCTGTGTTAGCTGTTTACGCAATTGGAGATTATGAGGTGCATTAAGATGACAACCGGACTTCGCTCGGGTCAGCTATCTGAGCAAGAAGTGAGCACCCTAGCAGGAGGCGCAGTGACTGAGGGCTCTCAAATCTATTTGTTTGTAGATTCTCACTGTCCATTGTTAGGAGCCCCTTGTTTTAACTGGGAGGGGATTCCACCTGGGCCAGCCGCTGGCGGGCAGGTCACCGTTACAATCGACGTGATGGAACTTCTCTCTCAGTACTCGCTGGCTGGGGTTCTATGTATTGGTGTCCAGCGGCAGGAACAGCCGATGGGAGCGCCTGTGGTTGCGGTTCGCCATAAGTCAGATTCCAATTTGCTGCTTCTACTGGTTGACGACGGTTTGCCCAAGCAGCACGTTCATCGCGACGAGCTGTTTGAAGGCTTTGCCCAACTGTGGACGAATCTTCGCCTCTACCTGCAGCGCGTAGGTCTGATCAGGCCTCAGCTTGGCTCAGAGCGCTTGGCTGGGACGTTTACGCTGATCGGCAACTATGTGGGCGGTGCTTATATAGTGCATCGCGCTCATCAAGAGCAGCTAGCCCCCACAGTGCTCATCACCCACTCACTGGCTTACTTTAAAGGGCAAAGTGGACAGGAGATACCACCTGAGGTTTATCAGCAGCGGTTTGAAATCGAGCGAGCAGGACTGAATGCTGCCGATGTGGTCATCGCCCTCAGCCCTATGGAGCGCAAGATCATTAAGCGCATGTACGGGCGCGGTGCCTCTGCCGGGCGGCCCACGCGCTGCGTAGTCTGGGGCGTGCATCCTCAGAATTTTTGCCGCCGCGATCGCCGCCGATCGCGGCAGAAGCTAGTTCAGGCGTTTCCCAAGCTAGAGTCTGCCTTTGGCGCGGAGCTGGAGCGCTACGTACTATTTAGCTGGGGCCGGATTAATGATCCGCGCAAGGGTCTACGCCATTTACCCGAGGTGCTAGCTACCCTGCCCGAGCACACGCACCTGGTTTTGGGCGGCCTCTACACGCAGGAAGACGGTGTCACTCTGCGCCCGCACATCGCCGAGGTTTGGACCCGCATAGAGGAGCTGGGCTTGCAGGAGCGAGTGCATTTTCTAGGCTTCCTCAATCCGGTGGAGCTAATGTACTGCATTAATGCGGCCAATATCGTGGTGATCCCTAGCGACCGGGAGCCTCAGGGTCTGGTAGTCAATGAGGCGCGGGCCTGCGGAGCTTTGGTGTTGCGCACCAAGGTCGGAGGTTTGCAGTACCTGGGTACCGCCCCGTTCACCTGTCTAGAGTGCGAGCCAGGGGATGTGGTGGCGATGCAGGAGCGTATCCGCTGGACCATCGACTATCCGACTCAGGCTGCCGAGGTGGCCGAGGCCGGACGGATGGAAGTCCGCAACCGCTTCCTGTGGCACAAGGTGATTGACGACCTAGAACTTCACTTCGCTGAGGCTCGGACGATCTGGTCCCGTACTAAGCTCATCGCAACCTCTGGCCAGCAACCACAGCTCGAGGTCAGTGCCCTGGGCGAGCTAAACGCCGTTCCAACTCCTGCATCGCGATAGTTGTAGGAAGGCAAAGGGGGGAACGCTTAGCCAACTTCTGAGCGTTCCTCTGGATTGGGCTCTAACCGCCGCTCACGGGGGGGATCAGCACCAATTCATCGCCGTCGTATAGGACGGTGTCTGGCTCGACAAAGTGCAGATTGACTCCGAAGCGAGTCAGCTCTCGCCAACGCGCTAGCTCAGGGTGTTCAGCAATCAGCTGGTCACAGACATCGGCTACAGCTGTGCCCTCGTGTAACTCTAGGATCCGCTCCGCTTCACCCAGAGCTTCCTGATAGGCAGCGAACAGCTTAAGGGTCACTCTCACAGCTTCAACTGGCGCTCCATATACTTGAAGTCCTGCTCGATCTCGGACCAGAGCTTGCGGTTGTGAGGATCGGTCTGGAGGGCTTTCTTGAGGAAGGTGCGGGCTTGAGCATACTGCTTGCGCTCTAACAGGCTTCTGGCCCAGCGATGGTAAGCGAGCGCTTGCCACTGACAGATATCGGGGTCGCTAGGGAAGCGATCGGCCAAGCTCTCGGCGATGCCAATTGCTTGCAGCCACTTGCCACGCTTCATCAGACCATAGAGCTGGTTGAGAATGCGCAGCTTGAGCCGATGGTCCTCGGAGGAGAGCACAGGCGCAGGCGGCTCGGCGCGCTTGGGGTTCTGAACATAGAAGCGCACCCGACCTGACTCCCCTGGCGAGGAGTCGGTCGGGTATGGCGGCTGGGCGGCGGGCGTGGCAGTGGGCTGCTCCGCCTCAGGGTAGGCATCCTCGGGGAGCTGTCGCAGAGCGGCCAGCAGGGTGCGATAAGCCTGAGAAACCTGCTTGAAGCGATCTTCTGCAACTGGGTCGCCAGGGTTGACGTCCGGGTGGTAGCGGCGGGCCAGATGCCGATAGGCCAGCTTGATCTCATGCTCCGTGGCGTCTGGCGTCAGTTCCAGAGTCTGGTAGCACCTAGCGAGGTCAGTGGACAGGTTCATAGCTCAAGGCCAGGCTCAAAGCAGCATCTCAAGAAACAGGGCTGGCCGTCCCTCGCCGTTTGCTCCACGACAGAGCTCGCCTACACGGGACGTTCTTCGATTACCCGGTCCACCAGGCCGTAGGTTTTGGCCTCTTCGGCAGACATGAAGTAGTCTCGGTCCATATCGCGCTCGATTTTCTCTAGGGGCTGACTGGTTTTATCAGCGTAGATCTGGTTGAGCTGACGACGGATGCGGATGATCTCGCGCGCCTCAATTTCGATATCGCTGGCCTGACCGCGCGTGCCGCCGGAGGGCTGGTGGATCATGATCCGTGAGTGGGGCAGGGCTAGGCGCTTGCCTTTGGTCCCCGCTGCCAGTAGGAAGGAGCCCATTGATGCCGCGAGACCCACGCAGATCGTGGTCACATCGGACTTAATCAGTTGCATGGTGTCGTAAATTGCCATACCCGCAGTCACCGAGCCACCGGGGCTGTTGATGTACAGCGAGATGTCTTTGCCCGGATCTTCCGAGTCTAGGTAGAGCATCACCGCCACAATCTGGTTGGCGATTTCGTCATCGACCTCCTGGCCCAGGAAGATAATGCGTTCGCGATAGAGCCGGTTGTAAATGTCGATCCACTGCGTGAACTGCTCCCCCGGCATTTTGTAGGGGACTTTTGGGACTCCAATCGGCATAGGGGTTCTTCCTTAAAAAATTCCAGGCGAGTTACTTCAAGGCGGTGGCGGCGAGGGCGGCGGGCAGATCCTTACGGCTTTCCAGGACGCGATCGATCAGCCCGTAGTTCTTGGCTGCTTCGGCGTCCATATACAGCAGACGGTCGATGTCGCGGGTGATTGCATCAGCGGTCTTGCCGGTGTTGCGAGCCAGGATCTCCAGCATCGCGGTTTTGTTGGCCAGGACTTCTTTGGCACGGATCTGAATGTCGGTAGCCTGGCCTTGAGCAAAGCTCTTGGGCTGGTGCAGAACAATGCTGGCGTGGGGCAGACTGGCGCGGTGGCCCTTGGTACCACAGGACAGCAGCATCGCGGCCATGCCCATCGCCGTGCCAATGCAGATCGTGTTGATCGACGGCTTGATGTAATGCATGGTGTCGGCGATCGCAAACGCCTCGGTCTCAAAGCCGACCAGCCGACCGTCGTAATACGAGGTGCCGGTAGAATTAATGTAGAGGTTGATCGGGGCTTCGGGGTCGTCGTACTGCAGGTAGAGCAGCTCCGCGATGATCAGGCGCGTAACCTCAGGGAACAGGGGCATCCCCAGGTAGACAATGCGCTCTTTGAGCAGCAGCGACGGCAGATCCGGCGGCGGCGTCCGGTAACCGCCTTCGGTATAGGTGGAGTAGGCTGATCGAATCGCGCTGTTCGGTGAGTCCATAGGGTTGCAGTGCCCATACGGGGCGTCTCCTTGTTCTGAGTCTAGCGCAAAGCCGATTTTCGCTCTTGCGGCCTAGGTGCGGGGAACCGACTCGGCAGTTTCTGAGAATTGTACAACTTGCGTTCACATTGCTTAATACAGCTAACATGGTTAACAAAGCCTGATCCCTGAAGACTAGGAGGGTGGAACTCGGTGAATAAGCGGTGGAGAAACGCGGGACTCTACGCGTTGTTGGCGATTGTGGTGGTGGCGCTGGCGACGGCGTTCTTTGATAACCAGCCCCAACAGACGCCCCAGTGGCGCTACAGCAAGCTGCGCGAGGAGGTTCGGCGCAACCAGGTCGATCGGGTTCGCCTGAGCCAGGATCGGACGTTCGCCGAGGTGACCACCCAGGATGGCACCAAGGTGCAGGTCTATCTGCCCAATGACCCCAACCTGACCAACTTTTTGACTGAGAACGGTGTGGACATCGCGGTCGCGCCCCAGAGCGACGAGGGCTTTACGGTGCTGCGCGCCCTGAGCGGGCTGCTGGTGCCGGTACTGCTGCTGGTGGGCCTGTTCTTCCTGCTACGTCGGGCGCAATCGGGACCTGGTAACCAGGCGATGAACTTTGGCAAGTCCAAGGCGCGCGTGCAGATGGAGCCGCAGACCCAGGTCACATTCGGCGATGTCGCGGGCATTGAACAGGCCAAGCTGGAACTCAGCGAGGTCGTGGACTTCCTCAAGAACGCCGACCGCTTCACAGCAGTGGGAGCCAAGATCCCCAAGGGTGTGCTGCTGGTGGGCCCGCCGGGGACTGGCAAGACCTTGCTGGCGCGGGCGGTGGCCGGTGAGGCTGGCGTGCCCTTCTTCAGCATCTCGGGCTCGGAGTTTGTGGAGATGTTCGTTGGCGTGGGCGCTTCGCGCGTGCGCGACCTGTTCGAGCAGGCCAAGGCCAACGCCCCTTGCATTGTGTTCATTGATGAAATCGACGCCGTGGGCCGTCAGCGGGGCGCGGGCCTCGGCGGCGGCAACGACGAGCGCGAGCAGACCCTGAATCAGCTGCTCACCGAGATGGACGGTTTCGAGGGCAACAACGGCATCATCATCATCGCGGCCACCAACCGGCCCGATGTGCTGGATTCCGCGCTGCTGCGCCCTGGTCGCTTCGACCGTCAGGTCGTGGTAGATCGTCCCGACTATGCCGGTCGCCTAGAGATCCTCAAAGTTCACGCACGTGGCAAAACCCTGGCGGGCGATGTGGATCTCGAAAAGATCGCCCGACGCACTCCTGGCTTCACAGGGGCAGACCTGTCTAACCTGCTGAATGAGGCGGCGATCCTGGCTGCCCGGCGCAACCTGACTGAGATCTCAATGGACGAGATCAATGACGCAGTTGACCGGGTGCTGGCTGGTCCCGAGAAGAAGGATCGCGTGATGAGCGAGCGGCGCAAGCAGCTAGTGGCCTACCACGAGGCCGGTCACGCGCTTGTGGGCGCGCTGATGCCCGACTACGACCCGGTACAGAAAATCAGCATCATCCCGCGCGGTCGCGCCGGGGGGCTGACCTGGTTCACGCCCTCAGAGGAGCGCATGGACTCAGGGCTCTACTCCCGCTCCTATCTGCAAAACCAGATGGCAGTGGCCTTGGGCGGTCGCATTGCTGAAGAGGTGGTCTTCGGCGCGGAGGAAGTGACCACCGGGGCCTCCAATGACCTGCAGCAGGTGGCCCGGGTAGCCCGGCAGATGGTGATGCGCTTCGGCATGAGCGACCGGCTGGGTCCGGTGGCCCTAGGCCGCCAGAACGGCAACATGTTCCTGGGGCGCGAGATTGCCGCTGAGCGCGACTTCTCGGAGGAGACGGCCGCAGCGGTCGATGACGAGGTACGCAATCTGGTTGAGCAAGCCTATCGCCGCTCGAAGGAAGTGCTGGTGCAAAACCGCCACATCCTCGACAAGCTGGCCGACATGCTGGTGGAAAATGAAACCGTGGACGCCGAGGAGCTGCAAGAGCTACTTAGCACCAACGAGGTTCACATCGCGGCGATTGCCTAGCCGCACCCCTGACCTAACTCAGCCCCCCACAGGTCACTGTGGGGGGCTATCTTTTGGCTGGGCTGCTGCCTCGGCCAAGCTCTGGACCCCGAGTCCCGCGTTCTGGGCTCCAGGGTCCGAGATTTTTGCTTGGAGGTTCGGGAATCTCGCTCGACTGGCCGAGCCCAGCGCCTCAGTCTGCGAGCTTTTGACTGGGAGCCCCAAGCTTTTGACTCGAAGTCCCGAGCCTTTGGCTCAAAGTCCCGAGCTGAAAGCCCGAGCGGTTAGCTTCTGCGGTCGACGGGTCGAGTTCGGAGAGCCCCAAACCACGTTTTGACTCGAACAGGCGACCGATGCCGATGGACCCCGCATCCAGTCAGTCAGGACTTTTGTGATAGCGTCTTCAGGAAGGATCGGGCTCGAAATACTGAGGGGCAATCATGCTGGACGATCTGGCCAAGCCCAACTGTCCCATTTGCAAGGGCACAGGACTCCATCGGGTTGACGCCGAACGCAACACCTACGACCGCTGCGTTTGTGTGGTCGAAGCGCTCAAAAAGCGTCGCACCGACCAGATGCTACAGGAGGCCGGTCTGGGTCAAGAATCGGAGACGATGACCTTTGAGACATTTCAGATCAGCTACACGGCTCAGCGCGAGTTTCTCTCCCGCACCCAAGCCTGGATCGAACACCCGCTGGGCACGCTAATTTTCTGCGGCGGCAATGGCTGCGGCAAAACCCACCTAGCCCGTTCGTCGCTCAACGCCTGGCTCGCGTCGGGCCGCTCAGGGGGGCTGATAAACCTGCCCTACTTTTTCGGTCGAGTCCGCGCCAGTTATGCCCAGGAGGAGCCGCCTGATCTGATGGCGACGACGGCCAATGCCGAGCTACTGGTGATCGACGAACTGGGAGCCGAATATCACGGACGCACCGACTGGGCCAAAGCCGCCGTCTATGAGCTGATCAACTTTCGCTACGCCAGCGGTTACCCCACGATTATCACCACCAATCTGGGCAGCCGTAACGGCAGAGCCGACCGGACCACCCTAGAAAAAGATCTCAATCGTCTCTATTCGCTCGACTATTCCAATGCCGTGACCAGCCGTTTACTTGACCGGGGCAAAACCGAAATCTTGTTCTTTAATGGCATCCCAGACTATCGCCTGCTGGGATTAACCGAGGCGAGTCCTTAGCCGATTAAACGGCTGGTTTCTGTGTACTCAATCCTTACTGGCCCGGCGTGACCTCGGTCCTCAAATCTGAGCCAGGCTATGGCGATGCGCCCGCATAGATTCCACAAACTTGGCAAACAGGTAGTCGGCATCGTGCGGGCCGGGACTAGCTTCAGGGTGGTACTGGACCGAGAAAATCGGTAAAGACTTATGGCGTAGCCCCGCAACCGTTTTGTCGTTCAGATTGAGATGGGTGATTTCCAGATCCGCCTGTGGCAGCGACTCGGCATCCACCGCGAAGCCGTGGTTCTGGCTGGTGATTTCCACCTGGGCTTTGAGGCCTGCGGGCTGATTGAGCCCCCGGTGGCCGAACTTCAGCTTGAAGGTCTCCGCCCCCAGCGAAAGGCCCAGAATCTGGTGGCCCAGACAGATCCCAAATAGCGGTTTGCCCGTCTGTAACAGGGCGCGGGTCGTCTCAATACCCTCAGTCACCGCAGCCGGGTCGCCGGGGCCGTTGGAGAGGAAAATGCCATCTGGGTTGTAGCGCAGAATCTCTTCAGCGGAGGCGGTGCTCGGCACCACAATCACCCGGCAGCCATAGCGAGTGAGGCGGCGCAGGATATTGCGCTTGATGCCGAAATCGACCGCCACTACGGTCAGCAGCCCCTCCTCGGGCAGCGTGTCGAGTGCTGGGGCGAATTCCCAGTGCTGATCGGTCGCCTCTGTCCACTCGTAGGAGTTGGAGGTCGTAACCTCCCGCGTCAGGTTCAGTCCCGTCATTTCGGGGGTGGCCTGCACCTTGAGCAATAGATCTTCCGGGTCCAAGATCTCGGTAGAAATGCCGCCGTTCATTGCCCCCGCCTCGCGCAGGCGGCGGGTCAGCGCCCGCGTGTCGATCCCGTAGATGCCTACCACGCGATGCTGCTTGAGGTAGTCGGGCAAGGACTGGGTCGAGCGCCAGTTGCTGGGGCGCGGTGAGATATTGCGGGCGATGCAACCGCGCACCTGCGGCTGGGCCGACTCATTATCCTGAGGATTGACGCCCGTATTGCCCAGCTCCGGGTAAGTAAAAGTGACGATTTGACCACAATAGCTGGGATCGGTTAGCACCTCCTGATAGCCCGTCATACCGGTGTTAAATACCACCTCGCCCAGGGCTGTACCGGGCGCGCCGAACGACCAGCCGGGATAGGTACTGCCATCTGCGAGGACCAAAAGAGCCGGAACTTTGGCAAAGGAAGTCATGGAGCGAGCCCGTGAATCACCGTCCCTGATCCTCGCACATCGCGCCCATCCAGCACGGCAGACCGCAGCGCTTGCAGTTCAGCGATCCCTGAAATTTGGGCTAGAGCACGCTCAGTTTGGCCATGGTGCAAGATCCACCTGGGAGTGATGCTCGGTGAATGGATCCGGACTCCAGATCCAAAAAGCCGATCTAGTGAGCTAAAAAATCAAGATTTCCCCTCTAAATTTGCTCATAACCTGTGTTGCAATCGGCAAGATCCGCTACGCTGTTCTAGCGATAACCCTGTAAAAGAGTGGGCAAACTCTAAAGGCATCCTCAAAATTTGCATCCGGTTAGACTTCGGTCAGCGGCATCGCAACTGTTCCAGATTCAACTAATCTCGATTGAATTTAAAAGGAGACTGGCCTTGAACAAGGCAGAATTGGTGAGCACGATAGCGGCGCAAGCTGGAGTAACCCAGAAAACGGCTGACTTGATCCTCTCCACCATTCTCGATGTGGTGGTTGAGCAAGTTGCTGAGGGCGAGAAAATTTCCCTGGTAGGCTTTGGCACTTTTGAGCGTCGCGACCGCGCCGCCCGCGAAGGCCGCAACCCCCAAACCGGGGCCACGATGAAGATAGAAGCCACCCAGGTGCCGGCCTTCACCCCAGGCAAGGGCTTTAAGGCCGCAGTATCTGGCAAAGACGACGATGACGATTAGGTCTCAGGCCTGCTGCTGCCAGAGGCAGCTCTAGGCCAGCAATACTTTAGACACCCGTGTCTTCAAGATTTCTGGACTAGCGCCCGGTGAAACTCACCCCAGCAAACGAAGTGGCGACGGTGACGGGGCCCCGGTTCCGAGGACCTGACGCCCACTTCAAGACCGCGCCCCCGGCAGCCCCCACCAGCTGCGGGGGCCTTATGGCTTGATGACACTGGCTTATTGTATTGCTCCCCTAAAAAGTCAGATCGACTGTCTTCAAGAGCAGAATTTTGACCGCCCAGTTTGCCTGGTTCAAGCGAACCCAGAAATCTCTGAATCAATTGCCTCACCGCAAGCATTTCGAAAAGTTGAGTCAGACCTGGAAACACTTCCAGTATGGTCCCACTTTGCAGAGCCAACCCAAAGCTTGGCTGCCCGGTAAAAACTTGCAGGGACTGGCTAGGAGGGAGAAACTTGTGGCCTTCTGAGCTGGCGCAAGACGCGGAATAGGTCTGCAACCCGCTCTAAGTCTTTATCCCCAGGCGCGCGTTCCACACCGCTAGATAGATCAATGCCATCGGGGGCGAGTTGCCCCAACGCCTGGGCCAGATTCTCGGGGTTCAGCCCACCGGCCAAGAACCAGGCGCAGGCTGGGCGAAAGCTCCTCAGACTGGTCCAGTCCAGCGTATGGCCTGTGCCGCCCAAGCGCAGAGGATCGTAGGCATCGAGCAATAACGCATCCACATGGGTGACATAGGCCGCAGCCTGCACCAGATCTTCAGCGCTCCGAATCCGCAACGCCTTGATCAGGCTCAGACCCGGCAGCGCCTGGCGCACAGCATCGCAAAACGCCGGTGATTCGCTGCCGTGGAGTTGGACCCAGTTGAGTTCACCAGCTCCTACTGTTTGCTGGATCTCAGCCAGGGTGGTATCGGCGAAAAGCCCTACCCGATCCGGTACAGCAGACGCGGGGAGCTGAGCCAATAACCGATCGCTCACCGCCCGGATCTGCACTGGCGTGACGTAGCGGGGCGAGGCAGGGACACACACCAACCCCAGCGCGTCAGCCCCTAGCCTGGCAATGGCGACCCCCTGCTCAGGCCGAGTGATGCCGCAGATCTTCACACGCATGTTTCTAACCCACTTCTGATTGTTTCGAGTCGAGTCGAGACGGGCTTGAACACCGCCAGATTTTCTGATGTTGACACACGAGATAGACCGATTTCTGTGGCAAGCTGAGGAGTTGGAAAGCCTTGCCAATTTCCCCCAGCGGTTCCCCAGTTATGCAGACTCTGCCTACCTCATCGGTGCCCTCCAACATCGCTCAATCTAGCCCAGCACCTGAGACCACTGGCCTGATTGTCCGCCGCAAGACCCGGCCCGTGCGCGTCGGCACCATCTCCATAGGCGGCGGCTATCCCGTGGTGGTCCAGTCGATGATCAACGAAGACACCCTGGATATCGAGGGCTCCGTGGCCGCCATCCGACGCCTGCACGAGATCGGCTGCGAAATCATGCGCGTCACCGTCCCCAGCTTGGCCCACGCCAAAGCCCTAGCCGAAATCCGCCACCAGCTTCAACAAACTTACCAGGACGTGCCCCTGGTGGCCGATGTACACCACAACGGCATGAAAATCGCCCTAGAAGTTGCCAAGCACGTTGATAAGGTGCGCATCAATCCCGGTCTTTACGTCTTCGAAAAGCCCAAAGAAGGTCGCGGTGAATACACCCAGACCGAGTTCGAAGAAATCGGCGCGAAAATTCGCGAGACCCTGGAGCCGCTGGTAATCTCGCTGCGCGATCAGGGCAAGGCCATGCGCATCGGCGTCAACCACGGCTCGCTGGCCGAGCGCATGCTGTTCACCTACGGCGACACGCCCGAGGGCATGGTGGAGTCGGCGTTGGAGTTCATTCGCATCTGCGAGTCACTGGATTTCCGCAACCTGGTGATCTCGCTCAAAGCCTCGCGCGTGCCGGTGATGGTTGCAGCCTACCGACTGATCGCCCAGCGCATGGACGAGTTGGGCATGGACTATCCGCTGCACTTAGGCGTGACTGAGGCGGGCGACGGCGAGTACGGGCGCATCAAGTCCACCGCTGGGATCGCCACCTTGCTGGCCGATGGCATTGGCGACACGATCCGCGTCTCGCTCACCGAGGCTCCCGAAAAAGAGATCCCCGTCTGCTACAGCATTCTGCAAGCGCTAGGCCTGCGCAAGACCATGGTCGAATACGTGGCCTGTCCCTCCTGTGGGCGCACCCTGTTCAACCTGGAGGACGTCCTGCATCAGGTGCGTGAGGCGACCCAGCACCTGACCGGCCTAGACATCGCGGTGATGGGCTGTATTGTCAACGGCCCTGGCGAGATGGCTGATGCTGACTACGGCTATGTCGGCAAAACACCTGGTTTCATTTCGCTCTATCGCGGCCGAGAAGAGATCAAAAAAGTTCCGGAAGCACAGGGAGTTGAGGAGTTAATTAACCTGATTAAAGCCGACGGTCGTTGGCTTGATCCCTGAGTAGCAAAAGTTTTCAGCCCTGCCAGCGGACGCTGAATCACAGCCTCAGTGACGGTAGATCCCCTGTGCTAGATTGGGCGTACTCTTTGTACTGACTCTAGTACCGACTTCGTGTTGTCCATCCCCCCGGTTCTCTAGCGGACTCTCTATGCGAACTCCTCAGCCTCCTCAGCCTTCTCATGCCTCGCACCGTGGTCTGTTGATCAGCGTTGCTGCTGCCATGGTTGCTGCCACGAGTTTCGTGGGGGTCCAGCTTTACAACTCCAATCCCAGCTGGGCGGTGTTCCGCGAGAGCCCCAAGGAACTGGTCGATGAAGTCTGGCAGGTGATTAACCGAGACTACGTTGACGGCACCTTCAACCGGGTGGACTGGCAGCAAACTCGCCGCGACTACGTCACCAACCGTAACTATGCCAGCCGCGAGGAAGCTTACACGGCGATCCGCGAAATGCTGGAGAAGCTGGGCGATCCCTACACCCGCTTCATGGACCCCCAGCAGTTCGCCAACATGCAGGTGGATACCTCGGGCGAGCTCAGCGGTGTTGGCATCCAACTGGCCGTGGATGAGGAGAGCAAAAAGCTGACCGTGATGTCGCCCATGCAGGACACTCCAGCCTTCCGGGCCGGTATCCAGCCCAAGGACATCATTGTCAAGATTGACGGACGTGCGACCAATGGCATGGATGTCAACGATGCGGTGCGTCTGATTCGCGGTCAGGCGGGCACCCGCGTCACCCTGACGATTCAGCGCGGCAACCAGAGCCCGTTTGATGTCTCCTTAGAACGTCAGCGCATTGAAATCCATCCGGTGCGCTTCAGCCTGCGTCAGGACCCAGGTGTCGGTCCAGTCGGCTACATCAGCCTCAACCAGTTCAACGCCAACGCCGCTGCCGAGATGCGCAACGCCATCCAGGATCTGGAGCGGCAGAACGTCAATGGCTACATCCTGGATCTGCGCTCGAATCCGGGCGGGCTGCTCTACTCAGCAGCGGAGATCGCCCGGATGTGGCTGTCCAGCGGCTCCATCGTCTCGACCGTTGACCGTCGGGGTGAGACCGACCGCCTCAACGCCGGCAATCGCGCGCTGACCAACAAGCCCCTAGTGGTTCTGGTCGATGGCGGCTCGGCCAGTGCCAGCGAGATCCTGGCCGGGGCGCTGCGCGACCAGCGGCGAGCCACCCTGGTGGGCACCAAAACCTTCGGCAAGGGGCTGGTGCAATCGGTGCATCCGCTGAGCGATGGCTCGGGGATGGCGGTGACCATCGCCCACTACTACACGCCCAACGGCACAGACATCAACAAGAAGGGGATCGAGCCCGACGTGGTGCTGGAGCTGACCGACGAGCAGCGCCAGTTTCTCAGACGCAACAATGACCAGATCGGCACCGCCCGCGACCCGCAATATGCCCGCGCCCTGAATATCCTCAACGAGCGGATCGCGCAGGCCCGCGCCGCAGGAGTCACCTCCAGTGCGCCTGGAGGCGCGGCCACGCCAGTCGCCAGCCCCGGAACCGCCCCCTCACCCTAAGCACAGCACTAGGCTAGGCAACAAACAAAGCCGCCGGGGTTGGCTAGAGCGAAAGTCAGGGGCTTCTGAAGCGTTCAGAGGCCCTTCAGTTTTTTTGGTAGGTTGATTTGAGTCTGTGCGCGAGAGGTGGGATGTGGGCGAACTCAAGGGGCGCGATTTGCTGAGCCTAGCGGATTTGAGCCGGGAGGAGCTGCTGGAGCTACTGAAGTTGGCGGCTGAGCTGAAAGCGGGTCAGGTCAAACCATCCTGTGAGCGCAAGGTGTTAGGCCTGATGTTTTCTAAAGCCTCCACGCGCACGCGGGTCAGTTTCAGCGTGGCGATGTATCAGCTGGGGGGGCAGGTGATCGACCTCAATCCCAGTGTCACTCAGGTCAGTCGCGGCGAGCCCCTAGCGGACACGGCCCGCGTGTTGGACCGCTATCTGGATGTGATCGCCATCCGCACTTTCGACCAGGCAGACCTGGAGACGTTCGCGGCCCACTGCCAGATGCCAGTGATCAATGCACTGACCGACCAGGAGCACCCCTGTCAGGTGCTGGCCGACCTGCTCACGGTGCAGGAAAACTTCAGCCAGTTGTCGGGCCTGACCCTGGCCTATTTCGGGGACGGCAATAACATGGCCCACTCGCTGCTGTTGGGCTGCGCCCTGGCGGGGATGCATGTCCGGATTGCTACGCCTGAGGCATACGTGCCTGAGGCGGCGATTGTGGCTCGGGCGACCGAGTTAGCGGCGGGGCGCTCGGAGGTGCTGGTAACCTCAGATCCAGAGCAGGCGGCGAAGGGGGCCCAGGTGCTCTACACGGATGTATGGGCCAGCATGGGGCAGGAAGATTCGGCGGATGCGCGGGGGCCGGTGTTTGCACCCTACCAGCTCAATGAGAGGCTGCAAGCGTTGGCGGATCCGCAGGCAATTGTGCTGCACTGTCTGCCCGCCCATCGCGGCGAGGAGATCACCGACGGGGTGATCGAGGGGTCGCACTCGCGGGTCTGGGATCAAGCGGAGAACCGGCTGCATGCGCAGAAGGCGCTGCTGGTGAGTGTGCTGCCTTAGCGTTGGCTCAGGGGTGGGGGTAGACGGGGCATCCTCCGGCTGCCGAGTTCGTCTGTCCTTGGCTCTTTCCTTGAGCTCCATCCTTGAGTTATGACGCTAAGTTATGACGCTGCTGATTTGCCCCGGCTTTCACCCGCCTGATCTCACTGAGCGCTTTCTCGACCATCTGCGTCCGCTGCAGCCGGGAGCGCAGATCTTGGTCTATCCGGCGCATCGCTATTTACCGTTTAATCCGCTGGCCGTGCTGCACTTTTTGGACCGACATGCGGTGCAGGTCGGCGCAGAACCCTTAAGGGTGATCGGCTTCAGTGCGGGGGTGGTGGGCAGTTTGGGGGCGATGCTCAGTGGGCGGGTGCAGGCGCTGTTGGCCCTGGATGGCTGGGGGGTGCCGCTGCCGTCGCACCTGCCGACCGCGCCGCCGGGGCCGGGCCGGGTTTGCCGCCTCAGTCATGACTGGTTTACACACTGGAGTTCGCACTTGCTGGGCGGCGGCGAGAGTAGTTTTTATGCTGACCCGTCGGTGGCGCACCTGGATCTGTGGGTGGCTCCGCATCAAGTTCAGGGCTGGCACCTGGGAACGGAGGGGCGGCGCTGGCGCACGACGGCGCTGGAGTTCCTGGCGCAGAGGCTTTAACTCGTGGGGCTATTTAGACTGCTTGCGAAAGCCCTCTGGCACTGCTCGCTGGAGCTGAAGGAGGGTGTTGCAGCACCCAGGGAGAGTGTTGTCGAGGGTGAGGGGGGATGTTGTCAAGCTCAGGGAGAGCGTTGTCAAGGGTGAGGAGGGATATTGTCAAGCTCAGGGAGAGTGTTGTCGAGGGTGAGGGGGGATATTGTCAAGCTCAGGGAGAGTGTTGTGGTGGGGGTTGGGGGGGGTTTTGGAGTGGGGGGGGGGTAGCCCCGCCCAGGACGGGACCCACC
>JANNOU010000223.1:0-19849 GCA_031399305.1 Leptolyngbya sp. SOY_34_metabat_272
GGTGGTTGGGACACATAGCAGAACAGCAGGGAGATCTTGCAACTGCCTTGAAATATTTGCAGGAGTCCCTAGAGATTTGGCAGCGACTCAAGTCTCCGAACGCAGAGACAGTCAGAGAAATCCTCGCCAAAGTACAGCAGATGGCAGAAGGATAGTCTTTTTGGAGTGCTTAGCCACGAGTTGCCGCTGCTTGCTGAGCGGTTCGCGCCAGATGGAAAAAGGGTTGAGGCGGTTCTTGGCAAGTTGCCGCCCAACTGCTGCAGGTTGCCGCTGAGTGGCTACGAGTTACCGCCCAACCCCTGCAAGGTGCAGGCAAACTCCTACGAGTTGCCGCTGAATAGCTACCCGTTGCCGCAGGTTGGCGGCAGGTTGAGTTGCAGTGCCTACAAAGCTAAGCAGACTGACTGGAAGCTCGGTGGGCGTCAGGAGGTCGGCGGGCGACGTTTGGCAGCTTGCAGCAGAGGGCTGGAGAGGTTGTAGAGCGGGATGTTGGGGCCGTGGCGTTCGGCGGGGATGCTGAGCTTTTCAATCAGGTTGGCCACTTCGAGACTGGGCAGCAGGCGCAGCAGGTCCTTTTCGCTGAGATTGCAGTCGCGCACCAGCAGCGAGAGCGGGACACGGCTCTTGAGGCTGCGCGAGTCGCTGTAGTTGGCCAAGACCAACAAGATCAGCTTCAGCAGAGGCGGCAGATTGGGCAGACGGGTGATGTAGTCCCAGAGCGCGAGGCGAGTTTGGCTAGTCATGGCTGCGACTGACCAGGCGAAGGGGCAATTTGGCTCAGCGAGAGCCGTAGCCTGCAAGGGACAATGACCTGAGTTAGGTGCATAGCAAAACACTCCATAAAAATGGGATGGGCAAAGCCAAGGCAGTTCATTGGGGAACGGCCCAGAGAAGACCCAAACCAAAGCCACCCCGTTGCTTAGCCATAGGAAGCTGGGGTGGCTAGGTGGAGTGTTAAGCTCTCTTCTAGCCTCCGCGCTGGCGCTACAGCGTTGGGGGTTAGCCATTCAGAGACTGCGCTAACAGCTCTGAGTGGCGCTGAGGTTGTGGGAAGATTCGGTTCGGTCTGCGTCTAAGATTGCGCTGAACAATAGATAGAACTGATTGACGACACTAGTACAGGTTCGTAGCGCCGTCAAGCCCCCAGCAAATTGCATAAGCGCTTTCACAACCTCACAAACGAGATTCAAACCCGAATGCCCCTGTCTCAAGCGAGTCACCCACCCTTGTGCGCAGGCGGCGAGTGACACGCTGGGTCATGCCATTTGATCCAGAACCTCGGGCATGAGGCTCGGGAGCTTGCGGTCGAGCTTTGAATTCGGGTGCGTGAACTGATGAGGGGCATGGGGGGATCTGCGGTCTGATCACGCCTGCGACTGCCGCGCGCTCAGCCAGCCACCGACTGCCAACGCGCCTAGTAGCGGCGTCAGCCAGTCTCCCCAGCGCACATAGAGCGTCTGGGTGGTGCGTCGGTAGATCGTGTCTGCGTGGAGGGTGTAGGTGTTGGCAGTCGAGCGCCAGCGCGTGTGTCCCTGGGGATCCACGATGCTGGAATAGCCAGTGTTGGTCGCTTGGGCCAGCCAACGGTCGGTTTCAAGGGCGCGCATCACAGCCAGCGCGTGGTGCTGCGCCATCAGCACTGTGCTGTAGGGGTCGAGGTTCGACGCCGTGAGAATAAACTGGCCGTCCCAGGCGATCTGTGCTCGGAACAGCTCAGCAAAGGCAACTTCGTAGCAGATGGCCGCTGCCACCCGCCCCAAGGGAGTGTCAAACCGCTGGTTCGGGCTCCCCGGCCACAGATCGGATTTGATTGGCGACAGCCGGTCGATCAAGCCGCCTAGGACCGCCTGAAACGGAATGTACTCGCCTAGAGGCACAAGCTTGACTTTGTCGTAGTGGCTAAAGCTCTCACCCGTGCCGGTCAGGGTCAACAGATTGGAGGTAATGTGGTTACCCTGCGGCGAGAAAGTGCCCAGCCAAGCGACTACCCCCCGGTCGCGAACCGCCTGGTAAAAGGCATTGCGACTGCGGCTGGGCTCCGTCCACAGAAACGGTAGCGCCCCTTCGGGCGTCAAAACCGCCTCGACTCCCTGGTCAGCCAAGCTGCGATAGCCTGCGGTGTAGCCTTCAATTGCCCGCGACACTCCCTCAGGCGAGAGCTTAATCCGGGTGGGTACATTGCCCTGGATCAAGCCCACCCGCAGCGCAGCCGCAGCGCTATCGGCCAGCGGCTGCGCCAAGCTCCAGACCCCATAGACACTGAGGCTGACCACCAGCG
The DNA here is from genome assembly GCA_031399305.1 of Leptolyngbya sp. SOY_34_metabat_272. Lineage (GTDB taxonomy): Bacteria > Cyanobacteriota > Cyanobacteriia > FACHB-261 > FACHB-261 > FACHB-261. The sequence continues at coordinate 2,279 of JANNOU010000223.1, forward strand.
CCAGCGCACTCAGTCCATAGCGCACTTGGTGCTTCAGCCAGGCCAGCGCCAACAAGCCATTGACCGCCACAATCGCCGCCGTCACACCCTCTGGCCCAGAAAGCCGACCGGTCTGCAGGATCACCAGGTTATGCGGGCTCTGGGTGTAGCTCAGCGACGTCCACCACAGCGGCCCCTGACTCCACAGCGCTTCCAGCGCACACCATAACGCCACCCCCAGCAGCAGCCGCAGTCCCGGCTTCAACTGGGGCGTCAACACTGCCAGTGCCCAGGTCCAAAGGGTGCTGATCGCCGCGCCCCACAGCGCCACAAACCCCCAGCAGAAGCCGACCACCGCCACGCTGGCCAGCCAGGGCACCCCCAGCCAGGTCAGCGGATGCAAGCCCGTAATCCAAGCCAGGGCCAGGCCGTGGTAGAACAGTCCCCAAACTGCCCCGGCCCGCAGCGCCACAGCGCCGCTGATCGGCTGGCCCAGCACCAGCCGCCACAGCGGCACCAGCGCGACCCAAGCCAGCGGCCAGAGCGATAGCGGAGCCGGGGCTAGGGCCATCAGTAAACCGCCCAGACCGACGAGACCCAGCCTTGACGCCAATCTAGAGCTCAGCCACTTCAGCATGAGTGCAATCTTAGCGATTCCCGCCCCCACAAATCGCCATGGGGGAGATTTGCAGGGGCTACACTGAGTGGCAAGAGGACTCAGGCGGCAAGCAGGCAGAACTCCGGTGATCAAACTAGGGATGTTAGGACTGGGAACCGTTGGCACCGGAGTCGCGAAGATTTTGCTGGCTCCCGCTCAGCGCCACGTTTTGCTCAAAGAGGTGGAAATCGCTCAAATCGGCGTGCGCAGCCTCGATAAGCCCCGCCGCGTCCAATTGCCCGCCGAGCGCTTCACCCTGGATCTCGACAGCATCGTCACCGATCCCACGATTGATATTGTTGTGGAAGTGATGGGGGGCATCGAACCCGCCCGCAGCCTGATCCTCAAAGCGATTGCCAACGGCAAGCACGTCGTGACCGCCAACAAGGCGGTAATCGCCCGCTACGGCGACGAGATCTTCACCGCGGCCAACCAGGCCGGAGTCTACGTGCTGCTGGAAGCGGCAGTGTGCGGCGGCATCCCGGTAATCGCGCCCCTCAAGCAGGCGCTGGGCGTGAACCGGTTGCGCAGCGTCACGGGCATCGTCAACGGCACCACCAACTACATCCTGACCCGCATGCAGAACGAGAATGGCGACTTCGCCGCCATTCTGCAAGACGCGCAGCGTCTGGGCTACGCCGAAGCCGACCCCAGCGCCGACGTGGACGGCTACGACGCCGCTGACAAGCTGGCGATCCTAGCGAGCTTAGCCTTCGGTGGACGCATCCGGCTGGCAGAAGTCTACCGCGAGGGCATTTGTAGTGTCAGCGCCACCGATGTCTCCTACGCCCGCACCCTCAACTTTGTGATCAAGCTTCTGGCCATCGCCCGCCGCGACCCGGACCACGACCCGGATGAGGTGGAGCTGCGTGTGCATCCGACCCTGGTGCCCAAAGAACATCCGCTGGCCAGCGTCAACGATGTTTATAATGCTGTGGTCATTGAGGGCGAGCCGCTGGGGCAGGTAATGTTCTTCGGCCCCGGCGCGGGCGAAGGCGCAACTGCCAGCGCTGTAGCCTCTGACCTTCTCAGTATCGTGGCCACCCTGCGCAGCGGCAACGCTGAGCTGAAAGCGCCCCATCCTCTAATGGCCTGCACCCACGAGTACTATTCTCGGGTGCGGCCCATGACTGAGCTGCACACCCGCTTCTACATCCGCATCTTGACCCAGGACGAGTTGGGTGTGATTGGGGCGCTGGGCACGTGCTTTGGTGATCGGGGCGTCAGCCTGGAGTCAGTCGTGCAAAAAGATCTGCGCGACGGCCTGGCTGAGATCGTCGTGGTCACCCATACCGTGCGCGAAGGCGATGTGCGAGCCGCGCTGGACGACATCCGTAAGCTCAAGGCTCTGCACAGCATCCCCAGCCTGCTGCGGGTGCTTTAGGGCAGAGAGCGAGACCTAGTAGAGTTAGGCAGCCTATTTGACCCCAGGCCTGAAGAAAATCTCGTAAGGGGAGAGAAACCGCTGAAAAAAGCCGGACGGTAGCGGCGTGGCAGCCCCCGGCGCAGGCGGCAGATACTGAGAGCGATAGGCTTGGAGCGCCTGCCGTTTGCGCGGTAGACCACGGCCCAGGGGCAGACGGTAGACATGGGCGAGTTCTTGGGAGCGCAAGTCAAAGAGCCAGGGGTTCCACAGCGACCAGACGGGATATTGCAGCAGTTCACTCGGCAGCTGAGCGGCGGTGAGCGCCGCCTGCACAATGGCATAGGTGGCTTCGTGATCGGGATGCCCGTCCTTCTGGTAAGGCACATAGATCTCTTGCGGCGCGTGTTGCTGCAAGAGCTGAACCAGCTGCTCTAGGGCTTGCTGCTGCGCGGCTGGCAACAGACGCGACAGACCACCATCTGGTTGATCGAGAAAGTAAACCTGGGACGCTTCAACGCCTAAAGTCGTCAAGGCGCTCAGCGCTTCCTGTTTGCGAATCTGAACTAGTTCTTCTGGCTTGAGCTTCGGCTGCTGAGCCGAGGAGCGCTGCCCCTTTTGCCCATCGGTCAGAAACACAACCCAAACCGAGAGTCCCTGCTCTAGCTTGAGCGTAATCAGGCCGCCGCAGCCTAGGGTCTCATCGTCCTGGTGCGGCGCAAACACCATTGCGGACTTCTGGCTGAGGGCCATCGAACGACTTTTGCCATACAAAAGCCAATAGAAGAACAGAGGAGAATACAAGCCGCGCTGCAATCGATAGTGAAGATTTTGACGTCTTCTCACCAGCGCGGTGCGAATCCCCTGATAAAGCTGTGTCAACGCCATGCCGGTTGATCTCCCAAGTTGTATGCTCAAGACTTGCGGTCCCTGCTGCTTGTCCCTAAGCGGCACGGCGTTCTAAGAGTTGCTGATATAGCTCGAAGTACTGCTGGACTTGCCGCTCGATGGGAAACTCTTGAACGGCAACGGCGCGTCCTTCGCGGCCCATCGATTCCCGGAGTGCAGTGTCCTCGAGCAGTTGGACAATGCCGTCTCGGAAATCTGCGAAGTTTTCAGGCTCAGCCAGATAGCCGGTGAAGCCTGGGCGGACTAGGTCAGGCACGCCGCCAACCTTGAAGGAGATCACAGGGGTGCCACAGGCCAGACTTTCAAGCGCCACTAAGCCAAAGGACTCGGCACGGGTGGGAAAGAGAAACACATCTGCCGCAGAATAAGCAATCGCTTTGAGACGGTCGCTGTGAATAGAGCCAAGGCTAATCGTCTGCAGACCGGCCGCCTCTGCAATAGACCCGTTATCTTCGCCGAACATCAGTAGCACAGTCTCGGCCTTCAGGGAGTCTGGCAGGCTCTGGAGCGCCTTGAGCAGCAGATCGCCCCCCTTGCCGAACAGTCTCAGCTTGGCCGCCGCAAACATGAGCACTTTTTTGCCCAGCGGAATATCTAGCATCAGGCGGCATTGTTCCCGATCCAACGGCTGATAGACCTCGGTATCAATCCCGTGGGGAATGTGATAGATCGGCAACTCCTTGAGAATGCTTTGTTTAGCCTGCTCGGTCATCCAAGTGCTGGGGGTGACGATCGCCAGATTAGAACGACTGTAGACCCACTTTTTAAGGTTCCACTCAATGCGAGTGTTGTCCTTTTTGACGGTTGGGAAAGAATCTAAGTGCGGGCACTGGCCGCACCCTGTCTTCCAGCGCTCACAACTATAGCTCACTGAGCAATGCCCAGTGAAAGGCCAGACGTCATGGAGAGTGTAGACCGCAGGCTTGTCTTTAGTGAGCGAAGGGAGCGCCAGATAGTTGAAAAAGCCGCTATGGATACAATGCAGATTGAGAACGTCGGCTTCTAAGTAAGTTTTGCTCTTTTTGATTTCAAAAGAACTGACACAATGAACACTATTTAATCCCAGCCTTGAGGTGGCCTTCTGGAGGAGAGACTCAGCTTTTCGGGCGTGCTTAGATCGTGAGATCTGGACGACATGCGGCGAGACGAGTGTCTTCTGATCACAGAGAATCTTAGAATCAACCCCCACTTTTCTCAGCCCGGAATGAAGCCGATGCATGGCGACTTCAGTGCCTCGGAGCGGGCGGTCAGTGGTGTTTACCTGCAAAACTTTCATGGTTGGCCTCAAGTTGAGCACGAATGGCAGCCAGACCATTCGGTCACGAAAGTGCTTGAGTCTGCGACAACCCCCACTCTTGTGATCTAGGTCCAGCACGCTTAAAGGTTCACTGGTAACGTTCTGATAGTAGGCAACGGTATGGTTTGTTACTAAAGTCGTCTGGAAAGTTCATGCACTTTTGCCAGTGGGTGGTCCTGCCGTGAAGAAACGATGAGGCGCTCTAGGCTGGGGGGTTGATGGTGTACACGCGATTCAACCCTCCAGCAGCAACAGCCGCAGTGGCTCCAAGCAGATCGACCAGGGGCAAGAGCGGCGGTTGAGGACTGCCCACTGCTCTTTGAAGACTTCCGCTTGTAAGTGGTAGTCGTTCGGGTGGGTCGGTGGACTGTGGAGCTTGAGGTAGAGGGTCATCCGAAAGGGGGTTTCGCTGGTCTGCGCGAGCCAGCAAGCGAAGCTATTCTCTGAGTCAGCGCTCTCTAGGAACGCGAGATGATGGGCTCGGATCCCCACATAGGCCAGAGCGCGGGGGACGGGGTCTGGCACGCGCAGGCGACAGTTCCAGTCGAGCGCCTCTACCTGCTGGGGCGCAACCACGTGGGCGCGGGAGAAGTTTTTGCAGCCGGTCAGTTGGGCGACAGCGAAACTGGGTGGCCGCTGAAAGATTTCCTGCTTGGGACCATTGGCCACCACCTGCCCCTCGGCTAACACCAGCAGATTGGGGCAGATGCGATAGGCTTCTTCCAGGTTGTGGGTGACGAACAGGCTGACGCCCGCATACGCCGACAGGACATCGAGCAGCAGCTTTTCCATCTGGCTGCGCAGATGGGTGTCTAGGGCCGAAAACGGCTCATCTAATAGCAACAATTCGGGCTCCGTGGCCAGCGCCCGCGCCAGCGCCACTCGTTGCTGCTGCCCGCCGGAGAGCTGGTGGGGATAGCGGTCTTCCAAGCCTTGCAGTTGCACGCGGGCGAGTTGGGTCTCCAGCCGCTGCGCTCGCTCGACTTTGGGCAGCCCTTGCAAGCCGAAGGCGACGTTCTGGGCCACGCTCTGGTGGGGGAAGAGGGCGTAGTTCTGAAACAGAAAGCCGATCCGGCGCTGGCGGCTGGGCAGGTTGATGCCCTGGCTGGAATCAAACAGCACTCGCTGGTTCAGGACAATGCGACCCTGCGAAGGCGTTTCTAAGCCAGCAATGCAGCGTAGGGTCAGGCTCTTGCCCGAGCCCGACGCGCCCAGCAGACCGAGGGTGGCGGCCTGCGTCTCGAAGGCAACCTCCAGGTTGAAGCCAGGGAGTTGCGTTTGCAGGTCTACCTGCAAGTTCACCCTAGCGTCTCCCAGTCCCAGCGGCGGGTTGACGCTGGGACCAATAATTCAAGGCCACGATGCCCCCGAGCGAAATCGCCAGGATCAGCAGCACCCAGGCTTGCGCCTGCGGGAAATCGCCGCCTTCCGCCGCAAAGAAAATTGCCAGCGACATGGTCTGGGTTTGGCCGGGGATATTGCCCGCCAGCATCAGCGTGGCCCCGAATTCACCCAGCGCGCGCGCAAAGGCCAGGATGGTGCCCGCCACGATCCCCGGCTTGGCCAGCGGCAGCATCACCTGCCAGAAGATCCGCCACTCTGAGGCTCCCAAGGTGCGGGCGGCAGCCAACAGCTGGGGGTCGATCTGTTCTAAGGCCCCCAGCGTGGTGCGGTACATCAGCGGGAAGGCGACCACGGTCGAGGCGATCACCGTTGCCCACCAGGAGAAGACGACGGTCACGCCCCAGCGCCCCAGCCATTGTCCTAGGGGACCGTTGATCCCAAACAGCAGCAGCAACAGAAAGCCCACTACCGTGGGGGGCAACACCAGCGGCGAGGTCAGCAGGCCGTCGATCAACCCTCGCCCCGGCCCCCGGTAAGTGACCATCCCACGAGCGGCCCCCAGTCCCAGGCCGAAGCTGAGCAGGGTCGCAACGCTGGTGGTTTTCAGCGAGATCCACAGCGGCGAGAGGTCAAAGGGCATGGCCTAGTTCACTCGGCTAAATCCGTAGCGTTGAAATACAGCTCGGGCCGGGGCGCTGGCCAGAAACGCAACGAATTCGCGGGCGGCGGCGGCGTTCTGGCTGCGCCGAACCACGGCAATCGGATAGACAATCGGCGAGTGGCTGTTGGCGGGCGCGGTTGCGGCCAGGCGCACTCGCTCTGACTCACGGGCGTCGGTGGCGTAGACCATACCCGCATCGACGTTGCCGGTCTCGACATAGCTCAAGACCTGACGGACATTTTGGGCGAAAACCAGCTTGGGCCGCAGCGACTCCAACAGGCGCAAGTTGGTGAGCACTTCCTGGGCATATTGTCCGGCAGGGACGCTGCGGGGCTCGCCGATTGCAATTCGCCTCACCTGCGGACGGCTCAGGTCTTGAAAACGGGTCAGCGTCAGGCTGGAAGTTCTGGGCGTGACCAGGACTAGGCGATTGCCCAGCAGATTGCGCCGGGTGCCTGGCAACAGCAGGTTGGCTGATTCCAGCGCATCCATCTGTCGCTCGCCTGCCGAGAAAAACAGATCGGCGGGGGCTCCTTGCTCGATCTGCTGCTGCAAGGCACCGGACGCGCCAAAGTTGTAGGTCAGGGTTACGTTGGGTCGGCTGCGCTGGTAGAGCGCTTGCAGGTCGCGCAGCGCATTGGTCAGGCTGATCGCGGCGGAGACCGTCAGGTTCACAGATTGCGTCTGCTGGGCCGTCGCCACCCTGTGGCCGTGGCCGGTCACTAGCCAGAGCGGGATGGCGAGTGAGCCCAGAATCTTGAAAATGCGCCGTCTTCTCATGGTGATGCCTGCTGACTGGCTTAGGCAAGAGAAGTATACAGGTCGCCAAGATATTTGCGGAAGCCAGCCAGTAAAGTATTGACTGACCTGGCATCGCGACCCGAGGGCGAGTGAGCTGAGGGCAGCCTGGCGACGCTCATTCCAGCGTCGCCATCACCTCGCCGGTTTGATCGATATCGTGTCCCCCGAGTGCTGCTAGCTGCGCCTGGATCCAGCGCTGGTTCAGAGCGCTGAGCAGCTGTTGCACGGGGGCCTCGTCCAGCGACGGCTGCAGGATCACCAGATCGTAGCGAGCCTGATGCCAGGGGATAAAGCCGAGGCCGAAGGCGGTGGCAATCGCCGCCGTGCTCACGCCCGCAGTCGCTCTGCCCGTGGCGACCGCCTCAGCCACCGCCAGGTGAGTGCCGACCAATTGCTCAAATCCCTGCACAGCCTGAGGGGGCACTCGTTCGGCGGCCAGCCGCTGCTCTAGCACCTGACGACAGCCAGACCCCGGTTCGCGGTTGACAATCGTGACGCCGGTTTGCGCCAGGTCAGCGGCGCTCCGCAAGCCCATGGGATTGCCTGACTCCACCAGCAACCCCTCTGCCCAGACACCGAGGTTGATCAGGACAGCCTTCTGTCCGGCCAGCAGGGGCTGGATATAGGGGGCGTTGTGCTCGCCGGTTTGAGCACTGTACAGGTGCATCCCCGCGATGTGGACCTCGCCTCGGACCAGGCTGCGCAGCGCGGTCATGCTGTTGGCAAAGCGCCAGTGAACTCGCAACTCAGGGTGCCAGCGCTCAGCGGCTCGTGCCAGGAGTGACAGCGCGGGCGAGCAGCCAGCCAGCACCACGGTCCGGCCCAGGGTTTGGGGATCATTCCATAGCCGCACCCGCAGCCGGTCTGAATCCAGCGCGCACTCCCCCTCGCCGTCTGCTGGGATCAGCTCGGTGCGGAAGGCATCTCGCCCGAGCAGCGGCTGCGCGACCCAGCGCCCGCCAATTTGCGCCAGGCTGAGCCGCAGGTGCTGTCCGGCAGGGCTAGGTTGGGCGGCGACGGCTTCAACCTCCGGCCAGTCGGGCTCCAGCCAGAACAGATCCTCGACCCGGCAGTTCAGCGACCGTGCCAGGCGCAGCGCAATCGTGGCCGACGGCGCGTAATGTCCCGCCTCCACGCCGCTGATCGTCTGGCGACTGACCCCGGCCAAGTTGGCCAGATCCTGCTGGCTCAAGCCCAGGCGGGTGCGGGTTGGCTTCAGGCGATTGCAAAGGGCAGGGTCTGGCTTCATGGGCAATCGCTGAGCAGTTCTAACCAAGACGGTCGCGGCTCAGAGCTGGAAGGACAACGCTCTGAACTAGACCTTGCGAGTTCTGAGCGAGACCGGCGAGGCTCCAACCTGGAATTTCCAAGCGCTGAGTGAGAACCGCGAAGCTCTAACTCGGAATTTCCAAGCTTTGAGCGAAAACCGCGAGGCTCCAACATACAACCACAAAGCTCGGAACTCGCAACGCGAAGCTCGGAACTCGGAGCGTGGAGTTCAGGGCTCAGCCTGCCGTGGCCCGCGCCCGCTCCATCAGGATCTGTTGGGTACCGCGTTCCTTGTGGCCGGGCGCGGGGCGACGCTGGAGGTAAGTGCCGTCGGGCTGTAGATCCCAGGCTTGGCGGTTGTCGGCGAGCATGATGCCCAGCAGCTCCTGCAGCTCCTTGGCGCTCTGGGGGTCTTCAATCGGCGTCACCACCTCGACCCGCCGGTCCAGATTGCGCCGCATCCAGTCGGCGCTGCCGATGAACACCCGCTCCTCACCGCCGTTGTGGAAATAGAAGATGCGCGAGTGCTCCAAAAAGCGGCCAATGATGCTGATCACGCGGATATTTTCGCTGACCCCGGCGACGCCAGGCCGCAGCGCACACATGCCGCGCACAATCAGGTCGATCTGCACGCCAACCCGCGACGCCCGGTAGAGGTTGACGATGATCTCGGGGTCCACCAGCGCGTTCATTTTGGCGACGATCCGGCCCTGCTGCCCGTTTTGGGCGGACTCGATCTCGCGCTGGATCAGCGCTAGCAGATGCTGGCGCAGACTCACCGGGGCGACCAGCAGCTTGCGATACTGGCGCTGACGTGAGTAGCCGGTGAGATAGTTGAACATCTCGCTGAGATCGGCCCCCAAGTCCTCGCGGCAGGTGAGAATGCCCAGGTCGGTGTACAGGCGGGCAGTCTTGGCGTTGTAGTTGCCCGTGCCAATGTGGGCGTAGCGGCGGATCCGCTGCCCCTCGCGGCGCACCACCAGCGCCGTCTTGGTGTGCGTCTTGAGGCCCATCAGGCCGTAGACCACATGTACGCCCACCTCCTCCAGGCGGCGGGTCCAGACAATATTGCTCTCTTCATCAAAGCGGGCCTTGAGTTCCACCAGCACCGCGACCTGCTTGCCATTGTTGGCCGCATTGATCAGGGCGTTGACAATCGGCGAGTCGCCCGAGGTGCGGTAGAGCGTCTGCTTGATCGCCAGCACCTGGGGATCTGAGGCCGCCTGCGTGATGAAGCGCTGCACACTGGCGGAAAACGACTCGTAGGGATGGTGCAACAGCACATCGCCCTGCCGGATCACCGCGAAGATATCCTGCTCCTCACCGCCTTCGTCCAGCCCCCGTAGGCGGGGCGGGGTCACCGGTTGCCAGTCTGGGTCCTTGAGCTGCGACAGCGGCAGGCGCAAAAAATCCATCAGCGAGCCCAGATTCAGCATGCCTTCGATGTCATAGACATCCCGGTCGGTCAGCTTCATCTCACGCATCAGCACCTCCCGCACCTCAGGCGGTGTGCGCGCGTCTATTTCCATGCGCAATTCGGGGCCAAAACGTCGCTTGCGCAGCGCTTCTTCAATCGCCAGCAGGAGATCGTCGGCTTCGTCCTCCTGCAGGCTCAGGTCAGCATTGCGGGTGATGCGAAACGGGTAGTACGCCTGGATTTTCATGCCCCGAAACAGGGCCTCTAGGTTGTGGGCAATCATTTGCTCCAGGGTCACGCCTGCCCAGGACACGTTTTCGCCTTCCACAAACTGCAACAGATCCTCAGGCAGCGCCACGAAGCGAGGCAGCGAGCCTGGCACCTTGACCCGAGCAAAATGCTCCTCGCCGGTTTCGTCATCCAGGATCTGCACGGCCAGACTGAGGCTGAGGTTGGAAATGTAGGGGAAGGGGTGTCCAGGGTCCACCGCTAGCGGCGTCAGCACGGGGAACAGATGCTCTTCAAAGTACCGCCGCAGATAGTCCCGCTGCTCCTGAGTGAGGTCGTAGTACTCCAGGATGTGAATGCCCTCGGCCACCAAGGCAGGGCGCAGGACCGTCTCAAAGTGCCGGTGCGCCTGGGCCACCATCGGGCGCAGACGGGCGGCGATCTCCTGAAGCTGCTGGGCAGGCGTGCGACCATCGGGCGTGAGCAGGCGGACATCGGCCTCCACCTGCTGCTTCAAGGCAGCTACTCGCACCATGAAAAACTCGTCCAGGTTGGAGCTGAAGATTGCGAGGAACTTCAAGCGCTCTAGCAGAGGCGTGCGCTCATCCATGCCCTCCTGCAGGACGCGATTGTTAAACTCCAACCAGCTCAGCTCCCGATTGATAAAGCACTGCGGAGCTTCGAGATTGATTTCTATAGGCTTGGCGTCGGTTATAGAGGGCGGCTCCACGACCGGCTGCGGTCCAGAGACAGACCCAGAAACAGACTCTGAATCTGAAGCGGTCAGTGAGGCCGTTTGGCCATTGACCGGGGAGAGATTGGGGTCGGGCTTGCGAGATCTAGCCATGCCGCACACAGAGTCTGACTAAGGTCCTGCGATTCTAAAGCAGCTGAGATCATCTCACAAGCCTTCTAGACAACACTTCAGGACTCTGGTCAGGGCTCTGGTCGTCACGAGCAGGCAGCCAGTTTGCCAAGCTTGGCAGCCGATTTGACCGCGAGCGGAAGGCGCGGGCTGAGTCGCTTCCCCTATTGTCAAAAGTAAGGCAAATTCCCGCAAAGCCTGCTCCCCGCTTCGCAGTTGCCCCTGCCCTCCCTAACCCCAATGACGCTAGAAAATTCGCTGCTGTATCAGGCCATCCTCGAAGGGTTCAACCACGGTGTGTTGATTGTCACCCAGCACAACCGCTTGGTCTACGCCAACTCGCTGGCCCGCCAGATCTGTCAAGGGTTGGCACCCAATTCGGCCCAGGTTCGTTCGCTGCCCGACCTGGTCTGGTATGCCTGCCAGTGCCTGGTCCGTGCCCAGGCCGACTATCAAGGCAAGCGCGTGATCGTGGATTACAACGTCGCCCCAGCCCAAAAAGTCACCATCCGCATCACCGCCCGCTGGCTCGAAGCCAAGGCAGACGCCACCGCCGCGCCCGAGGAGGCATCGATTCTGGTGATTCTGGAAAGCAGTATGCCGGTGGACTCGGCGATTATCTGGGCTGCGCCACCTGAGTACGGATTCACGCCCCGCGAGGCAGAAGTTTGGTCGCTGGCTCGCGCCGGTCACACCTATCGTCAAATCGCCCAGCAACTATTTATCAGCCTGAATACGGTCAAGAAGCACATGAAAAACGCCCTAGCCAAGGAGCAATCGCGCAGCTTGAACTCGCCGATCTGAAGCCAAGCCTGGAGGGAAAACCGATCCCCACTTCGGCAACTGCTACCCTCAGCCCATCCCTGATCCCCGATTACCTTGGTAACGTAATAAGTGTGGTGGACCCCCACACTTCGAACTAACCATAAGGGCCCCAGCGGGCTGAAATGCGTCACTATGAAATCCAAAGTTTTTGCCACAATCCAGCGCTGCCTGCGTTCTCTGCTAACCCTGGCGCTGGTGGTGATGGTGCTCGTCGGCAGCGCCGATGGAGCCCAAGCGGCCCGTTCGGGGGGCCGAATGGGGGGCCGCTCCTTTAGCGCGCCTCGCCGCAGCGCTCCACCGTCTGGGCAAACCTATCGCAGCCCTCGGGGCGGCTACTATCCCGGTGGTGGCTACTATCCCGGCGGCGGCGGTTTTGGCTTTCCCTTCCTGTTGCCGATTTTCGGCTTGGGCGGTGGCGGCGGTCTGTTTACCGTATTGATCTTCTTTGCGGTTGCGAGCTTTCTGGTCCGCAGCCTGCGCAATGCCGGTGTCGCCAAACCAGAAGACGGCGAGGACGGCTCCAGCGCCTACGGCCCCAGCAAAGTCCAGGTGAGCAAGCTCCAGGTGGGCCTACTCGCCAATGCCCGCAGCCTGCAGGCCGAGCTGAACGAGCTGGCCCGCCGCTCCGATACCAGCACCCCGGCAGGCTACACCCGTCTGTTGCAGGAGACCAGCCTGGCTCTGTTGCGCCACCCCGACTACTGGGCCTACGCCGGGTCTGAAAGCCAGAGCGTCAGCCTGTCGGCGGCAGAGACGCAGTTCAACCAATTGGCCCTGGCCGAGCGCAGCAAGTTCAACCGCGAGACCCTCACCAACGTGGACAGCTTACTGAGCGAAGCCAGTGCCCAAGCCGCGCTGCCGGGCGATCAGGCTGCTCTGGCCGAAGCTCCGGCTCCGGGCGAGTTCATTGCAGTGACGCTGCTGACGGCGGTCGCTGGCAATGGCATCCGCCTGCCCTCAGTGCGCTCAGCAGAAGATCTGCGTCTGGCGCTGCAGCAGCTGGGCGGTGTCTCCAGCGACCGGCTACTGGCGGTGGAAATCCTCTGGACGCCCCAGGCAGAAACGGACACCCTGACCGCCGAGCAACTGCTGACCAGCTACTCACAGCTGGTGACCCTCTAAGCGCGCAGCGTCCGAGTCGAGCATGACAGGTCGAGAAGAACCGGCTGGAACCCAAAGTCCCAGCCGGTTCGGTTTGTGCATGCTCTGGGCGATGGCGGGCGTATGCCCGTATACTGCTGTCTGAGCGCCAGTCACCCACTCGGGAATTGTGCTGGCCCTGCGTCTGGGTGCACCCCGTCCGTTCACAGCAACCTTGGTTCTACCCTTGCAACGTGACGTCATCATGTCCCAGGATGTCGAGTCTCCGGTTGTGAGCAAATTTCAGCGAGTTGAGGTGGCTTCGCCGCCGAGCCATCAGCCCACCGGCCTGTTGCCGCAATCGGCCCCCGCACCGCTGGCGCTGACCGGCTTAGACCTCGACCACCCGGATAGCCTGGAAGATCAGACCACACTCGAAGTCCATGCAGACAGTCTGATGGACGGTTTGTTCGGCGATGTGGAAGAGGCCCTGGAAGGTCGAATCACCCTCGTGCGCACCCCTGATAGTCAGGGACAAATTACCCTACAGCCATCTGTGGCCCTCGCTGCCCGGGTGCCGCCTCCGTCCGAATCGCTGCTGGACAAGCTGGACAAGCTAGAGGTTGAGGTCTCTGAGACGACGTTGCTGCCTAGCCCAGATCCAGGTGGGCGAGGCTGGAGCCTAAACAGTCTGCTGCTGGGGGCGGCATTCACCTCTGGGCTGATGGCAGCGGTCTTGGGGCTGGCCACCCAGACCAGGCTGCTGCCGCCTACGCCGCCGTCGCCGCCTGGTCCGAGCCTGAGCGATTCGCAGTTTACCGAGCGTTTCCAGCATCTGCTAGACTTGCTCGACCGTCGCCAGCGCCGGGCAGCCAATGCAACGCCCTCGGCCCAACCGGTTTACGTCCCCATCTACCCGCCGCCGCCTGTGCCTGTTCTGCCGCCGCCGCCGCCACCGCCATTGCCCTCGTCGCCGCCTACGTTGGTCGTGCCGCCTGCCGACTCATCGCTGTCTCCCACGACGCTACCGACCTCTGCTTACTCCCTAATCGGGGTGCTTGAGCTGAGTGATCGCGCCGTTGCCCTGGTTAGCCAAAACGGCTCAGTGCAGCGGGTGCGCGTGGGCGAGAGCATCGGCAACGGCGACTGGACCCTGGTCGCTATCCAGGACCAGCGGGCGGTGCTGCGCGGTCGCAACCGCAGTCTGCGCTCAGTAGCGGTGGGCGAACGCTTTTGAGCTGGAAGACGCTATACCAGAGGAGGCAAGCGCCTCTCACTCGGAGTTCCTCATGAGCATTTTTGACGATCTCAGCCGCTTTCTGGAGACGCGACTGGAGGAGTTCCTGCGCGACAATCCACAGTTGGAGCTCCAGGCGCTTGAAGATAAGCTGCGTGATCAGGAAGAAGAGACGCTGCAACTGCTGGCCGATCTGCGGCGTCAAGAGCGCAGCCTGCAGGAGCAAATCCTGGCCATCGCCCAGGATATCCAGCGCTGGCATCTGCGGGCGGAGAAGGCCCAGAACGCCAATCGCCCAGACCTGGCTCAAGGCGCACGCGAACGGGAGGCCGGTCTACTCAAGGAGGGTAACCAGCGCTGGGGCCAGATGGAAGTCCTGAAAGATCGCATCCGGCAGACCACCGAGCTGCAGCGCAAAGTCCAACAGCGGCGTGAAGAGGTCAAGGTCAAGGCCGCTCAGGCCGCCAGCGCACGTGCTGCCAACCCCAACCCGCGCCCAGAAACCCGTTGGCAGTGGGAGACCTGGAACAACCCCGGCAACAACATTAACACTGACGAGTTGGAGCGCAAGTTTCAGGCCTGGGAGCTGGACGCAGAGATGGACCAGCTCAAGCGCCGTATGGGGAAGTAAAGCCCAGTCGTGAGTTCTCAAACCCTTTGGCTTGCCAGTCCGGGCTAGCAGTGTTAGCTCTTTATACCAGTCTCTAGGGCGATGTTGGTCTTGCAGGCTAGCGCTTAGGATCTCAACGAGGGTGTGCTGGGTGCATGACGGACTCGAACTTGTGCTAAAGTCCGCTTCCTTGAGCCGGTGATGCCTGGAGAATTGTATGCGTTGCGAAGTCAGTTGCCTAAACGGTAAAACAAGGGCAGGACGCTACGAAATAATCGTCCTGAAACCTCGAGGTCGAATGTGCTCCCTGGAAGCCGTGTATTTTGGACAGGAACTCCAGGAGGTCTGTACGGGCCGCTACCCGCATGTCTTGGTGGACCTGTCGGAGGTTAGCTTTTTAGACAGCTGCGGCATCGCCACACTAGTGGCAGGACTGCGGGTGGCTAGACAATACAGTGTGAGGCTGGCCTTATCCTCGCTGCGCGGCAATGTGCGGCTGGCAGCAGAGTTGATCTGCATTGATCAGCTGTTCGAAATCTACGCAGACGCCCAGCAATTCATGGACGCACTGCTCGGCGTGCCAGTCTCCCAGTCTTAAACTGAGCTTAAAGCCGCTAAGCCTTGAGGAATGCTAACGATCAAGGGTAAGCCCGAAGTCCGGAGATCTCTGCTCATGCCCACCAGACGCCCTGATATTGTGCTGCTGGTGCTTGACACCCAGCGGGCTGACCGCCTGTCATGCTACGGTTATGGCCCCGAGACCTCGCCCCATCTAGACGCCCTCGCTGCGCAAGCCACCTGCTTTTCGCGGGCCATATCGGCTGCGCAATGGACGGTTCCCTCCCATGCCTCAATGTTTACTGGGCTCTACCCCTCTGGCCACCATACCTTGCAGTCTTACTCGGTGCTGTCGGAGGGTCTGCCTACCTTGGCTGAGCGCCTGAGCGAGGGCGGCTATTTCACTGCTGCTTTTTGTAATAACCCGTTGGTCGGCGTGATCAACAACGGCTTGCGGCGAGGCTTCTCCAGCTTTTTGAACTATAGCGGCCTGCTGACCTCGCGCCCCAATCAGGCAGGGCTCAGCGGTGCAGGTTTGCTCGATCGCTATCGCCAGTGGTTCAAGGGTTTGCTGGCGGCGGGGCTCAATCGCATCCAGGACGCCTTCGCCCGCTCCGACGAGCTGCTAGCCTTCTCGTTCACGCCCTGGATGGTGCCGATTTGGCAGACCGCACTGAGCTTCAAGGGCAACACCGCCAAGTCTCTGGAGGACGCGGCCCGACTGCTGGGTGAGCGACGGGGGCTCGGCGATGACCAGCCGGTATTTGCCTTTATCAATTTGATGGGCACTCACATGCCCTACCATCCGCCCCGACGCTTTGTAGAACGCTTCGCGCCCCATATGCTGCGTGACCGGCTGGCGCAGACCTACCTACGCCGCTTCAATAGCGACATCTACGGCTGGCTGGCCCCCTTAACCGGCTCGCTGGAGGAACCGCAGAAAGCCACGCTGGATGGCATGTACGACGCTGAAGTCGCTAGCCAAGATGAGCAGGTGGGCGCCTTCTTGGACAAGCTGCGTCAGAGCGGCGCGCTGGAGAACACCCTGCTGCTCGTCTGCTCCGACCACGGCGAACATCTGGGCGAAAAGCAGCTTATAGGCCATACCCTCTCGGTCTACGACGAACTGGTGCGCGTACCGCTGTTGATTCGCGATCCCAGCGGCGACTTTCCCCAGGGCAAAACCCTGGATCACGTGGTCTCGACTCGTCGTGTGTTTCACACGGTGCTGGCTGCCGCTGGGCTGGCTAGCGAGGCAGAGGCCTCGCTCAGTCTGGTGCAGAGTGGCGAGCACGACCCAGATCACCAACGAGTGTTTTCCGAGGCGGTGCCGCCGCAAAATGTGGTGAACCTATTGCTGAGCCGCCAGCCGGAACTGGTGCAAAAGTGGGCCTGCGACCAGCCACGCCGCGCCGTCTGGGAGGGCAACCACAAGCTGATCGCCACGGGTGACCACATTGAGCTGTACGATATCCTCGCTGACCCTAGCGAAGCCCTGGATTTGCGAGATATCCTGCCAGAGCGAGTCGAAGCCCTGCAGGAGTATCTGCAGCTGTTCGCGGCTCAGGCAAATGCCGCCGCCCCTGCTGCGGCACGGGCCGAAGGCTACGATGATCCGCAAGTTCGTCGCCGCCTGCG
This sequence comes from Leptolyngbya sp. SOY_34_metabat_272, assembly GCA_031399305.1. Classification (GTDB taxonomy): domain Bacteria; phylum Cyanobacteriota; class Cyanobacteriia; order FACHB-261; family FACHB-261; genus FACHB-261. The sequence continues at coordinate 19,018 of JANNOU010000223.1, forward strand.
AGATCTAGGCTATCTGGAAGATTAGAAAATCTAGATCACTGAGCTCGAAAGGCCAAGAGTGTATGTATCCCCCTGTTGATCCCATCTTGATCCAGATTGGGCCGCTGGCGTTGCGCTGGTATGGCCTGCTGATGATGAGCGCGATTCTGGTCGGCGCTTGGGTGGCTCAGCGTGAGGTCATGCGCCGGGGGCAGAACGGTGAGACTATCTGGGACCTGTTGCTCTGGGTGCTGATTCCTGCGTTCATTGGCGCACGTCTCTACTACGTCTTCATCCAGTCGCCCCGGGGTCCCAATGGGCTGGGCCGCTATCTCGCGAACCCAGGTGAGATCTTCGCAATCTGGAGCGGCGGCATTCACATCTACGGCGCATTTGTCTTCGGCGGCCTTGCTCTGTGGCTGTTTATGCGGCGCTTTGGCTTGCCGTTGCTGATCTATTTGGACGCGATGGCCTTGGCTCTGCCCCTGGCGCAGGCGATCGGTCGCTGGGGCAATTTCATCAACCAGGAGCTGTACGGCCCGCCGACAGACCTACCTTGGGGCTTGCGCATCGACCCACCCCATCGCATCCCGCCCTACGATGACCTGACCCAGTATCCGGAGAGTGTGCGTTTCCAGCCGCTGTTTCTCTACGAGTCGCTGTGGAATCTGGTGGGCTTTGGTCTGCTGTTTTGGATCTCGCGTCGCTTCGAGCGGCAGTTGAAGGACGGTGATCTGGCGCTGCTGTACTTCATCTGGTATCCATTGGGGCGCTTTTTCATCGAGTTCCTGCGCACCGACTCCTGGTTTTTCGCTGGCACGCCATTCAACGTCGTCCACCTGCTGTCCTTCAT
>JANNOU010000034.1:0-4461 GCA_031399305.1 Leptolyngbya sp. SOY_34_metabat_272
CCCAAGACTCGCATCAGCACCCGCGACATTTGCTCAATCAGGCGGTTGAAAGTGTCCGCAACCAGACCGGTCGCACGCGGGCTCACCTTCGCCTGCACCGTCAAATCTCCTTCTTCCACCGCAGACACCACTTCCAGCAGATGCCCCATTTCGGCTTGTAGGGCTTCGCTATCTTCCTGAACAGCTTGGTTTGCCTTTCTGAGTTCTGAAGTCCGCTGCTCAACCCGTTGTTCTAGCTGGGCATTAGTCTTTTCCAGAGCAAGAAAAGACTCACGCAACTGCGCCGCCATGTTGTTGAATGACTGCGACAAAACACCCAGTTCGTACACCCCTTTCAACTCCACGCGTTGGTCCAATTGCCCTTCAGCGATGGCCTTAGAAGCATCACTCAAACGCAGAATAGGCTGGGTAATCCAGCGGGAGGTAAGCCAGCCCAATAAAATCGCTAAACCCAAAGCTCCCAGACAGAGCAGGATGGTGGCGCGAGTGTTGGCATCGATTTGAGCAGTAAAGTCAGATTCTGGCACCGCGACGACGATCAGCCAATCCAAACCTCGACCATCCTGGAACGGCGTCACTTGTAAAAATTGGCGCTGTCCGTTTAGCTTGAAGTCCAATTGCTGGCCATTGCCAATTTTTTTGAGATCGCCAAAGTGCTCAGCGACATAGCGTGCCGCCGCTCGGGTCAGTGCGTTGTTGGTGTTGGTAGCCTTGATGCGCTTGGGTTCTCTCTTATCTCCTTCGAACGTAAAGGGCTTTTCTTGCGCAGAACTGGCCACTAGCAAGCCCGAGCGCTCCATAATAAACGTCTGACCTGACTTGCCAGCTTTCAGGTCGCCCAAAAACTGATTGATGTCGCTCAGGTAAAGATCAACCGCGCAAACCCCCAATAGCTTACCCGTCGAGTCGTAAACAGGCTGGGCAGCTGTGATATCGAGAATAGGAAAGCTAAAGTCTGGATAAATTTCAGACCAAGACGGTTTGCCCGCCGCGACTGCTGCCTTATACCAGGGTCGCCCTCGCGGTTCGTATTTATCGCTGTTAACTTCTACTAATTTGACCCGATTGCCTCGGCCGCCCAAACTGTAATAGTGGAAGCTGAAGCTCGTGGATTGATCGGAGGGAGTGGATTGCACGACACGTTCTGCACCTCGTCTCAGCAAGCCGATGTATTCACCAGTAGCCTGGGTTGAGTAGTACATCTGAGTGATCGAATCGAACAGTATCATCTGTTGCCAGAGGTAGCGCTCGCTCGCCAAATCCCGAGCCTTCAGCTCTCCTCGGCTCACTGCATCAGCATTGAGCTGATTGATGATGTGAGGGGTGTCCAGGTAGGTTGTGAGTTTCTGCTGAATGCGAGCGCTGACTTCGCTGCGCAGCTGACCGGCGACCTCGTTCACCGCTTGCTGCCCGTTGCGGATGGTCAGCCAACCTGTCAACCCGACAGCTAAGCAAATCTGGATCACGAACGGCAGCACTAGGACGGTTTGCAGACGCAAGCCTCCAGCTGCTGGCTGCTCCGCAGCCATTTTCGGTTGCGGCGGCGAGAGGGACGGGAGACGGGGGGGACTCGGGGGCATAGAGGTCAACTAAGACAACTAGAAGCGCTGGGCAAATCACAGGACCCAATGCAGGTCCTACGGCAGTTTTCTGGGCGCTGGAACTTGTGAGGAGTTCGTTAAGATATAGTCTTTGAGACGTTCTTCCTCTGCGGCTTCAGCAGCGACATTCAAAGTATTGACTTCGGCATGGGCCAGGTTAATGCGCTGCTCTTCACTCTCGTCATTTTGCAAGTCGGGCAGGGCGAGCGAGGGCAAACGGAAGAACTGAATACTACCCAACAGATGGCGAGCCAAATTCTCCATCCGTTCTGCTTGCAATCGGCTGGCGCGGGTGAGCTCCGCCGTTCGCTCAGCCAGCCCTGAAATGTCGCGCACTGACTGAGCCGTAGACCGACTGGCACTCACAATCTCCTGACTGGATTGCGTCACCTGCTGCCCTACCTGCTGCACCTGTGCGGTCACGACCTGCACGTTATTGAATACCTGACCGGACTGCCCAACCCCCGCATTGAACCCAGCCACCAGGCCGCTCAGACTTTGCACATCAGCGTCGATGGCGGAAACCACTGCGTGAATTTGAGACGTCCGCTGTTGCAGCACGCCCAACCCTTCGTTGGTCTGAGCGGCCAGCGTGCTGACCTGCGTGGCAATCGCCTCAAATTCGCGAGCCACCACGATGAACTGCCGGGGATCTCGCTGTTCGGCGGCTCGGGCGGCCACCAGGGTAGCGTTGATCGCCAGCACTTGAGTTAGCGAGGCAATCTGCCCCTGATCTTGCACAAACTGGTCGGCCAAGCCCACAAATTCCCCAAGGGTCTTCATCCGCTGCACGATCTGGGCGCTGCCCTGCTGCAACACATCAATCCCCCGGGTCAGCTGGTCAATTGCCTCCTGACCCTGTCCGACCGCAACCTGAACCGAGCCCAGCGACCGGGTGGTGAGGCCCACCTGTTGAGCAGAGTGGAGAGCGGAGTGCTCCACTTGCTCGGTCAGTTTCTGCACCTGAACCACGGCTTCAGCTTGACGTTCGGCGTTGACGGCCACAATCTGCGCCAGTGCTTCTAGCTCTTCCGCCCCTCCAGACACCTGCTGCGCCGTGCCCAACACACCGGTCAGCACCTGGGCGAGCTGTTCGATCAGTCGGTTCAGAGTGTCAGCCACCAGCCCTGTGGCACGGTCGCTGACTTGTGCTTGCACGGTCAGATCGCCATCCTCCACCGCTGACACCACGTCCAGCAGATGGCCAACTTCCTCTTGCAGCACTTCGCTTTCACGTTCGGACTCGCTGGCTTGCTTCAGGCGCTCCTGAGTTTGCACCGAGCGGGCCACCTCCTGTCGAATCAGCTCCTCGTTAGCGGCAACCTGGGCCACTAGGTTGAAGAAGGAGGTCGAAAGACGCTCGATTTCATCCTGGTTTTCAAGCTGAGCCTCGGTTTGGGTATCGGCGGTTGCCAGCCGATTACATTCGTCCAAAATTGGCTGTAGACGGCGATTGAGCCAGCGCACAAACAGGGTAACCATGGCGGCGAGGACCACTGCGGCCCCCAACGTGCCGACCACCGTAATCCCCCACAGGGGGCCGAGAATCTTGCTCTGCGGCACCACTGCTATCATCAACCAGTCGGTTGTGGGAATCCGCCGGTAGGCCCAAAAGCTACCACCTGATTGCACCAGGCCACTGGTCCCCTGCTGCAGCTGCGGCCAGACTGCCCGCAGCTCAGGAACCTGCTGATAGCTCTCCAGGCTCTTGACCTTGGCTGGGTCCGGCGGGTAGGCGATCAGATTGCCTCGTACACTTAAAATCGCGAAGTAGCCGGCGTCTTGACTCACTGAGCCGTCAATCTTTTGAGTGAGGGTTGTCACGTTGATGTCATTCGCCGCCACTCCAAGCCATCGATTTTTGTCGTCAAAAATCGGGATGTAGAGACTGGCTAGGGTAGTTCCGGCCCAGGCGTAGGGTTCTGGCCGGGTTTTTCTCTGTGGTAAGACGTAATCTTTGTAATAATCTGTGTTCTGGTAGTTATCGTACTGAGCCAGTTCAGAGTCCCGGGTGTTTTCGTAGGGGGGAGGCATCAGCACTCCGACTGCATCCGGCAGGGCCGAGCCCTGATCCTCATAAAAATAAGGCCAATACCACTGGCGGTTGGTGATGATCTTGTAAGGACCTTGACCAAAGCCAATGCCGACAGTCAAGCTTGGACGCTTCTTGAAAAACTCAAAAGCCAGATTCTTGTAGACTTTGGCATCTTGAACACCGCCAGCTTGTAGGCTTTTGACCGCTGCAATCAAGTCATTGACCGTTTGCTCCGACTGAAGGAGCTGGCCATCAATTAAGTTGACTTGAGTGCTGAGCGTGCTCTGAATTTCAGTTTCTGCCCGCGTTTCCAAGACTTGATAGAAGAAATAGGACATACTGCCCAGACCCACCAGGGCACCGCTCAAAACGTAGAGAAACAACCTGGAGCCAATCGAGTTCAGCAGGGTCAATCGGAACTTGCGCTGCAACGGCGGCTCTGAGAAAGACAGCTTCGACTGAGCTGGAACAGAGGGAACTGCCAGGCCGGAGCTCGGGGTCGGGATGGGTGGCTTAGGTCGAGTTGAAGTCATAGCACTTAGCTCAGAAGAGAAACGAGGACGCAAACGGCAGCAACGTAGAGCACTTCCTCACACGACATATCCCCCTGGCTGCCAGCGTTGAGGCCGCCAGATCCGAGCAGGCAAATCCTGCGCCTGGAAGAAGCGAATCGCGGCACTGGACCCTGGCGTTTCCGGATCGGGGGGCAGGGAGAGCTGATCAGGCGCTGCACTGCCCAACACTTGATCGACGACCAGGCCCGCGCCCATCAATTCGGGGGACAACGACGATAGGCGTACCGCCGTCAGGTTCTCCAGCAACAGC
>JANNOU010000065.1:0-11038 GCA_031399305.1 Leptolyngbya sp. SOY_34_metabat_272
AGAGGATAAGATGTGGCAGCGAAAGCAGAGCCCCGTAGTCATTCCAGCGCAGCAAGGAGTTTACAGAATGACCATCGATTCGCGCAACGGCGGAGCGGCGTTACTGGCATGGGATGCAAGCCTGCTTGAAAGTATTCCAGCCAGTGTCTTTGCCCTGGGACCAACAGGTACGGTGCTCTCGGTTAGCCAGTTGGGGGCTGAGCGCCTGGGCTACCCTGCTCAGGAATTGGTCGAACGGTCTTTTTTCAGCTTGTTTCATGCCGAAGATCAGCAGAGCGTGCGCGCCGCGCTGACCCTGTCAACCCCAGTCATTGATGGTGAATTCCGTCAGCTGCGTCAGGATGGCAGCGTTCTGTGGGTTAAGCTGCTGACCCACTTTCTGCCGAAAGGGCAGGATGACTCAGGGCTGCTCGTCGTGACGGAGGATCTGACCGAGTGCAAACGTCTGCAGGCAACCCTACAGGAGAGGACAGAACTCTTGCAGATCGTGACCAACGAGATCCAGGCCAAGGTTTCCTATGTGGATGCTCAGCAGCGTTACCAATTTATCAATCGGCAATATCAAGACTGGTACGAAACACCCATTGAGCAGTTACTGGGCAAAACGGTCAAAGAGCTGATGGGTGAATCAGACTATCAAAAAATTCAAGCCTCCATCGAATCCGTTCTAGCTGGAGAGCGCGTCGATTACGAATTCACCGGCAGCTTCAACGACGGCGAGGAGCGCCGTCTTGCCGTCAGCTATGTTCCACACACCGAAGAGACGGGGGCCGTGCTGGGTTTCTTCGTGGTTTGCCTAGATGTCACGGAGCGCCAGTAGCCCTGCAAAGCTAGATAGTCTGCCAAGCCACCTAAATTATTTTGGATGCTCAAATTGAGAGAGAGGGCGAGGTGAAGCTCTGGACCTAAGCCGCAATATTCGGGCCTGGCGGACACGGTTGGGCTTGACCCTAGAGGCCCTAGCCGAGCGCACCGGGGTAAGTCGCGCCATGCTGTCGGACATTGAGCGAGGCGTCAAGAACCCCACGCTTAAGGTGGTCTGCCAGATCGCGGAGGGTGTGGGCTGCACGGTCTCACAGTTATTGGGCGAGCAACTCACCGATACGATCAGGGTGCTGCGCAAAGCCGAGCGACAAACCCTGCTGGACCCCCAGACGGGCGTGGAGCGCCACTTGCTGGCCCCAGCCCTGGTCCAGCGCGGCATTGAGGTGCTTTGGTATATGATTCCGCCCGGTCAGAGCACGGGTGTGTTTCCAGCCCACCGTCCCGGCGTCGTGGAGCAGCTCACGGTAGTTCAGGGTCAGCTGCGCTGTTCTTTGCACGACCAAGAAGAACGGCTCGAGGCGGGCGACTCGCTGTTTTTTCCGGCCAACCTGCCCCACTGCTTCAGCAATCCGGGCGCAGAGCCCTGCTGCTACTTTTTGGTAATCGACTCCAGCCAGGTCGGTGGGGCGTCGTAGTTGTGCCCTAACGAACAACCCAGTTTGCGCAAACGTGGCGAACTAAAGTCATGCTAGACAAACTTGCCCCCTTCCAGGTGCGACTGTTCTCGGCGGCTGTGCAGGTTGACCAGGCCTACCGCCTCGACCCGCAGCAGCCAGATAACCTCTGCGGTCCCTACTGGGGGGCGCTGCTGCTGCGAGTGCAGGGCCTGAGTGAGATGAGCGCCGACTACCTGGCGGCGCTGGCGGGCTCGGTCCTGCCGGTCGGTGATCCGGCCTCCTGGGTGCCACCCGGTGCCAGCTCGCTGCAGAACTACCGCCTCCCTCTGCCCGAGGCCGCTCGACCCGAGCAAGGCGGCACCGCCGTCCCCGGTCTGGTCGCCGCCGTGGCGCAGGCTAGCGAAGGGCGTTACAGCTTAGTGCCGCTGCGGGCTGCCTGGTCTGCGGGGTGGCTGGAGTCGCTGGTCGCGCTTTGCCAGGCGAATCCCGATTGGCAGGCGGTGCCTCTGTGCAACATCCGAACCGGACCGCTCTGGGGCTCGCACCCCCCCCTGAGCCAGGTCATCGCCTACCTGAGCGGCGAAGCAGTGGCCGCGCCACCGGCCGACTGGGATGTGGGGCACTTCGTCAGTCTGGCCGGTGTGGTCGAGGGTCCGAGCCGCTCGCTGTTGCTCGTACGCGATACCTACCCGGTGCTGGGCTGGGACGGCTATCACCTGCAACCCGCCTCCGCTCTGGCCTCCGCCCTAGTGCGCGAGGATGGCAACGAGGGCGGTGTGCTGCTGTTTGTGGCGTCCAAACTCAAAGCGGTGGTCGCACAGCAAGCCCAAGCCCTGGGGTTTGAAATCGCCGTCTGGGATAATGGCACGCCTTGGGCGGAGACCTCGGTGTCTAAGACTTAGGGTGTCTGGGTGGTTGCAGTGGGCGAGGGACTAGGCTCGCAGGCTCCAGAGTCACAGCCTGAGTAAGCAGAACGATAGGTCGAGTCTCGCTGACCGAACCAGGCGTAGCGGTTGTCGCGCACCTGTGCGTAGATTTGGTTGCCCAAACCGTTCAGCCCCGGTAGCGCCCGGTAAGCGGCGACAAAGCCGTTGCCCAGGGGGAGCAAGCGCCCAATTTCCTCGGCGGCAGCGGCCCCCTGCCAGCGCTGTTGCGGGGTGTCAGGATCGATCAAGATCATGCCCAGCTCGCAGTCTTGGGCGGTAACCCCAAAGCGCTCCAGCGTCTCTAGGTCCTGCATCGGGCTGTATCGGAACTGCTGGCCTTGATCGAAGGCTTCCAGCAGCTGAACCAGTGTGACGCAGAGGTTGCAATTGCCGTCGTAAATCACGGTGTAGGTCATAAAAATCTAGGTCGTTTGGTTTCATAGAGACTGGGTCGGGTCAATGCTTCGAGGTGGCTGACTACGGTGGCGGTGTGGGCGGAGCCAGCCGCACTACCATGTCGACGACTTTGGGCTGGAGGGCTTGCATGTGGGGATTGGTTGAGGCGAACTGGCCGTCCCCTAAAACAGCTTTGTAGTCTGCGTTCTGAAGTCCATCAGCGGTGATCTGGGTGGGATACAAGCGCAGGATCAGAGTTTCCTGGTACTGCGCCAGCTGGGTGTTTGCCAGGAGCACGGTGCCGCCGTAGTCCCAGCCGAAGCCGAACAGCTCGAAGGGTCCCAATTGGGCTTGCAGGTCGGCAAATGAGCTGCCCAGGCCCAGGCCCTGTGGGGTCCGCCAGGCGGGGCCGAGCTGGCGGACGGCTATGGCCTGGGTGCGGCTGGCATCGGCCCAGACCACGGAGAGTGAGCGCTCGGGACCCAGCTCGATTCGAGTGCCGGGTTCCGATTCGCCCTCGCCGATGCCCACGTCCTGATCCTGAAGCTTGGCTTCGCCAAACAACCGGCTTAGGTCTTGGCGGCTAGTCTGGGGGGTGATCGGGCCGACGCGCTGGCCTGGGATTACGGTGGTGTCGGCGAGTGGGTCGGTAGTCGGGGCTATGGGTGGGGGGGCTGGGGCCTGGGGTGTTGCGCTGATCTCAGGCGGTTGCGACGTGGCAGCTTCGGGGCTGGAGCACCCGATCAGCAGCGTTAAGAGCACAACGGGCAACCCTGCGGCAAGCTTGAACATTCTCGACTCCTCTGGCGGCAGGGGCTTTTGTCTTGAGCCCCCTCAGACGCTCAATCTAGCGCACTCTCCAGAGTTCGTTTGGCAGTCTTTTACAAGAAATGAAGTCCTGGCCTTGCGACCAGGACTTCAGGTGTTCCAGAGCTGAAGGGAGTCCTAAAGCTTTGGGAGGTAGCCCGCTCTCCATGCCACCCATGCGTTCACTATGCCAGGGGGCTCAGAGGCTTTCTAGTACCCTTCCAGGTACCTTTGGCTGAAGTGCACGAGGCCAGTGGGGTTTCACACCGAGGTCATGAGTTGGGGGAGGAAAGTGGTAGGTGTTAGAGAACCCGGAATGGGGGGCGTTTGCCCCCCAAGCCCCCCACTGGGGGACGAAGCGCCTCCCCCAGACCCCCTGCGCAAGGGGTGACTGACGCTGAGTCAAGTGTCGTTCGGCTCTGAGACTCGCCGACGAGCCTCAGAGCCTCGCTCGAGAGGTTTCGAGTCTCACGGCCGAGGGTCGGAGACTTGCGGTCGAGATTTTGAACCTCATGCAAGAGACTCCAAGGCTCGCTCACGAGGTTCTGAGACTCATTCACGAGGTTCTAGAACTCGCCTGCGAGGTTCGGAGACTCGACCGCGAGGTTCGGAGCCGGTTGCATGAGGCTTTGGGACTCGACTGCGAGGTTTTGAATCTCGCTCACCAGTCTTAAAGCCTGCCGATTGAAATGCCGAAACTCAACCGCAAGGCTCTCAACCGAATGGCCCAGCCCCAAGTGTGTCCCAGACCCCTTGCGCAGGGGGTCTGGGGGAGGCGCTTCGTCCCCCAGTGGGGGGTTTGGGGGGCAAACGCCCCCCATTCCGGGTTCTCTCTACCCGCCACAACTTTTCCCTCCCCCCAGCCAAAGACACTCCGAGCCGAATGGCACCGACTCATACCGCGAAAACCCCACAATGGAGGGCACTAGGACAATGCCGAAACAGGATTGAGTAGGGCGCTGACTTTTTTGATCAGCTCCGGTGTTGAGAAACCCTTGGTTAGGTAGTCAGTGGCTCCGACCCGGTGTGCTTCCTGATTCCACTCTTCCAATAGCCGCGAGGAGATCACCAGGATGGGCATGGTCATACCAGCCTGCCGACAGCGGTCAATCAGAGTGAAGCCGTCCATGCCAGGCATCTCGATGTCGGTGATCATCAGAGCCGGGGACGGGTGGTTTTGCAGCCAGTTCCAGGCCTCTAAGCCATCGCCGCAAGTGCTGAGATCGTAGCCATGGGCGTGCAGGCTAGTCTCCAGCCGCCGCCGCACTAGCGCCGCATCATCCACCACCAAGATGTGCTGCGCAGAAACCGTCTGCGGCGGTCGAATCGCCGTTTGCACAGGCGCAACCACGGGCACGGGCTCGACTGCGCCCGCCAGCAGCCGCTCCAGCAGAGCCGGTGGGTCCAGCACCGGGATCAGCTGACCATTGGTCTGCAAACTCACCCCCAATAGCCCGCTCGGGGCCACCATAGGCGTCGGCAGCGCGTTAATCAACAAATCGCTCTGCCCCACCATCTCATCCGCCACCAGCCAGAGTTTGGGAACTTGATCCGGCGGTAAGTCCGGCCTCTGCGCTTGGACGCGGATGCAAACCGAGGTGGGTTCAAGCGGGCGCAGCGTGGCAGATTTTTGCCAGTACTCCTGCAGGTCCAGCCCCGGCGACGCACCAGTAGACTCCTGAACCGTCATGGAATAAGCGGCAGTGGCCGGTGCCGGTTGCCAGATCAAATCACCCAGCAGCGACGTGATCGCCGTTTCCTCTGAGGGGATGGCAAAGCTGCGGCTGCCCGCTGTCAGAATCACGCAGCGCACCAGCAGACGGGGCACGGGAATTTGCAGACGGAAGGTGGTGCCCTGGTTGAGAGCAGTGCTGAGACTGAGCCGCCCCCCCAAACTGAGCACCTGGTTAGCAACCACATCCATGCCCACGCCCCGGCCTGAGAGTTCACTGACCTCGCTACGGGAGGTAAAGCCCGGCTGACAGAGCACGGCCAGCAGGTCGGCGGGTGTGTGGGTGCGGGTGAGCCGCAAGCCTTTGGCCTGGGCCACTTTTTGAATCACACCGGGGTCGATGCCCTGGCCGTCGTCGCTGACTTCCAGGATGAACACACTGCCCCGCCGCGTCAGCGATAGGGTGATCGTGCCCTGGGCGGGTTTGCCGAGCCGGGTTCGCGCCTGGGAGCTTTCCAGACCGTGGTCATAGGCGTTGCGCAGCAGGTGCAGCAGGGCGGGTTCCAGGCTGCGCACGGTGCCTGCATCCAGTTCCAGGCGCTCACCGTGGACCTGCAACTGAGCGAGCTTGCCGTAGCGGTTGGTCAGGTCGCGCAAAATACCCCGAGCCCGGAAGCTGAGCGTCTCGAAGGGCACCAGGCGGCTCTCTTCGAGGGTTTGCTGCAGGCTGCGGATGCTCTGATCCAGCCGTTGTAAACTTTCTGCGGTCTGGCGGGCCGATTTTTCGGTTTCCCCACCCAGCTCGATTAGGCGCAGGCTGGTCTCCAGCAGCCGATTAATCGCAGTGTAGCCCTGGCGATAGCGCTCGGGCGTTGGGCCAAGGGCTGGCTGCGAGCGATCCAACAGCGCGTAATCATCCTGCACCTCGCGCAGACGGGCGACGTACTGCACGCTGTCTTGCGCCAGGCTGATCAACGGCAGCAGCTGGGTCTGGAGCGCCTGATAAAACCCCTGAGTCGCACGCGCCGCGAGTAGGGTGTCGACCAGCTGCTGAGCCGAGCGGTCCAAACGCTCTAGCGGCACCGGAATTTGCACCGCTGCCGAGGGCGCAGCGGCCTCGGCAGCGGGCGACAGCTCCAGTGGCAAGGCAGGCGGGGGCGAAGCCGCAGGCGGACGGGGCGGGGCGGCGGGTTTCGGAGCCGGGCGGGCGGCAGCAGCGGGCCTGCCGCCGCGCCGGGCGCAGTCTTTGACTAGGCGCAGGTAGGCAGGCCAGCGAGCGCGCCAGAAGGCACAGTCGAGCTGGTTGGTCAGGAACACGCGGCTGCGGCGCAGTAACGGCAGCCAGTCTGTGTCGAACTTCAGATCCTGCCCAATCTGAAACAGTTGGCGCAGAGTACGTTTGGCAATCGCGGCCACCGCAGGCGGCACTGCGCCCCGCTCGGGCAGCTGTTCGAGAGCCATCTCCAGTTCCAGCACCACCAGGTCAAACCCCTGCTCAGCAAACTCCTGAAACAGCTGGCTGCGCTCGTTCCACTCTGGCAGATAGTCGTGGCGGACCTGCTCTCTGAGCGCCTGCAGCCGCTCTTCGGTCGGCTGAACTTGGGCTCTGGCCAGCTCGCCGCTCCCGGTGATCTGCAGGCTGCCGGTCAGCAGTTCGCCGCCTTCGAACAGAATCTGGCGCAACTGGCCGTCGGCTAGCGGCGGCGCGGGATCCAGATAGCGCAGGTCCGACAGCAACTCTTCGAGCCCTGTCGCGACCTGCAGGATCGCCTCCGCGCCTACGGTGGCCGCGCCACCTTTGATCGTGTGCACACAGCGGTAGAGTTGCTGGACATCGGCAGTCCAGGCTTGGGGCCGCAGCTGGCGGGCCGTGTTGATGTAGAGCTGGAGATACTTTTGCGTGTCTAGCTCGAAGAGGCTCCACAACTCCTGCTGGAGTTGAATATCGGCGTCAACATCGACTTCTGAGGTGAACATGGACTGGCGGCAGTGGGTGGGACATGGCAAAGGCGTACAGGCTTAACTGGCAGGAGGCCGTGCGACGGAATTGCCCCGGAGTGAGGGCAGCACAGAGGTGGCAACGGGCTCGTCTGGCTCCACGGTCCGGCCAGCGATCTGCCGCAAGGGGCGCGCAGGCGGCACGATGACAGCTGCGGCGCTGCTGATTTTAGCCTCGGGCAGGCGGAAGAACAGCACGCTGTCCAGCAGGATGCGGGCCAGGTCGCCCATGTGACCCGATTGCTCACGCGTGACGCGAGCCTGTTGCGCGGTGCGGTCGGCCACAGCAGCGATGTCGCGGATGGAATGCAGGGTGGTCTGCGCGGCAGCAGCGATCGCCTGACCAGATTGGGTGACCGTCTGGCTGACTTGGGCCACCTGCTCGGTCACCGTGCGCAGGTTGCTAAACACCTGGTTAGACTGCTTAACACTGCTGGTAAAGCCGCCCACTAGGTTGCTGACCTCGCGCACGTCCTGGTCGATGCCCGAGACCACCGTTTGAATCTGGCCGGTTCGCTGTTGCAGCAAGATCAGACTCTGGCTGGTCTGCACCGCCAGGTTGTTGACCTGGGCAGCAACGGTCTCAAATTCGTGGGCCACGCTAGCAAATTGCTCTGGGTCCTGCTGTCCGGCGGCACGGGCGGCGATCATGGAGGCGTTCATAGCTAGGACCTGGGTCAGCGAGGCCACGCGCTTTTGATCCTGCACAAATTGCGAGGCCAAACGCACGAAATCGCCCAGGGTTTCAACGCGGCGCACCATTTGCTCCGTGCTGTGCTGCAGCACGCCAATGCCGCTGGTCAGATCACTCATCTCCTGTTGACCTTGGAGCACAGCCGTCTGCGCCTGATGAACCGCATCGGCAGCGGCCGTAGACTGTTGCGCGGTGTCCTGGGACAGGCTGTTGACGTTTTCTATCAGGGCTTGCACCTGGGTAACGGAGTGCGCTTGTTGCTGAGCGTTTTGCGACACCGAAACCGCCACTTGCTCCAGATCCTCGGCACCTTGGCTCACCTGTTGGGCGGTACTTAAGGCCCCCGCGATCACCTGCGATAACTGTTCGATCAAGCGGTTGAGGGTATCTGCCACTAGGCCCGTGGCGCGCGAGCTGACCTGCGCCTCAACCGTCAAGTTGCCCTCTTCGACCGCCGACACCACCTCCAGAATGTGGCCCACTTCGGCCTGCAGGGCTTCACTGTCTTCCTGCATGGCAGCGTTGACATCCCTGAGGTCAGACGTGCGTTGCTCAACTCGCTGCTCTAGCTCGGCGTTGGTCTTTTCCAAAGCGATAAAGGACTCGCGCATTTGGGCCGCCATCTCATTGAACGAGTGCGATAAGATTCCCAGCTCATACACGCCACTCGATCCGACTTTCTGGTCGAGCCTTCCCTCAGCGATGGCTTTAGAAGCATCGCTCAGCCGCAGGATCGGGCGAGTGATCCGGCGGGCGGTGAAAATGCCCAGGGCAATGCTTGCACCTAAGGCAGCCAGACACAGCAAAATCGTGGTGCGCGTGCTGGCATTGATCTGCTCCATGAAGTCAGCCTCTGGCACCACCACAACCGTCAACCAGTTCAGTCCGAATTCATCTTTGAAGGGAGTGACCTGAACAAACTGCGGCTCACCTTTCCAGATCACGGTGAGCTGTTGGGGCTGAGCGATACTGCTCAATTGACCAAATTGCTCGTTTAAATTCTTGGCCACAGAACCAAGTAGTGTGTCATCACTCTTTAGAGCATTGATCCGAATGATTTCCTCGCCTTGTTTTTGGAAGGGTTGCTTGACGGCTGAGCTGGCGACCAGATTGCCATCTGGTTCCAAGACGAAGGCTTGTCCGTTGGGGCTAATATTTAAACTTCTCAGAAACTCACCAATCTGGTCAAGGGAGACATCTACGTAAAAAACTCCTCGCAACTGTCTTGTCGAGGTATACAGTGGATAGACAGCCGTTAAATCCAGACGCTGCTGAATGACCGAAGCGTCAATCTGGGTCCAAGTTGGCTGACCGGCTTGGAGAGCGGTTCGATACCAGGTCCGCTCTCGGAGATCGTAGTTTTGCCTTTCTTGAATTAAATTGATCCGGTTGCCCTTTGCATCAGCCTTGTACCTTTGGATTACCCGCCTAGACAGGTCAGAGGTAAAGACGTAATTTTGAGAAGGGTTGGCTCCGAGCAGCCTTCCCCCAGCCGTACCAATCGCAACCGAACTGACCTCTTCTGACCCAAGCGCTTGCCGCCAAAAGTAGCGCTCTGAACGCGCTGTGTCGTTCAGATCTAGATCTCCCTGCGTGTAAGCTTCTGCATTAAGTCGGTTGACCACATGAGGGCTTTTCAAATAGCCGCGTAGACGTTGATCAATCCGACCACTGATTTCTGTCCTGAGCTGGCTGGCCAGGTTATTGACCGCTTGCTGGCCGTTCCGGTATGACAGATAGCCGACCAACCCCACTGCCGCTAAAATCTGGAGCACGAACGGTAGCACTAGCACAATTTGCAGAGGCAGGCCACGGACCTCGCTCGACTCTGAAGTCTTGGGGGCTGCTGGGAAAGCTGGGGCGTCGGCAGATCCTAACGACGGTTTTCGTGGGCTGGAAATCATGGGGTTGCCTATCCAAATTCAAGGGGCAGCGTGGGATCTAGGGCAGCTTGTCAGCAGGAGGCGCAGCAGCGTTCAACTGAGGATAGTTGGAGGGCGCGTGCTCACTGCCTGCTACCTCGGCAGAGGCATTCAGCGTTTGGACTGCAAACTGGGACAAATTTAAGTTCAGCTCGTCATCGCCGCTTGCTATCTCGGACTGCATCGGAGCAGGCAAGCGGAAAAATTGAATGCTGCTGAGCAGGCGGCGAGCCAGACCTTCCATCCGCTCAGATTGCAGCTGAGCCTGGCGGGTTAAGTCAGCCGTACGCTCGGCCAAGACCGCTATCTCCCGCACCGACTGAGCCGTGGATTGACTAGCATTCACAATTTCTTGGTTGGATAGCGCCACCTCTTGACCAACCTTCACCACCTGCGCCGTTACTGTCTGCACATTACTGAATACATGGCTGGATTGTTCTACGCCAGTATTGAACCCCGAAACCAGGCCGCTCAAACTTTGGATATCGGCATCAATTGCAGACACAACTTGGTGAATTTGAGTGGTTCGATTTTGCAGCGCTGCCAGACCTTCATTGGTTTGAGCAGCGAGAGCATTGACCTGAGCTGTAATGGTTTCAAACTCACGGGCAACCACCACAAACTGATTGGGATCCCGTTGCTCAGCCGCCCGTGCAGTTGCCAGGGTTGCGCTGATCGACAAAACACGAGTCAGTGAAGCAATTTGCGCTTGCTCTTGCACAAATTGGTCGGCCAAATTCACAAATTCTCCCAGGGTCTTCATCCGCTGCACAAGCTGAGCGGTGCCCATTTGAAGCACGTCAATGCCCAGGGTAAGCTGATTAATCGTCGTCTGTCCCTGCTCGACCGCAGAGCGCACAGCAAACAGTGATTGGTTCGATAGCTCAACCTGCTGAGCGGAATGACGTGCGGAGCGCTCTACCTGCTCGGTTAGGCTCTGCACCTGGGTCACCGATTGAGACTGCAACTCAGCATTAACCGCTACAGTTTTTGCCAGCTCTTCTAGTCCCTTAGCCCCTCTATTGACCTGTCGAGCCGTCCCCAAGACTCGCATCAGCACCCGCGACATTTGCTCAATCAGGCGGTTGAAAGTGTCCGCAACCAGACCGGTCGCACGCGGGCTCACCTTCGCCTGCACCGTCAAATCTCCTTCTTCCACCGCAGACACCACTTCCAGCAGA
>JANNOU010000072.1:0-15869 GCA_031399305.1 Leptolyngbya sp. SOY_34_metabat_272
AGTGGTCAGCGATCCGGCGAGATTGCGGGTAGAAAACCCGCGTATCCCACACGTTAACCGCCCAATCTTGTCCAGCTTCAGCACCCAGCTAGGTCTCTAAACCCCTTGCCGACGCTCGGTCACGAGCGTCAGGTTGACCCAGCCGCCTTTAGCGTCATAGCTGCGGATTAGCCGCTGGCGCAGGTCGGGTTGTAGCAACCAGCCCACCTCCAAGAACAGGGGCTGGCGGGCTTGTACCTGACGCGGAGCGGTGGCAGAAGCGCCATCAGGCAACAGCAGCACCTGAACCGGCTGAGCCCCCTGCTCGAAGCGCAGAAGGGAGCCACTGACAGTAGCCGTCGAGGTGAGCGTGCCGCCGGGATAGCTCAACTGCTGGCTCAACTGGTCGCCCTGGCGCTGCACCAGCAGGCGCGTGGCATAGGTGTCCGGTGAGCGCCAATCGGGGTAGAGCGTGACGGCTTGCCCCTGCCAGTCGCCGAGCAAATCCTCTAGGCTCAGGGCAGGACGTTCTGGTGCAGCCGTCCCCGCTAGCTGTTCGCGGATCAGGGTGAGCTGACTCAGCTGACTAGCGCGGTCAAACAGTTGGACCAAGCGCAAGCGGCGCGGACCCGCGATCAGGCCCAGTTCTGCGCCGAATTCCGCGAACGGAGCCCACTGCATCGAGCCCTGGGAAAACGCGCCACTGTCAAAAAACAGCGTGCTCCGGTTCAGCGAACTGTACTCAAAAACCTTCTCTGGGGGGGGCTCTGCATTGACGGGCGACAGGCGGACGACCTGCCGAATGCGACGATTTTCGTCCAAACCCTCCAGGCTCACCAGACTAGGAATGTCTTCCAGGCACTCCCCTTGCGGCGAGAAGCGAGTGAACGAGCCCTGCCATTGTCCCAAGTTTTGCAGCAGACTTTCCCATTGCGTGCGCATGAGTTGCTCCCCAAAAGGTTCGCTCTTGAGTTGACGTTCGCCAGTCTATCGGTATCTTTGAGGAGATCCGCGTGGAGGTTGCTCATGTTCGATCATCTGTCCTTAGGCACAGCCAATCTAGAGCGCAGCCTGGCTTTTTACGACGCGGTCTTGTCCCCTCTGGGAATCAGACGCTGTATAGAGCTTGACCATGCGGTTGGCTACGGCACCGACGACCATCCCACATTCTGGGTCGGTCAAGCGGTGCAGCTAGCCGTCGGCACACCCCTCTCGGTGGAATTTCACCTGGCCTTTCAAGCCAGTAGCCGCCAAGCTGTGGACGCGTTCTACGAAGCCGCGCTCGCGGCGGGTGCCCAGGGGAACGGCAAACTCGGCCTGGACCCCCATTACCACGCCGCCCTAGTAATTGACCCAGACGGCTACCGGATCCAGGCGATTTGTCACCGGCCCGAAGCCGTCAGCTTGCCGATCGCGCCCAGTCGAGCCATGGTCAGCGCGGTCGGCTAGACTGCCCGCGTAGCAGATAAGCGCCCGCCTGGCCGGGCCGAGAGGAGTTGGCGAGCAGGATGTAGGTGCCGCTCAGAGGCAAGGTCCCAGCAATGCGGGCGTTGCCTCTGCCGCCGCTGTCGTCATCTTGAACCAAGGGTCTGCCGTTGGGGCCAAACAGAATCAAGAAGGGGTCCAAATCCCGGCTGGCCATTTCGAGCACGATCCGCTGACCGGCCTGACCTTGAAAGCGGTAGAGGTCAAAGAAGCTATTGTCCACAGGCAGCACATTACTGCCTCGGCCTAGCCGACCATTGACCGCCGCCCCATTGAGCACCAAAGCTCGGGCACTGCGGCTGCTGAGGGCAGGGCGCTGCTGTTGAGCCACGCGCGGAGCCCGTCCCTCGCGCGCCGCCACCACGAAGGGCTGGATCTGCTCGACGCCGATTGCAAAGCCGATGCCGATATTGCCCGTACCAGAGCCGCCGGTAAAGATCGCCGTGTTGACGCCAATCAGCTCGCCCCGACTGTTGAGCAGCGGCCCGCCCGAATTGCCTGGGTTGATTGCAGCGTCGGTCTGAATCAGCCCGCGCTGGGCGTCGATGCGGCTGACAATGCCGGTGGTCAACGTGCCTGCGAAGCGACCGAAGGGGTTGCCGATCGCGAACACCCGCTGGCCCACCTGCACCGAGCTAGGGCGTGCCAGCGACAGGGTCGGCAGGTTGCTCTGAGCGCGAATCTGCACCATCGCCAAGTCCTGACCGCGCGCGGCAAAGGCCACGACATCGCCCGGCAAGCGCCGACCATCCGCCATCACCACCGCCACGGTCCGCGCCCCCTGCACCACGTGGGCATTGGTCAATACTAGGCCGGTCGGGGTGATAATACTGCCGCTGCCGGTTCGCGAACCCGCCGCGATTGACACCACCGCCGGACTGGCCCGCTGGTAGACCCGGATATTCGTCTGCTCATCGGCATCCTGCGCGTAGGCAGCGCCGCCAGAAATCTGCTCGGGTGTCCCAGGCCACAGCCCATTCAGCGGCACCAGAACCGTACCAGCCACCAACATCCCAGACGTCGCTAGGCGGAGCAGTTTAGTATTCATCTTGATGAAATGACAACAGAGGTTGTTCAACACTTGGCATCGCAGCCCAAAGCCGCCCCAGCCCAAATGACGCTTGCCCTGCCGCAGCAGTTCCCCACCGCCCCTGGCGAGCAGAGCACGGGCGTATAATTTAGCCCTGAGCTCTCGCATCCACTCTACGTTAACCGCTGTGACCCTCACTCCCCTGTCCCCTTCCGGTCTCGGTCAGACGGCTGCCCAGCGGCCCGATGCCCTGGGTCGCTTTGGCCGCTTCGGCGGCAAGTATGTCCCCGAAACGCTGATGAGCGCCTTGAGCGAGTTGGAGGCTGCTGCTGATCATTACCAGAGCGACCCCGATTTTCAGGCAGAACTGAGCGGGCTGCAACAAGACTATGTCGGTCGGCCCACGCCGCTCTACTTTGCCGAGCGCTTGAGCGCTCGCTACGCAGGCTGTGAGATCTACCTCAAGCGCGAGGACCTCAACCATACGGGAGCCCACAAAATCAACAACGCCCTGGGACAGGTGCTGCTGGCCCAGCGCATGGGCAAGCAGCGGATCATCGCCGAAACCGGGGCCGGTCAGCATGGCGTGGCGACAGCGACTGTTTGCGCGCGCTTCGGCCTGGAGTGCATTGTCTACATGGGCGTGCACGACATGGAGCGGCAGGCGCTGAATGTGTTCCGCATGCGCTTGATGGGGGCTGAGGTGCGCCCGGTTGAGGCCGGAACCGGCACGCTCAAGGACGCCACCTCCGAAGCAATCCGCGACTGGGTGACTCACGTCGCACACACCCATTACATCTTGGGCTCGGTGGCTGGCCCCCATCCTTACCCGATGCTAGTGCGCGACTTCCAGGCGATTATCGGGCGGGAGACGCGTGCCCAGGCTCTGGAAAAATGGGGCGGTCTGCCGGATATCCTGCTGGCCTGCGTCGGTGGCGGCTCCAATGCCATGGGCCTGTTCCACGAGTTTGTGGAGGAACCCTCAGTGCGTCTGATCGGCATCGAAGCGGCAGGCAAGGGTACCGACTCCGACCAACACGCCGCTACGCTCACCCGAGGCCGGGTCGGCGTGTTGCACGGGGCAATGAGCTACCTGCTGCAAGACGAGGAGGGTCAAGTGATCGAGCCCTATTCGATCAGCGCAGGGCTGGACTACCCCGGCGTAGGACCCGAGCACAGCTTCCTCAAGGACACAGGCCGCGCTGAGTACTACAGCGTGACCGACGCCGAAGCCCTGGAGGCGTTCCAACGCCTGTCGCAGCTCGAAGGCATCATCCCCGCCCTCGAGACAGCCCACGCTATCGCCTACCTGGAGACGCTCTGCCCATCGCTCACGCCTGGCACGCGCCTCGTGATCAACTGCTCCGGGCGCGGCGATAAGGACGTGCAGTCGGTGTCAAAACATCTGGGTTTTGAGTAGGGGCGATGCCCACCTCTCCTCAGGCGGTTGAGATCCTGTCTGCCGACGAGGTGCGCCGCACGCTCACACGCCTGGCCTCCGAAATCGTGGAGCGTAGCGGCGATTTGACCTCGCTCGTGCTTTTGGGGATCCACACGCGCGGCGTGCCACTGGCCCAGACTCTGGCGCAGCAGATTCAGCTGCTGGAGAGAATCGAGGTGCCCACTGGCGCGCTGGACATCACTTTTTACCGCGACGACCTGGATCAGATCGCCGTACGCACCCCTGCTCCCACTCACATCCCCGTAGATCTGACTGATCGCACAGTCGTGCTGGTGGACGATGTGATCTACCGGGGGCGCACGATCCGCGCAGCGCTCAACGCCGTTAACGACTATGGCAGGCCACGCTGTATCCGTCTGGCGGTGCTGGTGGACCGAGGGCATCGCGAGCTGCCGATCCACCCCGATTTCGTAGGCAAGCGTCTGCCGACCGCCCAAGAAGAGCAGGTCAAAGTCTACCTGCAAGCTGCAGATGGGCACGATAGCGTGGTCCTGATCGCGCGACCACGGGCGTGAAGGGTTGGGCAGCCCGCAGCGCAGCGCTATCCTTGACGTAACTTCACAATCTGCCGCTCAGCTCATCCAGAATCATTGCCGCGATGGTTTAACGTCAGCATCGTCATGAGCCATTCTCAGGCCCCTGGCCCTTCGGGACCTTCCCCAGATCCGCAACAGCAGGCCGAACAAATTCGGCAATTGCAGGAGCAGTTAAGCCTGCAGCGGCGCACCCGTGAGTGCCTGTGCCGCGACAACGCTGACCTCAAGCTGGGCCGGGATGCGCTGATCGCTCGCCTAAAGCTGCTCGAAGAAGCCCTGCGCCAGCGTGACAGTGACGCCGAGCCCACCGCCCGTGAGCCCTTCCCCGAGGCTGACCGCTGGCTGCTGAGCACCTCGCGCACCAACTACTCGACCCTCAAAGATCTCCTGGCCCAACAAGCCTGGGAAGAGGCCGACTGCGAAACCCAGCGGCTAATGCTGCAGGTCGCGGGCGCCGAGGCCCTGGGTTTTCTCAGCGCCGATCACATCCACGAATTTCCCTGCCTGGACCTTAAGATCATCAACAAGCTCTGGACGATCTACTCCAGCGGCAAGTATGGCTTCATGATCCAGCGCGAGCTCTGGTCGCGGACCCACAGCACCCGCAACCTCTGGTACAGCCCCGAATTTGCAGGCTACTACCCCAAGCGCGAGGGCCTGGGCAGTTCGCTCGCCAAACGCTTGCTTCGCTGCGCCCTAGACGACTTTTAACCCGCCCAAAAACCAAATCCCCCATACGGGAGGATTTGGTAGCTCAGGCGCTGAAACCTAGCGACGGATCAAGTTCTCGAAGCTGTTGTGGTTAGCGAGGCGGCTTGGGTCGAGGCCCTCATTGCGGATGCGGCGGCGCAGATCACCCTCATCCGAGGAGGCGGTGACGCCGTCGTTCATGGTGATCCGCCCGTCTAGGACTAGCTCGCAGAGCATCTGGTTCAGGACCTGCATGCCTTCGATTGTGTCAGTCTCCATCAACTGGCGGACCTCGTCCTCCTCGCCCTTTTGCAGGTAGTCGCGCACTGCTGGGGTGTTGACCAGGATGTCCATCGCCGCTACTCGCTTACCGTCGGTGGTTGGGACCAGCGTCTGCGCCACCACCGCAATCAGGCTCTCGGTGATCTGGTAGCGCATGGCGGGCTGCTCATCCGGATTGTAGATGTTGAGCAGACGCTCCAGCGCACCGATCGCGCTGCGCGTGTGCAGCGTTCCCAGGACTAGATGACCAGTTTGCGCGGCCTTGAGCGCAGTTGCAACCGTCTCGCGGTCACGCATCTCCCCGATCAGAATCACATCGGGGTCTTCGCGTAGGACCGCGCGCAGGGCTTGGCTAAACTCGTGGGTGTGCAGCCCAACCTCGCGCTGGCTAATCAGGCATTTGTCGGAGGTGTGGACGTACTCAATCGGGTCCTCAATACAGACAATGTGTCGACTGACCGTCTCATTGAGATGGCGCACCATCGCCGCTAGCGAGGTGGACTTACCCGAGCCGGTTGGGCCGGTGACCAACACTAAGCCTTGGGGTCGAATTGCGATGTCCTTGAGCACCTGCGGCAGGCCCAGATCGTCAATCGAGGGCACCTTGAGTGTGATCAGACGCAGCACCATCGCTCCGCCGCGCAAACTATCGAAGC
The DNA here is from genome assembly GCA_031399305.1 of Leptolyngbya sp. SOY_34_metabat_272. GTDB lineage: Bacteria > Cyanobacteriota > Cyanobacteriia > FACHB-261 > FACHB-261 > FACHB-261. The sequence goes on from JANNOU010000072.1 coordinate 6,121, forward strand.
AGTTCACACGACAACGCAGAAAGTTCTCGTAGAGGATCGCAGTGTCCAGCTCTTTCTCGTAAGCGAAGCGTTGCTGCTGCTCCGGCGAGAGGATCTCAGCCAGGAAACTCTCAAATTGCTCTGCGGTGACCGGCGGACAGCCGCCACCTATGCGATACATCTCGCCCCGAATGCGGAAGCGAGGCTCCTCCCCAACTCGGATATGAATGTCAGAAGCCCCACGAAGGTGTGCTTCCTCGACCAGCTGGCGGATGTTAGTCGCTCGATTGCTAACTCCTCGTAGGTGGCGATCACTGGCACGCTGGCCTGTAAATGGCACCGGCAATGGTGGGGGCGGGGGAACGGGTGGAGGACCGGGAGGCAGATGGCTGGGCATGGAAACGCTTCCAATTGGTCTTCTTAGGAGAGCAATCTGGGTATTGCACCCACCTTACTGCACCCGCCGACAGATGACATCTGCCAGGCAGGGTGAACGCCATCAAAAGATTGGATGAGAGGTCACAATCAGAAATGGGTTAAGGGGGGCGTATTGATGACCGCAAAACGCAGCCGTCTTCAGAGTTTAGCTCACTGGCTAGAGACGCATTGGGTCAACCCCGCGTTTGCTGGCTGGCTGCTAGGGGGACTGGCAACCTTTTTTTTTCTAGCCGGGACCAACACCCTAGCGGGTTGGCTCTATGTGATTAGCGGCGTCAGTTTTGCGCTGCTGCTGCTGGGAGCAATCCTGCCTGAGCGCTCCCTGCGGGCGATCCAGGTCAGTCGCCGCCCCATCTCACCCGTCAGCGTGGGCGATGTACTCACGATCGAGCTGCAGATTAGCAATCAAGCCAGCCGTCAGGCCCGCAGCCTGCTAGAAGTGGTGGATGTGCTACCGGCAGCCCTGGGTTTAGCCAAGAGTCAGGTGCTCGAGCGCCTGCCGCCTGCGGGCATTGATCGCTGGACCTACACCACGGCCCCGGTCGTGCGTCGGGGGATCTACCGCTGGCAGCAGGTGCACTTGCGCACCGCCGCGCCATTGGGCTTGTGCTGGTGCCGCCGCCTACGCCAGGTAAGGGCCGTGGCGGTGGTCTACCCGACGGTGCTGCCGCTGGCGCGTTGCCCGCTGGTCGACGAGCTGGGTCGTGACACTAGCCGCCAGCGACACAGCCTAGCCGAGCAGTTCCGTTCGGACCAGCAGGGGATCACGCGGGCCCTACGCCCCTACCGCTGGGGCGACCCGATCCGCTTAGTCCACTGGCGTAGCAGCGCCCGCTACGGAGAGCTGCGGGTGCGGGAACTCGAACGTGCCACCGGCACTCAAGACCTGGTGATCGCCCTCGACCAGCGCTGCCCCTGGGAGGTGCAAGACTTTGAGCAGGCGGTGAGCGCCGCAGCATCGCTATATTTCTACGCGCTGCGCCAAAATCTGAATGTGCGTTTGTGGAGCGCCGAAACCGCTTTGATCCAGGGCAATCGCCCGGTTCTAGAAGCCCTAGCGGCCATTCAACCCGCGTCCTTGGGCAAGTCTGGAGAGAGTGCTCCCCCCTCCCTCCCCATGGTTTGGCTCACGACCCGTCCCTCGACCCTGGGCTTGCCCTCTGGCAGCCGTCTAGTGTTGTGGGGAGGTCAGGCCAATGCCCCGATTGATGCGCAGGGCATTGGGTTGCACCTGCTCATCCAGGCAGAACAGCCGCTCCAGGGGCAACTCCAGCGCCTGCTATCCCGAATCTAGGTCAGAATTGGAGGGCTAGCTCCCCGTTCACGCCCATGCCAGACCTGCCGCCAGCAGAGCAGCGATTTGCTGAAATCGCCCGCTTGGCCGACCGTGAACTCACAACCGCTCACCTGGTAGAAGCAGCGTTCTGCATCGCTGCTGCGGAGTATACGGATCTGGACATCGCTGCCCGTCTGCGACAGCTCGACGACCTAGCTATCGGGCTACGCCAACGCTTAGCTGCCGAACACTATCCGCTGCGCCTTCTGCGTGGGATCAATGCCTACTTATTCGAGGAGCTAGGCTGGCGCGGCAACCGGGACGACTACTACGACCCGCGCAACAGCTTCCTTAACCAAGTGCTGGATCGACGGCTAGGTATCCCCATCAGCTTGGCAATTTTTTACATGGCGCTGGCAGAGCGGGTGGGCTTGCCGCTGGAAGGCGTGAATTTTCCAGGGCACTTCATCTTGCGCCCAGCTCAGCCTGAGCTGGAGATTTACGTCGATCCCTTCGAGCGGGGCGAAATCCTGTTTCGTGAAGACTGCCAGCTGCGCTTGAATCAGTTCGTAGGTCGGCCTATGCCCCTGCAAGCCGAACACCTAGTCGTCGCCGGTCCTCGACACATTCTAGGCCGGGTGCTCACCAATCTGAAAGGGATCTATCTATCTCGGGGCGATCTGAAACGACTGCTGCGCACCGTTGAGTCGTTGCTGCGCTTGGATCCCAATACCCCAGCGCACCTGCGCGACCGGGGGCTTCTCTACTACCAGATCCACCGCTATGCCGAAGCCCGAGCCGACCTAGAGCTTTATCTAGATCGGGTTCCTGATGCCAGCGACCTGCCGATGGTCAGCCGCTTACTGGAGCGCTTGCGCCTGCTATGAAAGTGCTCTCCTCTGGGTGTTTACTGGGTGTTTACTGGTAGTATCCTTCGATCTCTCAAAGTAAAGTTTGCCCGCGCTCCAGACCTGGGGTACAACGCAGACATCGCTCGTCACTTTTAGCCGCCCGGAAGGGTCTGTTCCCTTATGACAAACGATCGTGGTAAGAACAAAGGCTCTGAAAAGAGCTTTCACCAGATGAAGAATTTTGCAGAGACTTATGCTCGCCGCACAGGAACCTACTTTTGCGTCGACCCCACGGTTCCGATCGCGGTGATCGAGGGGCTAGCCAAACATAAGGACGAACTCGGCTCCCCGTTGTGCCCCTGCCGCTACTACGATGACAAAGAGGCCGAGGTGCACTCGACCTACTGGAACTGTCCCTGCGTGCCGATGCGGGAGCGCAAAGAGTGCCACTGCATGCTGTTCCTGACTCCAGACAACCCCTTTGCGGGCCGTGAGCAGACGGTTGCCACGGTCGATGTGAGCTACGACCAGTAAGGTGAGCCCTGAGCAGGCCGTACCCGAGTTTTGGCAGGCTGTTGAGCAGTTCAACCGGGGCGAATTTTACGCCTGCCACGACCGGCTGGAGGCTCTCTGGATCGAGGCGGTCGATCCAGACAAAACCTTCTACCAGGCGATCTTGCAGTTGGCGGTGGCCTGCTACCACTTGGGCAATGGCAATCTGCGCGGGGCCACCCTACTGCTGGGGGAAGGCATCAACCGCCTGAGGCGCTACCCTGCCGACTACGGCGGCATCGACCTGGATCAGCTGCTGCTGGACAGCAGGCAGTTGCTAGATGCGTTACAGCACCTACAGCACCGCCAGACTGAAGTGCAGCCCTTGCCAGCCTCACTTTCAATCCAGGCGTTGGCAATTTGATCAGGGGGCTCCTGCCGGAAGTTGGGCGTCTCTGAGCGCTGAGAGCTGGAACCAAACGCCGGGTGGAGCGTCTGGCGTTGCAGGGAACGGGGACGGCTCAGTATCCTGAGCAGTAGTTGCTGGTGAGGTTGGTGGCCGTGAACAAGTTTCGTTGGTTGTCCGTGCTTCCGATTGGATTGCTGGCCCTGCTGCCTGGTCGGCCATTAGTGGCTCAAAATCCTGCGCCCACCCCTGGTGCGGCAGTCATTCTGCGGGCAGATGTGCAAGAGGCGAATGCGGTCACTGGCGTGGTCACCGCGCGCGGGAATGTGCGCATGAACTACCCTGCCCGCCAGATTCAGGCCACCTCGTCCCAGGCGCAATACTTCAGCCGGGAACGGCGGATCGTGTTCAGCGGCAATGTCTACGTGACCCAGGAGGGCAATAGCCTGCGCGGTGAAACCGTCACCTACCTGATCGACCAAGGACGGTTCGAAGCACTGCCCCAGGCACAACAGCAAGTTGAATCGATCTACATCGTGCCGGATGCTGGGGCTACCCCTGCCGCCACCCCCGCTGCCACCCCCGCCTTCGACCCCAAGACGCAGTTCAAGCCGACAGTGAATCCGGCAACGAGCCGTTGAGCGTAACTATTGCTGAGATGGGCTCCAAATCGGTTATTTTGGCAGAATGCTTTGGCCGTGCCCCTACTCGCAAACCGTGAAACGCAGTGAAGATCGTCCTAGACAACATCCACAAACGCTACGGTAAGCGCGAGGTCGTCAGTCAGGTCAGTCTCACAGTGAATCAAGGCGAGATCGTGGGCTTGCTCGGTCCCAATGGTGCTGGCAAGACCACAACTTTCTACATTGCAACCGGCGTAGAACAGCCCGACCAAGGCAAGGTCAGACTGGACGAGCGCGAGATTACCCATCTGCCCATGCACCAGCGAGCTCGGCTGGGAATTGGCTATTTGCACCAGAAGCCCAGCATTTTCCGGGGGCTGACGATCCGTGACAATCTGCTGCTGGTGCTAGAGCAAACCCAGGTGCCGCGTCGGGAGTGGCGCGCTCGCCTCAACCAACTCCTGGAGGAATTTCGTCTGGGCCATGTAGCCTCGACCTTGGGGGAGCATGTCTCTGGCGGCGAGCAGCGGCGTACTGAAATCGCCCGTGCTCTGGCGGCAGGGCCAACTGGGCCGAAGTTCCTGCTGCTGGATGAGCCGTTTGCGGGCGTCGACCCGATCGCCGTTGCGGATGTGCAGGATATCGTCCGGCAGCTGGTGCGCCGCAACATCGGGGTCCTAGTGACCGATCACAATGTGCGCGAGACCCTGGCGATCACCCATCGCGCCTATATCATGCGGGAAGGACGGATCCTGGCGGCGGGTAGCGCTGAACAGCTTTATAGTGATCCGCTGGTTCGCCAGTATTATCTAGGCCAGAAGTTTCGACGCTGACGCAGTATGAGTAAGGGTAATCCTCGCCCCTGCGGTTTCTCCCGGCCCCGCGCTATTGCACTATGACCTCAGGCACCGTTAAGCCCATTTCGCCGCGCCCCCGCAAGCCCAGGCGGCTGTGGCTGCCCCGCATCCCTGTTATGGATGCCTATATCGGCCAGGAATTGCTGCTGCCGTTCTTGTTCGGCGTGGGAGCATTCTCGTCGATCGGCATCTCGGTGGGCTCACTGCTGTATCTGGTGCGGCAGGTCGCCGAAGCGGACCTACCCCTACAGCTGGCGCTGCAGGTCCTGATACTGCAGATGCCCTACTTCGTCGCCCTGGCCTTTCCGATGTCCACCCTGCTGGCCACCTTGATGGCCTACAGCCGGCTCTCGGACAACCACGAGATCATCGCCCTGCGCGGCTGTGGCGTGAGCGTCTATCGCTTGGTAATGCCCGCTCTGTTGCTGAGCCTGCTGGTCACCGGCCTGACTTTTCTGTTCAACGAAATCGTCGTGCCTTCGGCCAACTACCAGGCGACGACGATGCTCAACCGGGCGCTCAAAGGGGAAAATCAGAATTTTCAGGGCAACAACATCCTTTACAGCCAGTTCCAGGATCTAAAACAGCCGGATGGCAACTCCAAGGAAGTGCTCGCCCGCCTGTTTTACGCGCGGGAGTTTGACGGCAAGCAGATGCGGGGGCTGACGATCCTGGACTTTAGCCAGGGCTCGGTTTCTCAGGTGATTGCGGCTGAGATGGCCGACTGGCAGCCCAAGATCAGCCGCTGGCGCTTCTACAATGGCGCGATCTATCTGGTGTCTGCCGATGGCTCCTACCGCAACATCCTGCGTTTCGAGGAGCATGATCTGAACTTGCCGCGCGCCCCGCTGGATCTGGCGCAGGAGCGCCGCGATACCAGCGAGATGAACATTGTCGAACTCAGCCGTCATATCAGCTTGGTGCGCTCCAGCAGCGATGACAAGCGGCTGCGCAAGCTGTTTGTGCGGCTGCAACAGCGGTTTGCCTTTCCGTTTGTGTGTATTGCCTTTGCGCTGGTGGGGGCATCGCTGGGCCTCAGCCTGCGGCGCAGCGGCAAGGGCCTGGGCCTGGGCATCAGCATAGTGATCATTTTTTCCTACTATATGCTCACTGTGATCACCAGCTCGATGGGGCAGGCAGGGGCATTGGCACCGCTGCTATCGGCCTGGCTGCCGGTGTGGTTGGCGCTAGTCGCGGGCGGCCTACTGCTGTGGCGGGCCGCCCGCTAGTGGGCATCCGCATCCTGCATCTGGCGGATATTCACCTGGGTAGCGGCCTCAGCCACGGTCGGTTGAACCCGCAGACCGGTCAGAACAGCCGCTTTGAGGACTTTGTGCAGACCCTATCCGTGTGCATTGACCGGGCGGTAGCGGAGCCGGTCGATCTGGTGTTGTTCGGCGGTGATGCTTTTCCCGATGCCACGCCGCCGCCGCTGGTACAGGAGGCGTTTGCTCGCCAGTTTTGTCGCCTGGCCGAGGCGGGCATTCCTACGGTGTTGCTGGTGGGCAATCACGATCAGCATGCGCAGGGCAGTGGCGGTGCGTCGCTGAATATCTACCGCACTTTGGGTGTGCCTGGCTTTGTGGTGGGCGACCGGCTGACCACCCACCGCTTGACCACGCGCCAGGGGCCGGTGCAGGTGGTGACGCTGCCCTGGCTCACCCGCTCGACCCTGCTCAGCCGCGCTGAGACTGAAGGGCTGTCGCTAGCGGCGATCAACCAGCTGCTGCTCGACAAGCTGAAGGTCGCGCTCGAAGGCGAAGTGCGTCAGCTCGATCCGCAGCAGCCCAGTGTGCTGCTGGCGCACCTGATGGTGGATACCGCCAGTTGGGGAGCCGAGCGTTTTCTGGCGGTGAGTCGGGGCTTCAGTGTGCCTTTGGCGCTGTTGGCGCGTCGGGAGTTTGATTATGTGGCGCTGGGCCATGTGCACAAGCACCAGATCCTGTGTCAGCAGCCGCCGGTCGTCTATCCCGGCAGTATTGAGCGGGTGGACTTTGGCGAGGAACGCGAGGCCAAGGGCTTTGTGCGGGTTGACCTGGAGCGGGGTCGGGCGGAGGTGCAGTTTTGTCCGCTGGCGGTGCGACCGTTTCGCACGTTGAACGTGGATGTTTCGGGCGAGGCCCAGCCTCAACTCTGTCTGGAGCGGGCGATTGCCCAGGCCGATATCCACGAGGCAGTGGTGCGCCTGGTCTATCGGCTGCGACCGGATCAGCTGCACCAGGTTGATCCGCAGCAGTTGAACCAGTGGCTGACCAGTGCCCACACTGCCACGGTGACCCCTGAGCTGATCAACCAGTTTGACCAAGCGCGCTGGCCTGCGCTGGCTAGTAGCACGCCGCAAGACCCGTTGGAAGTGTTGCAAACCTATCTCCAGGGTCGCGAGGAGCTGCGCGATCTCGAACCCGAGCTGCTGGATGCGGCCCGCTTGTTGCTGAGCGAGCTGAGCGATGAGCCGGAGCCGGAGACTGCTCAGACTCAGCTGCGCCTGCTTTAAGCCCAACCGGATCCCCATTCCCCTGATTCCTACAACCCTGGTCGGAGCGTACGGCGGATACAATCAAACCGCTCAGTTACGACGCCCGCCCCGCTTGAAAACTGACTCGCTGTTCTATTTCCTGTTCCAGACTGCTCCCGGCATCATCTTTGAGTTGCTCGGTCAACCTGCGCGGCTGGCCGATTCTTACGACTTCCGCTCGGTTGAACTCAAACAAACGGCCTTCCGCATTGATGGCGTTCTGGTCCCTCGCCCTGGTGTTGCCAACCCAACTGTCTGGTTTATCGAAGTGCAGTTTCAGAGAGATCCACACTTCTACCACCGCTTTTTTGCCGAGATCTTCTTGTTCTTGCGCCAGCATCCCGAAACGGTGGCCTGGAGAGCAGGGGTGCTCTTTGCCAAGCCCAGCCTAGAGCCAGAGCCCAGCCCAGTCTTCCAGGCCCTGCTGGAGCATGGACCGGTGCAACGGATCTACCTAGAAACCATCAAAGACGTGACTCCAGACTCTTTGGGCCTGGGGCTGGTCCGGTTGATTGTGTCTGAGCCGGAGGTTGCATCAGAGCAAGCGAAAGCGCTGTTGGGCCGAGCCAGGGACAGCGTGGCCCCAAGGCTATCCACCGCCGCGATAATAGAGCTAGTCGAGACGATCATGGTCTACAAGTTTCCGCAAATGAGTCGGGAGGCGATCGAGCAGATGCTGGGACTAAGCGAACTCAAACAGACGCGGGTGTATCAGGAAGCGTTGCAAGAGGGACGTCAAGAAGGACGCCAGGAAGGACGCCAGGAAGAAGGTTTGGCGCTGATTTTGCGTCAGCTTGCTCGGCGTATCGGTCCGATCGGCTTGGAACTGGAGGGTCAGGTTCGGGCGTTGACGCTGTCTCAACTGGAAGCGTTGGGGGAGGCCCTGTTGGATTTCACCGCGCCCTCAGATTTAACGGCTTGGCTGCAGGCGCATGCCTCTGCCCCTGAGTAGCTATGGCTCAAACCTACTGACTTCAAAGCTGAGCAACCCTTCAGTTCGCTTGAACAGCTTCCCTACTGGCAGCGGATGGGGAAATTGAGAAGCAGACTGCTTGCCATCCGTTTCCATCCGTTCCCCCATCCGCTGCCAACAGACCCCCACAGCGAGTCCTCCGCAAAGCTGCAAACCTATCCTGCCCCGCTACAGTTGCAGGCATCGCCCCAGAACTTGCAGGCAATCCCCTCAACCCTGTAGCCAACCACCGGGAACGTGTCGCGCCAGGGCGCAAACTTGCAGGCAACCGGCTCAAGCTTGCAGCTGAGCGGCGAGAAGTTGCAGGCAAGCGGCGCAAAGTTGTAGGCAAGCCTCTCAACCTTGTAGGCAAGCGGCGGGAAGTTGTAGAGAAGCCCCTCAAAGCTGTTAGGAACTCCCTCAACCTTGCTGGAGGAGATTGGAGATTCGCAGACAATCAGGGCAGGGGCTGACAAGATAGAGGCAGGTTTGGCTGAACTCCAAAAGATGACAGAACCAGGGCTTCGGGTGGTTCGAGATCAGGTCTTCATCAGCTACAGTCACCAGGATCGGGAGTGGCTAGAGCGGCTGCAGGTGATGCTGAAGCCGCTTCTGCGTAAAGATGCGCTGCGCATTTGGGATGACAGCCAGATCAGACCCGGCGCAGAGTGGCGGCAAGACATCGAAAACGCCCTGGCCTCTGCGGCGATAGCGGTGTTGCTGGTGAGTCCTCACTTTCTGGCCTCAGACTTTATCGCGGAGCATGAGTTACCGCCGCTGCTGGAAGCTGCTAAGCGCGAGGGGGTCAAAATCCTCTGGGTGGCGGTGAGCTACTGCCTGGTTGAGGAGACCGAAATCGAGCTCTACCAAGCGGTGAACGGTCCGGCTAAGCCGCTGAGTAGCTTTAGCGGTGCTGAGTTGGATCGGGAGCTGCTCCAGATTGCCAAAGCGATCAAGGCAGCCGTGCAGACTTCTCCCCAAGCTGTGGGGGCTGCTGATTCTTCAAGACAACCAGGGCCAGTATCCTCTCCTCCCCAGGCTGCCATGTCTTTCTCTCGTGCCGAGCGCCTGAACCTGATCCAGCAGCTCAATGCCCTGCCGGGAGCGCAGTTCAACACGCTGCTCCTCATGGTCAATCCACCGCCTAGTGTCATTCCTGCGCCGTCTGCGGCTCTGAGTGATCGGGTGTTTGCGCTCATCACTTGGGCAGAGGGAACGGGGGGCTGCGGTTTGCCTCAGGTGAAGCAAGACTTAGAAGACCTCATCCGCCCTCAGTAGCCCCTCTGACTTCCGCAGGCACAGCCTCGGAGGGGCTTTGGACAGTGCCCTATGCACGCAATGAGTTTTTCACCGGACGAGA
>JANNOU010000078.1:0-72662 GCA_031399305.1 Leptolyngbya sp. SOY_34_metabat_272
CACCGCCACGGTCAGGAAGTTGCAGCCTTCGAGGTAGCTCGAAGCCAGGCCATGGGTATACCAGGAAGTGACGAAGGTGGTGCCCGTTAGCCAGCCACCAACCGCGAAGAAAGCGGTGGGGAACAGCAGCAGCCCCGACCAACCGATGAATACGAAGCGGTCACGCTTGAGCCAGTCATCGAGGACGTCGAACCATCCTCTCTCTGCTGGCGCACGCCCTACGGCAATAGTCATGACTTGAGAAACCTCCAAAACGTGGATTGATAGGCCGCCATCTAGGGATCTTGCAAGACAAGGTTTCCAGTTAGTGAGAGCGGCTTTACGTTTCTTTATTTGTCTCCTCATTATAGAGAGCGGCCTCAGATTTTTCGAGAGGCCTATCCAGGAGGTCTGACCGGGCATCAGGCCCCACCCGCTCAGCGCGTTTGCAATACTGAAGGGGAGATTAAGTTTGTGAATCCAGGCATGTTCATCATCGAATTGATTTTGAAGAGCAACCCACTGGCCCTCTCGGTGCGGCGCAAAGAAGAAGCAGAGGCCACTGCTCTCTACCAGAAAATCCTGGATGCGATCCGCGCACCTCAACCCCAAATGTTGGAACTGACCTGTGACAAGCAGACCGAGAAGAAGCTGGCCATTCTCAGCACTGAAGTCTCGGCGGTTCAGATGATCGCTGAAAAATCTGCTGCCAGTGCTGGGGCCGCAGCAGGCTTCTTCCGAGGCTGATGACGACTCAGGTAGAGCCCGCCGTTCAGGTGAAAGACCTCTGCTTCCGCTGGTCCCCCCAGGCAGCCCCCGTTCTGAATGGCTGCTCCCTGGAGGTGCCCTCGGGACAGTTCTGGATGCTCCTAGGCACCAACGGCAGCGGCAAGTCCACGCTGTTGCGCCTGCTGTCTGGGCTGGCAACCGCCCAGTCCGGCAGCCTCATAACCCAGCAGCCGGTGGGCTTCGTCTTCCAGAACCCCGACCACCAGCTGGTAATGCCAACTGTGGGCGCGGATGTGGCCTTCGGGCTAGTCTCGGAGAAACTTTCGCTCGGGGAGACGCGGCTGCGAGTCGAGGAGGCGCTGCGCTCGGTGAATCTAGTCCATCTGGAGCGACGCCCAATCTACGCCCTCAGTGGCGGTCAGAAGCAGCGAGTCGCGATTGCAGGCGCTCTAGCCCGGCATTGTGCGCTCCTACTGTTGGACGAACCCACGGCGCTGCTGGATCCGGATGCCCAGAGAGACTTGGTTGAGCAAGTCCGCAACTTGGTCAACACTCAAGGCCTGACCGCTCTGTGGGTGACCCACCGCCTGGATGAGCTGGACTTCGCCGATGGAGCATTTTTGCTCGAACAGGGGCGGGTTGTCGATCAAGGAGAGCCTCGACGCCTGCGTGAGCGTCTGGGGTAAAGGCGGCTGGCGAGTTGTCGGGTGTGTGGCTTGAGGTCCGGGGCCAGGAATGTAACAATACATCTATGAATGATTTTCATGTGATGTAACCTTTACCCTGTGGCCCAGTCATGTCTCCTTCCCCCCGGTTCGAAGCTCTGTTGCTGGTGGATGGCTACAACATCGTCGGTGCTTGGCCTCCGCTGCAAGCAGAGCTGCGCTCCGGTGGCCTGGAGGCAGCCCGTCGTCGCCTGACCGAGACCCTGACGGGCTACAGCGCCTACCGTGCATTTCAGACACAGCTGGTCTTTGACGCCCAGTTTCAGGAGACGCGGAGCAGTCGAGAGGTCATCACCCCCCACCTAGCGGTCTACTACACCGACTGCAACGAGACCGCAGATACCTACATCGAGCGCACCTGTGCCCGTTTCCGTCAGGATCTGCGCAAGTTCAGCCAGCGCCTGATTGTCGCGACCTCTGACCGAGCCCAGCAGCTCACGGTCACGGGCTTCGGGGCTGAGTGGCTCTCCGCGCGCCGTCTGGAAGAGGAGGTCAACCATTGCAACCGCGGCGTGCGCACTCGTCAGCGAGAACCGCGCCGCGCTCAAGCAAACCTGGCGAGCAGCCTCAACGAGGCGGCCCGGCAGCGTCTCACTCGCCTGCGCTTTGGTCTGGACTAATCTACCGCATCCTCGGGTTCTTGCCCGTCCTGTGCTGTCTCTACATCGGGCTTGGCTTGGCTGAGACGGTTGATGAGATGCAGGACTCGGGTACCGCGCTCCAGCGAGCGATCTTCCAAAAACACGATCTCAGGGGTTCGGCGTAGACGCACGCGATGGCCTATCTCGCTGCGCACGAAGCCGGTGGCCGAACGCAGACCCTCCATCGTGGCGGTCCGGGCCTCGTCACTGCCGTAGATGCTGACGAACACCTTGGCTTTTTGTAGGTCGCCGGAGACCTCCACATCGGTCACGCTGACCATGCCGGTGCCGACGCGGTCGTCTTTGATGCCATTGAGCAACATTTGGCTGATCTCGCGCTTGATCTGCTCAGACACTCGCGAGACTCGTCGATCGGTAGCCATGTGCAATCACAGTCAAGAACTTTGAGACCCAATTCGAGCGCAGCGGCAAAAAATAGGGGCAACTCGCTAGCTTCAGGTGAGGCCCGACAACCCCAGCATCGCCTGCAAGGTGAGTGTGAAAAATACCAAGGTAGCCACCAATGCAGTCACGAGCGCTATGGCCGTCAGAGGCCGCCTGAACAGGGGGACCAGCGGCTGCATAGCGTTTAAAAAGACTCCCAGGACAATGGCAATGAAGAACTGGAAGTAGCGACCTATGTTTTGCCAGAATCCTTCCATAACTCGATAGGGGTTACAGGGGTTAGAAAGGTTGTGCTTGGGTGACCCAGGTTATCGCCTCATTCTAGCAGCCTTTGCCGATGAGTTCGGTAATCCCGACCTGCCCAACGCTGCGACAGCTCCACAACCGGCCAGAGTTTAAGAGATATTGATAAGGAAGCATGACTAAATTAGGAATGGGAGAAGCCTGGGCTTCTCTAGAGCAAGGTCTGCGGCAACGACAGGAAATAGGTGGCTAATGGGAAAGATCGTCGGCATTGACCTGGGCACGACCAACTCTGTGGTAGCCGTGATGGAGGGCGGGCGTCCGGTGGTCATCGCGAACACTGAGGGGCAGCGCACCACGCCCTCTGTCGTTGGCTTCAGTAAGGATGGGGAGCGCCTAGTCGGGCAAATGGCCCGGCGGCAGGCAGTGCTCAACCCGCAAAACACCTTTTACTCGGTCAAGCGATTCATCGGGCGCAAGTACGACGAACTGAGTTCCGACTCCAAGCGCGTAGCCTACACGGTTCGCCGCGATGAAACCTCCAACATCAAGGTGCACTGCCCTCGCTTGGAGCGTGAATTCGCCCCCGAAGAGATCTCGGCGATGGTTTTGCGCAAGCTCGCCGACGAAGCTAGCAAGTATTTGGGCGTGCCCGTAACCGGCGCGGTGATCACGGTGCCCGCCTACTTTGACGACTCCCAGCGCCAGGCTACCCGCGATGCCGGACGGATCGCCGGGCTGGAGGTCAAACGCATTCTCAACGAGCCCACGGCGGCCTCGCTGGCCTACGGCCTAGACAAGAAGAGCCAACAGACGATTCTGGTATTTGACTTGGGCGGTGGCACCTTTGATGTGTCGATCCTGGAAGTCGGGGACGGCATTTTTGAGGTCAAGGCGACCAGCGGCGACACGCAGTTGGGCGGCAACGACTTCGACAACACGGTTGTGAACTGGTTGGCCGAGCAGTTCCTGCGCGACGAGGGCATTGACCTGCGCAAGGAGCGTCAGGCGTTCCAGCGACTCACCGAGGCTGCTGAAAAGGCCAAGATCGAGCTGTCGAGCGTCACCGAAACCCCAATTAGCCTGCCGTTCATCAGCGCCAACCAGGACGGTCCCAAGCACTTGGACCTGCGCCTGAGCCGCGCCCAATTTGAAGAGCTGTCGACAGCGCTGCTGGACCGCCTACGTGGCCCGGTCGAGGCGGCGCTGCGGGACTCGGGCTTGGGCCGAGAGGGCATCGACGAGGTGGTGATGGTGGGCGGATCCACGCGCATTCCTGCCGTGCAGCGGCTGGTTCAGGGGCTGATCGGCAAAGAGCCCAACCAGAGCGTCAATCCCGACGAAGTGGTGGCGGTGGGCGCGGCCGTGCAGGCTGGGGTGCTCTCTGGTGAGGTCAAAGATCTGCTGCTGCTGGATGTAACGCCGCTGTCGATTGGCCTGGAGACGATTGGCGGCCTCACCAACAAGCTGGTCCCGCGCAACACCACGGTGCCCACCCGCCGCTCCAAGATCTTCTCGACCGCCGAGGACAACCAGCCCCTGGTGGAAATCCACATCGTGCAGGGCGAGCGCGAGCTGGCGAATGACAACAAGTCGCTGGGCCGCTTTAAGCTGCACGGCATCGAGCCTTCACCTCGGGGTGTGCCGCAGATCGAGGTGACCTTTGACTTGGACGCCAACGGCATTCTCAACGTCTCGGCTCAGGACCTCAACACGGGCCGCGAGAAGCGCGTCACGATTCAGGGCACCTCGACGCTCAAAGGCGAGGAGGTCGCCCGTATGATTCGGGACGCCGAAGCGTCTGCTGACACCGACCGCCAGCGCCGCGACCGCATTGAGAAGCGCAACAAAGCCGAGAGCTTCGCCTACCAGGCCGAGCGCCAGCTCAAGGATCTGAGCCTGAGCCTGGATTACCAGATTCCCGCCGACAAGCGCAGTCGCTTGGAAATCCTGGTCCGAGAGTTGCGTGAGGGCTTGGCCCGCGACGACGACGGCCTGATTGACCGTAAGCAAACCGAACTCCAGGAAGCGCTTTACGAACTTTCACGCGAGCTGTACCAGCAGGCAGAAGAGGACTCGCTGTGGGGCGGCGGCGGCAGTGGCAGCAGCAAACGCCGCAGCGAAGACTACAGCGATGCAGACTTCGACTGGGACGACCTACCCGATCAGCCCTCTGCCCGCAGCGCAGCGCCCCGCAGTCGGCCCCAGCCCGACCGACCCAGCCGTGAGCCGGTCCGCGACGCGGATGACTATTCACCCCGCCCGCGCAGCCGATCTCAAGCCCAACCGCCTCCCAACCGGGCCCAACCGCCCAAAAAGGCCAAAGACGAGTGGGCCGACGAATGGGGAGATGACGATGATGAATGGGTGTAAGACTGCCTTGGCTACCTGTGGTCTCAGCCCCAAACCTTGGGGCCAACGTCTTTGGCAACCCTGACCATGCAGAACTTCCGGAACTATTACGACAGTCTGGGCGTCAGCCGTGATGCCTCGACCGATGACATCAAAAAGGCCTACCGTAGGCTAGCCCGTAAGTACCACCCCGACCTGAACCCCGACGAAAAAGCCGCTGAGGAGCGCTTCAAGGACGTTAGCGAAGCCTACGAAGTGCTCTCGGACCCCACCAAGCGGGCACAGTACGACCAGTACGGCAAGTACTGGCGGCAGGGTGGCTTTCAGGGCAACGCGGGCCGGGCGGCTCAGGCCCCAAGCGGCACTTGGTCGGGCGGTGACTTTGATACCAGCGGCAATGACGAGGTTGACTTCAGCCGCTTTGCGGACTTTCAGGAGTTCATCGACAGCCTCCTGGGGCGCTTCCGCAGCTCGAACGGCAGCGGTGGCGGCAACGGCGGCCCCAGCCCCGGAGGCAGCGGCGAACCCGATCGCAGCTACACCTACCGCCCCGGCGCACAGACCTACACCGCCGGCCCACGTACCACAGCGCGGCGCGACGCGGAAGCCAAGCTCAATCTGCCCCTGACCCGTGCCTACGCGGGCGGGCGGGAGCGCATCCGCCTGGAGGACGGGCGGTCGCTAGAGATCAATATGCCGTCGGGCATGGTCACCGGGCAGCGGGTGCGGCTGCGCGGGCAGGGGCCGTCGGGCGGCGATCTCTATCTCAAGATCACGGTGTTGCCCCACGAGTTCTTCAAGCTGGAGGGCTCGGACGTTCAGTGTCAGGTGCCGATTAGCCCGGCAGAAGCGGCGCTGGGCTCGCCCATCGAAGTGCCCACTCTAGACGGGTCGGTGAAGGTGAACGTGCCTGCAGGCGTGAAGTCTGGCCAACGCTTGCGGCTGGCGGGCAAGGGCTATCCCAAGGACAACGGTGAGCGCGGCCATCAGTTCGTCGAGCTGCAAATCATGGTGCCCAAAGCGCTCTCCGCCCGCGAGCGCGAGCTGTATGAGCAGTTGCAGAAGCTTCAGGCGGCCAACCTCCGTGCCAATCTGGTGAGCTGAGCGGCTCCAGCCGACCGCAAACCCCGAACCCTGAGGTTTCCCGCCTGAAATCTGGTGCCCAAGGCTCGGACTTTGACCCTGAACGCTTGGCACTGGGTGCAAAAAACTCGGCGCTTGAAGGTTCCGGCTCGGGGCCTGCTGCCAAATCGCTGAGCCTTGCGGCAAAAAGCTCGGCGCTTGCCGCTGGGGTCTCGGGTCTCGGCGTCTGTCGCCTGGCCGCTGCCGCTCGCAGGCTGAAACGCCTCTGTGAGTCTTTTACCGCAACGGCTGATCTTCGGGAGCGGCGGCGGTCTGGCCATCCAGTTGGACCGTCCATTGGGGCCAGTTGGCTTCTCCGATCAGCCCGGCCTTGAACAAGGCGCGATCGGGGTGTTGACGGCTCCAACCCAGCAGAATGGCGTTGGAGTAGCGGACGCTGTGGGGCGCGAGCAGGAAGGTTTGGCGCTGCTGGCGATCCCAGACCAGGGCGTAGTCTGAGATAAAGTCCGTTGCAAAGCCGCCCTGGAAGTCGCGGCAGAGCACCTGCAAGCCGCTGCCAGACCAGGCCACGGGCACCAACACCGCAAGTCCAGTCAGCTCGGCAGTGGCCGCCTCCCGGCTCTCTCGGGGCTGGGAGGCGGCCACTGCCTGGATTTCACCTGTGCGCAAATCTTGCCAGAACAGCACACTACTCACCTTGCTCTCCAGCAACTGGGGTCGGGCCTGGATTAACAAGCGGCTATACACCGCCGAACCACCGTCCGGTGAAGACAAGGGGGCAGTCCGCTCGAACAGGGTGAGCGGCTGGTTCTGTTGTTGAGCCCGCGCTAGAGCTGCCTGGATTTGCGGCCAAGGGATGGCGATATCGCTACCAAGCGGATCCGCCGCGACATCACCTGGCTGAGGCACAGAGGATCCTGGCTGAGCCTGAGCCGCCAATAACTCCAAGACGGGTCCGATGCCAAGCAGCGCGATCAGTGAGACTTTCAACCGAGTGATCAGCTTGGACATGGGCGCGACCTTCCTCGGGTCGAAAGAGCGGGCGATGCATCTGAGGCGCGGTCACCGAAACTTGCAAAATTTGCAACTAACTCTGAACTTCTCTCATCTTAGCGACAGCCTTGGCCGGTCTGAACATCTTGCGAAATGCAATTGCCTGGACAGTTGCCCACGGGTCGAGTTCAATGGACAAAGCTCCCCAAGATTGGGGAGTGCGCCAGTCGGTTCGCGTGTTTCTCAATGGCTGTTTACAAAACGACCACAGCCGCTAGACCAGGCTCAACCAATCAGCCAGTTTTGAAGTGGCGATCGAGGCTCTCCAGACCTCTCGCCAACGGCATACAGACACTCATCCGCCGTACCAGCATTCGACGCAAAATCGTCTGTGGTTACGCGCTGGCGCTGAGTATTGCGGCTGTAGGTACGGTAACGGGGCAAGTTCTGGGCAATTTTTACACTCAGCAAGCCTTACA
The DNA here is from genome assembly GCA_031399305.1 of Leptolyngbya sp. SOY_34_metabat_272. Lineage (GTDB taxonomy): Bacteria > Cyanobacteriota > Cyanobacteriia > FACHB-261 > FACHB-261 > FACHB-261. The sequence continues at coordinate 7,630 of JANNOU010000078.1, forward strand.
AAGATTAGACCATGAGCAAGATGAAGGGCAGCTGCTCAGCAGCTTAAAAATTGCCGTCTTGAAAGCCCAATCTCAGCAGCAACAATTGACGATTGTCATCCGCGAACCACGACTCTTTGAGCAAAAGCGTTTTGAGTTTTTGGCACGCGCCTATGAGATTGACTTTCTTCTTTCAAAACTGAGAGATTTAACCGAAAAGTCCTCAAGACAATCAAGTTCGCACGAATTAGAGATTAACCAATTCTTGCGCACCCATGACCGAACTTTAGAAAATTACAATCAAAAATTGGGGATGCTTCTAGAAAAAGTTGGCTCGCTGCCGTTGGCAGATAAAAATCTACCAGGCGCGCAGCAAGCCCTTTGGCGGTTCACCAGCAGTGAGGCCGCGCTCAAGCTGACCCGCTTTTCAGAGGAGCTAGCCAGATTTGTGGAACTCTCATATCGAGAACAAAACCAAGCAGAAGCGGCTTTGGAGCGAGCGGAAGCCTTGCGAGGGTGGTTAACGAATGTCAGTCTGCTGCTATCGGTGATCCTAGCGGCAGCCCTGGCGTTACAGATCAGTCGTTCTATCTCTCAGCCGTTAGAAACGGTGACCCAAATTGCTCAGCGAGTGACCAAGGAATCTAACTTTGACCTGCAAGCCCCAGTGATGACCCGCGATGAAGTTGGCGTTTTAGCAACCTCGCTCAATAGTCTCATTCAGTCGGTGGCAGGCCAAACCCGAGAACTGGAGCTGGCGCGTCAGCACCTGGAAAAGCGCGTGGCGGATCGAACCGAAGAACTGTCCCACAAAAATCAGCAATTACAGCAGGCCCACGATGAACTCAACCAAGCTCTTCAGGACCTGCAGCACGCCCAGACCCAATTGATTCACGCCGAGAAAATGTCCAGTCTGGGGCGGATGGTTGCCAGCATCGCCCATGAGATTAATAATCCGGTGAGCTTCATTTATGGCAACCTCAACCCGGCTAGTGATTACGTTCAAGATCTCCTGAAATTAGTGTTCCTATATCAACAGCAATATCCTGAGCCAACGGCGGCGACTCGGGCGCAGCTTGAGGCTATGGAGTTCGACTTCCTGGTCGAGGATCTGCCCAAGCTTTTGACTTCAATGAAATTGGGAGCTGAGCGTCTGCGTCAGCTGGTGCTGTCGCTGCGTAACTTCTCTCGCCTCGATGAAGCGGAACTCAAAGCAACCAACCTCCATGAAGGCATGGACAATATTCTGCTGTTCCTGAATCGCCGCCTCCATTCGGCGATCACTGTCACTAAAGCCTACGGCAACCTACCCCTGATTGAGTGCTACCCCGCCCAGCTGAACCAAGTGTTCATGAACATTCTTGACAACGCGATCGATGCACTGATCAGCGTGACCGATCACGGCTCTAAGCAAATTGTCATTTCTACAGAAGCCTTGCACGCCAACGCAGTCAGAGTCCGAATTTGGAACAGCGGGCCTGAGATCCCAGCAGCGATTCAAAGCAAGCTGTTTGACCCGTTTTTCACCACTAAACCAGTCGGCCAGGGGACCGGCTTGGGCCTAGCAATTTGCTATCAAATTATCGAAAAACACCAGGGCAAAATCGAACTCCACTCAGCGTCCGACCAGGGCACAGAGTTCGTCATCACGCTACCCACCCAACATCCCCAGGTGTCATTTCAGCCTGGCTCACGGCTTCAAGGATCTGGCTGAAGCGTTAGGAGCGCACAGCATCTGCGCCTGAAGTTGCTGTTGGGCCTCGGGCGAGACCCGCAGGGCCGCTTCCCAGCAGCTTTGAATCAACAGGTTGGCCTGGAAAAAACGCTCTAACGCCAGAACATCTACCTCGTCCAGCTGAAACAGAGCCTCGTTGAGCTGCAGATGGTGTAACAGCCGTCCGACCAAGGCCTCGACAAACGCCGTCCGCCGCGCGTAGCCATCGCGGAAGCTGGGAGCTTTGCCCAGGGCTGCCAGGTCGGCCAGAAACGCAGGCGCATCCAGCGCAAACACCTTGCCAGAGGCGAACTCCCGCGCCGTGGCCAGCGACAGTTCTAGGTCGCGGCTGAGGTTCAACGAGCGCGCCTGTCCCCGAGCTAGGGTCCGCACCTGAAGCAGCACTCGGTCCAAGCAGGCGGCTAGCGCATCCTGGCTACAACGCTCCAGGGCAAAGTTGAGTGCCAGGTGCAGGGCACAGGCACGGCGAGTAGCGGCTGCCTCGGGTGCATCCAGACGGGCGGTAACCCGCTCTGCCCAGTGCAGCAAGGCAGAGGCGCGCGTCGAGTGCAGACGCGCCGCCGCTTCAGACTGCAAACTCAGCAGCAGTGCATCGCCCCCCTCGGGTAGCGCAGCCGCCAACAGCCGCAGCACCCCCTGCCAACTCGGTGTTTCTAGGTGCTGGCGGGCCAGCGCTGCCACACTGCCCTGATGACGATGAGCCACCACATAGCAGGCACACAGATACTCCTGCAGCGCTGGATGCACAAAGCTGTAACCGTCAGGTGTCGCGGCCAGCAAACCCGAGTGAGTGGTGAGCGCCTCAACGATGGCTGGCAGATCTACAGGCTCAGCCCTCTGGCTCTGGCAAGCCCTCAAACAGGCCAGCAAGTCCGGTTTGCTCACGAACGGGTACTGACGCCGCATACCGACGACGGCCAGACGGGCTAGGCCCTGCGCCGCTAGCTTTAGCCCCTGTGGCGAGAGGCCAGGCAGCTGACTCAGACCGAGTCGCAGGCTTGCCTGATAGAGGCTGGCCGTCTGGCCGGGCAAGCTACGGTGGTAGCGGTAGGTCTGACACAGCAGCGTGAGCAGCCAGGGGCTTTGGGCCAACTGGCGCGCCTCATGCTGAGCTGGCAGCTGCAGCGCCTCCCAGCACTGACGCGACAACTCAGGCTTGCGACGAAACCAACGGTCGATTAGCTGACCGGTCTGATCTTCCCCCCAGGGGTGCAAGTGGACGCTCACAAAGCGCCGGAAGTGATGCTGGGCGGCGGGCGAGCTAGTGATCACAAAGCGATTCTTGGGCCAGCGCTCGACCAGATCTTCAAGGCGCAGGATCACCGGTTCTCGCTGAGCTTCACTGATCTCGTCTAGGCCGTCTAGGAGCAGCAGCAGCTTGCCCTGGGCCAAGGCTTCTGCCGTAAACCGCTGCGCCCAAGGAAAGCCCGCCGCTTGAAACTCAGCTGCCAGGAGCTGAGTCAGCGTCGCTGTGCTGCCTGCGAGCCGCTTGAGATCGAGGTAGACCGGGATGCAGGCGTGCCCGTACTGGCTGCCGCCCGCTTGGAGCGCCTGCATCCCCAGCCAGCGCAAGAGGGTGGTCCGGCCCGAGCCAGGCTCGCCCAACACGCCCAGATACTGCTGGCTGCGGGCCACTAGCAGGGCTGGCAACTGGCTGTGGCGCTGGTGCTGCAAGTCGTGGCTGTTGGGATTGGCGAATGCCTGCGTCACCAGACTGCGTAGCGAGTGCTGGCTGCGCACGCGTGCTGGGACATAGAGGGTCTCTAAGGGCACCGGCTGTGCAACCCCCGGCACCCGCAGCCGACCGTGATGTGCCAGGTAGCGACGGAGGTAGTTGACAGAGACCTGGCTAATCGCTCGACAGGTGCGCTCATCGAGTTGGCCATTGGGCCGTGTGCGGAGCTGGGATCGGGTTCCCACTCCGGCAGCAGCAGGTGGGGCAAAGCGACTGCTGCCACTCAACAGAGGCTGAAAGACTTGGACGGCGATGCCGCCGACCGAGGCGGGCGGGGCTGCCTGAGAATCTGTCAAGAACGTGTCTGTCAAGAACGTGTCTGTCAAAAACGTGCGCCTAGCGAATTTCGCCCACGGAAACCCGACTTCACACCATACAGTATTCGAGCCTTCAAGCCGGGAAATTCAGTCTTCAGGCTGAAGGGCGATCTAGGTCTTGGTCTTGCCAGGACACGGGGTCTTCGAGCGGCTCTAGATGCGTAGTGACATTGCTGCCCGGCAAGGCGTGACCGATTGCCAGCTCGATCTCTTCGCACAGGTCATGGCCGCGCTGAACGCTCCACTGCCCTGGGACCAACACATGGAGCGACACGAAACACCGCGCCCCAGCCACGCGAGTGCGCAGGGCGTGGAACAGGATATCCCGCTCAGCGTAGCGCGCCAGAATCTCAGCGATCAGCTGCTGATCTACCTCAGGCAGCGACGCGTCGAGCAGACCGTTGCCAGTTTCGCGCAGCAGGCGCAACCCAGTCCAGACGATGTTGGCGGCCACGAGCAGTGCGATCAGCGGGTCCAGCACCAGCCAGCCGCTCACCTGCACCAGGCCCAGTGCCAGCACCACACCGACCGTGGTCCACACATCGGTCAGCAGGTGGTGGGCATCGGCGCGCAGGGTAATCGAGCGCAGGCGGCGTCCAGCGCGCAGCAGAATCAGGGCGACGCCGCCATTGATAGCAGCTGCCAGGACAGCGATGAGCAGCCCCAATCCCAGCTGCCCCAGGGGCTGGGGCTGGAACAGTCGCCCCCAAGCGGCGACCGCAATACCAATCGCCGCCACCAAAATCAACCCGCCTTCGAGACCGCTGGAAAAGTACTCTGCCTTGGAATGGCCAAAGGGATGTTCTAGGTCGGGCGGCTGGGCGGCAAAGGTGAGTGCCCAGAAAGCAGCCAGCGCCGCGATCAAGTTCACCAGCGACTCAGCCGCATCAGAAAACAGGCCCACTGAGCCCGTGAGCCAGTAAGCACTAAACTTGAGCGCTCCGGTGAGCAGAGCCGCCCCAATCGAAAGCGCAACGTAGAAGCGTGCAGACGGCTGACCGGTCACCCTGACTTCCTCCTTCTAGGCCTGCAAGCTGACCTGGATGCGCAAGACGCCCGAACTGCCGTCCATGCGCTCAGGATCGTCTAGGGGCTGTTGCTGGCGCTGGGACTCGGCGCGGGCGAGCAGCGTGTAGTCACCGGCCTGCTGAGGCTGCCAGAGATAGCGCCAGAGCGTCCATTCGTGGGGCGACTCGGGCCGATTTTGGTCCGTCTGAAGCCAAGTTTGGCCGCCATCAGTGCTCACCTGGACGCGCTGAATCTGGGTCGAGCGGTCCAGTGCCACGCCAGCGACCAGGATGCCCTCGCCCCAGCCCTGGTCGCCGTTTCGCTCCAGGCGGACCCGAGGCCGACGGTTCCAAACCCGGCTGCTCTGAAGCTGGCGGATGAGGCTGTGGGTGGGGATTTCGGCGGTGTTCGACCAGCCCTGACGTTCCCAGAAGCCTCGTTTGCGCTGGCTAATCGCTTCGATGCCCACCAGCCACTTGGGCTGCTTCTGGCCGAAGTGGCCTGGGATCAAGATGCGCAGGGGGTAGCCATGGTCGCGGCTTAGGGGCTCGCCGTTCATGCGATGCACCAGTCGCACCTCCGGGCGCATGATCGCGGCGACGGGCAGGGTGGTCTCGTAAGAGTCTGCGCCGTGCAGGACAAACTCGCTGGCCTCAGGGTCTATCGCCGCCCGCTCCAGGAAGGGCAGCAGCGGCGTGCCGGTCCAGCGGGCATTGCCAATCAGATTGCCGCCCGCTGGATTGCCGATACACTCCAGGGTCAAGAAGAAGTCTTCCTGCGGGGCGTTCAGGATGTCCTGGAAGCGGATCGAGGCGGGGCTCGCGACGGCACCTTTGATCGCCAGCGCCCAGTTTTCCAGCTTGACGCGGGGAGCCAGAGCGTAGGACTGCACGTAGAACTCGCTCAACGGCGTGAGCAGGTGCTCCGGTAAAGGAATTTGGGGATTGCGCCAATTCAGGGGGAACAGGGGCGCGCCCTGACCTTGTCCTTGGCAGCCGGGCAGCAGGGTTGCCCCGATCAGGCCAACGCCGGTCAGAGCCGAGGCTTGTAGCAGCTTTTGCAGAACTTGACGGCGGTTCACGGCGGTTCAACCCCGAGCTGAGAGACAAGGTGCAGTTGCAGTTGCAGTTCCTTTCCTTTCCATTATCGAGGTCAGGCAAGGCAGCAAATTGACTCTATCCCAGGACAGAGGTAGAGACAGAATCTATCAGGGGGCTGACCAGCACGATGGGAAATTCCTCTACACTAGGGCGGGTATTTTGCCCAAGCCTGAGAAACTTGTACGGTTCCTGAGTATGACGCAAACTCCGATTGAGACTCAGCCTCAAAAGGCTCGCCTGCACACCACGGATATCGAGTTTCGGGGCGAGACGATCTACTTCATTGTCGTAGACCGGTTTTTTGACGGCGATCCGAACAATGGTGAAGGTCTGGACTCCAGCCTCTACGACCCAACCCAGCAGGACTGGGGCAAGTACTGGGGCGGCGACCTTCAAGGGATTATCGACAAGCTGGACTATTTGCAGGCTCTCGGGGTCACGGCAGTTTGGGTCACCCCTCTGTTTGAGCAGATCGAGGCCATGATTTGGGAAGCGGCTCCGATCCACGGCTACTGGACCAAAGATTTCAAGCGCATCAACGCCCGCTGGGTGGCAGGTCCACAGGAGATAACGCTGTTCGAGCGCCAGGACACCAGCTTCGACAAGCTAATTCACGAGCTGCACCGCCGCGACATGAAGCTGGTTCTGGATATCGTGTGCAATCACAGCTCGCCAGACGCTGAGGGCATCAAGGGCGAGCTGTACGACGATGGTGTGTTGATCGCCGATTTTCACAACGATGTAGATCACTGGTATCACCACTACGGCGAAGTCACCGATTGGGAAGACGAGTGGCAAGTTCACAACTGCGAATTGGCGGGGCTGGCCACGTTCAACGAGAACAACATTCGCTATCGCAACTACATCAAGAGCGCGATCAAACTCTGGCTCGATAAGGGAGTAGACGCGCTGCGCGTAGATACCGTGAAGCACATGCCCCTGTGGTTCTGGCAGGAGTTCATCGCGGACATCGAGACGCACAAGCCGGATGTGTTCATCTTTGGCGAGTGGATTTACAGCCACCCACTGAACGACCGCTCGGTCGAGTTTGCCAACCTGTCGGGCATGACTATTTTGGACTTCGGTCTGTGCACGGCTATTCGACAGGCGCTGGGCAGCCATGAACCCGAGGGCTTCAAATTGGTGCAGGCGATCTTCGACCAGGATGCTCGCTATCGGGGCGCGACGGAGCTGGTCACGTTCATCGACAACCATGACATGCCCCGCTTTCAGTCGCTGGGGGCCGATGGCGAAGCCCTGCGCCTGGCAGTCGACTTGATCATGACCTGCCGGGGCATTCCCTGCCTCTACTACGGCACCGAGCAGTATTTGCACGATGACACCGATGGCGGCGACGATCCCTATAACCGCCCGATGATGGCGCACTGGGATCCAGACACGCCGCTATTTGCCGACATCCAACGCCTGGCCGAGCTGCGTCGCCGCAATCCGGCGGTGAAGTGGGGCGGCCAGTGGAGCCGCTATGTGTCTGCCGAGGTCTACTGTTTTTTGCGCCGCTACCGCGACTCTCGTTGCTTTGTGGTGCTCAATCGCGGTGACGGAACCAGCTTAGAGGCGGTCCAGACCGATTTGCCCGATGGCCCACACACTTGCCTGCTCACCGGGCGCGAGGTCACGATCCAGGACGGCCAACTGCAAAACCTGACGCTGGCCCCCAGAGAAGTGCTGGTGTATAGCGTGATCGGCGAGCCGGTGAGCGGCCCAGTGGTGGTGCGCGTTCAGGTCAATCGGATCCAGACCCAGCCCGGCGAAACCGTGGCGCTGATCGGCGACTGCCCCGAGTTGGGCGGCTGGGATTTGACCCGCGCCTGCCCCTTGGAGTACATCAACGAGAACACCTGGTTCGGCGAGTTGGTCTTTGACCAGAGTGCGGGCCGTTCTATTTGCTACAAGTACGTCATCCTCAAGGAGTGGGGCGGCAATGAACCCCCCGTGCGCGAAAACCGGACGGGCCGCCGCCGCCCTCTACCTGAGCAAGGCATCGTTAAGTGGCGCGACATCTGGGAGGAATAGCCCTCCAATCAGCCTCGGAACCTCATCCGCGAGCTTCCGAACCTCGTTGAAGCGCTTCCGAGGCTCGCGCACGAGGTTCTAGAACTCACGGGCGAGGTTCTGAGACGCGTGCACGAGGTTCTAGAACTCACGGGCGAGGTTTTGAGGCTCGTGCACGAGGTTCCGAGGCTCGTTGAAGAGGTTCTGAGGCTTGTTGAAGAGGTTCTAGCACTCACGGGCGAGGTTCTGAGGCAAATCACCCCTGAGTGAGGGGAGGCAAAGTCGCGGCCCCCCGCTCCGTTGATCAGAGCTTGGCGATTGAGGAAGGCACGGGCTGAGCTGAGTGCTCAGCCGTCGCTGCTGACCTCTTGGCTCACCGACAGAATGCGAGGCCGTCGCTCAGGACGCTCCAAGCTCAGGCTTGAGGGCGGCACGGTCGGCGGCTCCGAGTCCATCATCAGCATCTCAGAATTGATTACAGGCGAAGTGGCATTGGGCTCGGTACTCGTCCCCTGACCAGCAGCCACGCGAGTCAGGAGCGCTTCATAGCGGCTCAGCGACTGCTCGAATGCATAGGTCCGCATGGCAAACTGCCGCCCCTCACGGGCCAGCTCCACCGACCGCATCGGGTTGTTGTGCAGCGACAGGAGCGCCTCGGCCAAGGCTGCCGGGTCCTCAGGCGGAATCACAATGCCACCCCGACTGCGACGGACAGCGCGGGCGGCCTCGCCCATCAGCGGCACCGACGCCACAATCGCTCGCCCACTCGCCAGCAACACCTGGGTCTTAGAAGGCATATTGAACGACACAACATTGCGCTTCTGCACAATCAGGCCCACATCGGCGGCCGCCAGCATCTGCGGCAGCTGCTTACGCGGCTGGAACGGCAACAGCAGCACGTTGTCCGCGTTCACCTGGTCGCAAATTTGCCGCAGCTCAGCCAGAGCCTTTTCCTCACCCACAATCACAAAGACGATCTCTGGCACATGGCACAGCCGGGCCGCCGCCTCGATCACGGTGCGTAACCCCTGGGTCAGGGCGATGTTGCCGGAGTACATAACCACAAACTTGCCCTGCAGGTTATGCTCCTCGCGGAAGGGATTATCCTCCTTGGGCAGGGGTCGGATGAAATTGACATCGACCCAGTTGGGAATCAAGTTGATCTTCTGCTGAGGAACCCCCTTGCCGATAAGGTTATCGACAAACCCCTCAGAGATCACGCTGACTGCCGTTGCTGAGCGGTAGGCGAAGCGCTCCAGCGCCTCGAAGACGCGAATCAACGTCTTATTGGTCAGCAAGCCCACCTGAACCGCCGCCTCGGGCAGGATGTCTTGTAGGCTCAGCACCACTGGAGCCCGGTAAATCAGGCTCAACAGCGTCGCTGGTACGCAGACCGGCAGCGGTGGCACAGTCGTGAGGATGACATCCGGTCGCCAGCCATTGAGCGCCTGCACGAAACTGGTCACTACAAAACTGGCGTCTAATAGCAACCGATCGATCAGTTTGGGCTTCGACTTAACCCAGACAAAACTGCGCTGAACGGTTACGCCATTCTGTTGCATTACGCTGAACAGCTTGCCCCGATACCCCTCATAAATTCGTCGTTCGGGGTAGTTGGGCATTGCTGTGATCACGCGGACCTCATGGCCTCGCTTGACCAACCCTTCCGCCAGTTCGGTCATCAACGGTGCGATGCCGATTGGCTCGGGGTAATAGTTGTAGGAGTAAATCAAAATACGCATTGGCTGGCCTTCGAAGAACGCTGATGCGTTTGAGAATTCTCATGCCTGATTGGGAAGTGCCGCAGGTGTTGGCCGGTAGACACAAGAGTCAGCGTCAAGACAAGCAGAAGGCTGGGTCAAGGGCTGAGTTCTCGTCAATACAAGACCCCAATTGTAGTGAGCTAGTCAGACGGTTCGGCAAGGTTTCTTTAGGTGCTTGGGTTGATCGGATTCTGCCCAGTTTCAGGCTATCCCAGGCACTCAGGCCTGTCTATGGAGGGTCAATGAAGATTGGGTAAAGGACCTGCACGCTAATATGTGGAGACAATTAGGTTCTGCTAATACGCATAAGATGTACCCATAAAACCATATATCTCTATTGGGCTGAAGGCTGAGACACCACAGCGCCACCAGGTTGCATCTGGCGGGGATAGCGAGGGCGACAAGGTGTGCCCCAGCAAACTTGAGCCGCAGGCAAGTTAGCAAACACACTGCTGCGAGCGCCGACCACAGCATTGGCCCCGACCGTAACGCCGGGGCCGATAAAGCAATCGGTAGCAATCCAGGCTCCGGCCTCGATCACCACCGGCTGGGTGACCAGGCGAAACGCGGGGTCTTGCAGGTCATGGCTGCCGGTGCAGAGATAGCTCTTTTGCGAAATCACGCAGTGAGCACCGATGCAGATCTGGTCCAGACTGTAGAGCACGACGTCGTCGCCCAGCCAGGCGTAGTCGCCCACCGCCAACTTCCAGGGGTAGGTCACCCGCACCGTAGGCCGGATCACCACGCCCTGCCCGATGCGCGCTCCAAATAGGCGCAGCACCGCCCGTCGGGGGACATGCCAGTTATGCGGTGTCAGCGGGAACACCACAGCTTGCACTAGCCACCACAGCAGAATCATCCAGCTCGAGCGCCCCCGCTCAAACCCGGACTGGTCATAGCGTCGCAGATCCACCCAGGCGGTTGCGGCCTCCTCCGATGGAGAAGCAAAGGGGGTTGACGCAGCCCCAGGCGAGAACGGGACAGGTGTGGTCATGCGCTTCTCTAAGACTGGCTGGTGACCGTCTCGGCTTCACTGGGCACGGACGACGGGTTGAGAAGCGCTTCGCTGCTGCTTGCGCTCAGGGGTGGGGTGGTAGCAGCTTTGGCATTGACATTCAATTTGCCGCCGAATTTTTTCAACTCGTAGAGCTTGACGCCGATCTGATATTCGTATTGGCTCAGCAGACGGGCGTAGATGTAGCCAGCCTCGCCGTCCAAAAAGCCCCGTTGGATGATGTAGAACAGCACGAAGCGCAGAAATGGCTTCATGGGCAAGCGCACCCAGATTTTCTTGAGGAAGCGTTTGCGCTGTACATCGTCGCCGAACAGAGACGCGCCAATCGTGCCATCCTCGCCCTGACCGGTGAGCAGGTTGTAATAAACCCGCGCTTCCCAGTTGGAGTAGCGATTGTGCCGGGCCAGCCAATGGTAGAGATCGCGAAAATCTTCGTGCAGCATATCTTCTTTGAGATAGCCTGCCTTGCCCTGAAGGATCACGTGCTCGTGGACTTCGTTATCGCCGGTGTTGCGAATCTCTTCGGTGTTGAGGTTTTCGTAGCGGCCTAGCTTGTGTTTGAACAGGCGCATGTTCCAGTCGGGATACTTGCCGCCGTGGCGAATCCAGGTGCCCAGGAAAAAGACGCGACGATTGATATACCAGCCCGTGTATTCCGGGTTCTGAATCACCTGCTCGATTTCGGCCCAGGACTCTGGAGTGATGCGCTCGTCGCAATCGACAATCAGCACCCACTCGTTGCGGAAGGGCAGATTTTCCAGGCCCCAATTTTTCTTCTTCGGCCAGCGTCCATTGAAGTGAAACTGCACCACCTGGGCTCCGTGGGTGCGAGCGATCTCCTCGGTTCGATCCTCGCTCTGGGAGTCTACGACGAAGATCTCATCGGCCCGCTGCAAGCTAGCCAGACAGGCCGGAAGATTTTCTTCCTCGTTCTTGGCAGGGATTAGAACAGAAACGGGGATCTTGGACGGGTTGGAGGTCATAACAAAGGAGGTTGAGAACAGAAACTAAATTCTTTCTGGTGGCAGAAATCGGGTTAACGTTTGGCCCAGTTAGGCTCGAAGACTAGGCCGCGAATGACCGCACTGAGATAGCCTAGCTGACAGTAGGTGTAGACCAAACCGTCGAAGCGTTGTGCGGGATCGCGCAGGGATTTTAGGGATTTGTAAAGACCTCGTGCCGCTCGCTCGCTACCCCGCAAGAGCTGATGGGGACCTGCCTTGCCAGAGAGCTGCTCGCGGTAGCACTCGCTGATGCCCTGCCACCACCCCCGGCTGAGGAACCAAGCCTGTTCCAAACGCTCGGGGGAGACGTTGTGAGCGACCAGGGCTTCGGGTAAGTAGGCCACCTGCCAGCCACAGCTCAGCGCTAGGCCGGTCATGTGCAGTTCCTCGTTGGACAGCAGATTTTTGCCCACGCGGCCCAGGTTGACATCAAACCCTCCCACTTGGTCGAGGAACACGCGCCGCAATGAGTAATTCAGGCCGCGAGGCGTCAGACCCGGACGGTCAATGTAGACCACCTGGTCGCCCAAATCATAGGCTCCCAGGTTGCCCGCTAGGCTGGGGGACAGCCAGACTGGCGGGCTGACGCCTTCTGGCCAGAGCAAGGTGACTTTGCCCCCGGCAATCGCCAGTTTCTCGTTATGCTGGTAAGCGGTGTAGAGCGTCCGCAGCCATTGACCAGAGGCGACGGCATCGTCGTCAAGGTAAGCTAAAATCTCGCCCTGAGACGATTTTGCTCCGGTGTTACGCGCGACCGAAAGCCCAGGCGTAGCCTCGTAGACGTACGTCAAGCGGGGATGGGACAGTCGCTCTTCCACTACAGCGCGAGTACGGTCGGTTGAGGCATTGTCCACCACAACCACCTCGAAGTCATCGCAGTCTTGAGCGAGAAGGCTATCAATTGCTGCTCCCAGATAGGCTTCTCGGTTGTGGGTGCAGATAATGGCTGAAATCAGACACTCTGACATACGCTTACCGCACTCATGTTGTGGACCGAAGGTCGTCAGCAGCCCGGCGGTGCCCTGCCAAATTGTAACGGCTGGGGAATGGGGGCTCTGTAAATCCTTCGTAAAAGTCTAGTGGCCTCAGCTGAAGTCTCTCTGAACTCTGAGCCATCTGGGCTAGCTGGCTGGCTGACCCATAATGAAGCTACCCGGTTTTCTGTGGCTCACTATGCGCAAACGCGTGACCCTGACCTTCCCCCGACAGGCTGTGCAGATGCCAGTGACCTACCGTCTGGCGCGGGATTTTAATGTCGCTGCCAATATCATCCGCGCTCAGGTGGCTCCCAATCAGGTGGGCAAGCTGGTGGTGGAACTCTCGGGGGATATCGATCAGCTCGATGCGGCGCTGGACTGGATGCGCAGCCAGAGCATTGAGGTTTCGGTAGCGCAGTCGGAGATTTTGATCGATGAAGAGGCCTGCGTGGAGTGTGGCCTGTGTACGGGAGTCTGCCCGACCGAGGCGCTAACCCTGGAGCCGCGGAGCTTCCGGCTGGTTTTCCACCGCTCCCGCTGCGTGGTCTGTGAGCAGTGTATTCCCACCTGCCCGGTGGAGGCGATCTCAACGGACCTGCAACTGTTTTCTCAATGACGTCTAGATCACCTTAGGCGTCAACAGGGTGCGTTGGCGCGTGATGAAGCGCACTGGGATCCGCCGCAGGCTCAGCCGTTGCTCAAACTCGGCGATGTAGTCTACACCCTCACCTGAGTGTTCGCGCTCATCAAGCTGGTACAGCAAAGACACAATAGCGTCATCCAATCCCGGCTCGCCTTCGAACAGGTGCATCAGGGTCTCACAGGAGTCGTCGTCTTGGTAGATCGAGATGTAGTAAACCTGTTTGGCATCCATAACAGCAGCCCCTGCAATCCAAGTCCGGAACGAGAATGAGCTTCAATAGCTCAACATTACCACTCCCACTCTGGTGTGATTCGCCCCGGTCGAGCTTTTTAATCAAGCTGAGCCAGGTGCAGGCTTGTTCATAGGAGTATTAGCTGGACTCGATAGCTCGCGACACCCGGTCGCCGCCGATGGCCCGCATCTCACCTAGAAGTTGGATCACCTGCTGATAGGCCCGCCGCTGATCGGCTTGCTCGGCGAGCAGAATTTGGCGCTGCTGAGTGAGGCTGCTCACTGGCGGTCGGTTTGGGTTTGTTCCCTGGCTCCGGCACTAGCGGGGGGCAGTTTAACGTCGATGGCCTGCTGACGGGTCAGGCTGAGCGAGGACAGTATAAAGAACGTCAGAATGGTCAGAGTCATGCCCAAAGAGAGACCTATTGATCACCGGCATTTCGTTGCCTTTGCGGCCAGATTTGAAGCGCATAGCAGCAGATAACCAGTAATCAGGAAGAAACTGCTTGGGCAATTATCGCGGCGTCGCTTTGTTGCCAAATCTGTCGGTAAATCAGCTCTGAATCGCTACCAGCTCCCGAAAAGTACTTAACCTGCCGGACTTATAGAGCCACAAAAATGCGGAAGGAAACCAAAGTAACAATCGCCATGATTGTACCCATTGCTGTCGTGATCAGAGCTTCGCCAATGCCTTGAGTTGCGTTCTGCGCATCGGTGCCTGCCTACGACGTTGCCAAGCACCAGATTGGTAAACGTATGATTCAACCCGATGACAGTGCCCAAGAGCCCGAGTAGGGGGGCTAAGGCGATAACCGTTTCTCGCAGCTTATCGCCCTCGGCGGTGGCAGCGGCTTTGTTGAGATCGGAGCGGGCTGCCGTTAGCACGTCATGAACCACGCGATCTTGTTGGCATAGCAGTGGGAGCCAAACCCAGGCTCGCTCCAACGCGCAGGCTAGGGTCAACACCGATAGCTCTAGCAGGAGCTACATCACCGTCCCTCCCTTAAGAAACAGATCAAACAGCCGAGCAGTTGCCCCCACGCTACCGCCCTATTGAGAAAACATTGCAGCTTTAGTACCATACAGACTCGTGCCTTTGTCCCAAATCAGAAGGCTGAGTGCCCACGCTCAAGCCCTCACTTGACAGCTTAGGCTGCCACTATTGCAAATAAGTTTGATCAACTAGCCATGTCCCATCCCCTGGTCCTTGAGCTGCAACAGCTGACTCGACAGTTTGCCAATGCGCCTCGACCGGCAGTTTCAGGGCTCTCTCTGAGCCTACCCAAAGGCGATATCCTGGCGATTTTGGGGCCGTCTGGCTGTGGTAAAACGACGTTGCTGCGTTTGATTGCTGGCTTCGAGCGGCCTGAGGCGGGGCAGATTCAGATCGCGGGGCAAGCTGTGGTCACCCCGAATCGCTGGGTAGAGCCAGAACAGCGGTCGGTCGGGATGGTGTTTCAGGATTTTGCGCTGTTTCCGCACCTGAGCCTAGAGCAGAATGTGGCGTTTGGTCTGCACAAAATCTGCAAAGGTGATCCGCTGGGCTTGAAGCAAAAGGTCGCCGAGGCGATTGCTCTAGTCGGCTTGACGGGCCTCGAAAATCGTTATCCTCATGAACTATCGGGTGGCCAACAGCAGCGGGTAGCGCTGGCCCGAGCCCTAGCCCCTCGACCGGCTTTAGTTTTGCTGGATGAGCCCTTTAGCAATCTGGATGTGACGGTGCGTTTGCAATTGCGCTCCAAAGTGAGGGAGATCCTCAAGAGCGCTCAGGCCTCTGCGGTGTTTGTGACACACGATCAGGAGGAAGCGCTATCCCTGTCAGATTGGGTAGCGGTGATGCGCACGGGGATTTTGGAGCAAATCGATCGGCCCGAGGTGATTTATGAGCGACCCACCTCACGATTTGTTGCTGAATTTGTGACTCAGGCCAATTTTATTCCGGCTCACCGCAGTGGAAATGGTTGGCTGACGGAGGTCGGTTTTTTTGGGTTAGATGGTTCTGAACTCAATGACACTGCCGAGTTGATGGTACGTCAAGAGGACCTCGAATTTGAGCCCAGCCCTGATGCCCTGCTCGTGGTGCACAATCGGCAATTTCTGGGACGAGGAAATCGCTACTGTCTGCTGACGCCGTCTGGTCACGAACTGTACGCACTCACAAGTGCTCGCACCGTTATCGAACCGGGGACTCGGGTCTGCCTGTGTATGAAGGCGGAGAATTTGCGCCTGTTTAGCGCTGAGCCTCTGGAGCCCGCGTCCACAAGTGGTGCGCTGGGCTGAGGCGGCAGAGCCAGCAGCCATCGCATCCCAGCAAGGCGTACAGCAGGAGCCTCGCTGGCGCTCCCACGGGCCGAGGCAGATTTTTCAAAACAGGCGTTGAGTCATGGTGCTAGGCAAGCCTGGGGTCGGCAACAGGCACAGCAGCAGGCGCATGAACAAATGCACCCAGGGTTCGAGTGACATTGTGTGGACTTTAGACTGTCCTAGGCCCTCGAACAGGCTGCTTTGGGGTGGTTGACAGACTTACCAAGAGCCATATATTGTCAGAACTTGAAGTGGCTAATCGGGAATTAGTTTCATTAAGTTTACGATACACCAACGGAGAGTGCCTGCACAGGAGGCATTCGCCAGGCCAGAAGGAAGATGACAGGAGTGAGTAGAACCGATGAAGATCTCTAGGCGTGTTTTCATAGCCACGGGCGCAGCAACGGCAACGCTGGCCCTCGGACAATGGCGCAAAGCCAGTGCCCAGACCGGCGTCCTCAATCTCTATTCAGCGCGTCACTATGACACTGACGATTCGCTGTACCAGAGCTTCACGCAGAAGACAGGCATCCGGGTCAATCTGGTGGAGGCCGAGGCGGACCAGCTGATCGAACGCATTCGCAGCGAGGGGGCTAACAGTCCCGCTGATGTGCTGATCACCGTGGATGCAGGTCGTCTTTGGCGAGCCCAGGAAGCAAGGATTTTGCAGCCGATGTCCTCGTCAATCGTCAAGTCTGCGGTGCCCAGTAGTCTGCTGGAGCCTAGCGGTCTGTGGGTGGGCCTCTCGCGACGGGCGCGCGTGATCATGTACCACAAGGATCGCGTCAACCCATCAGAACTCTCGACCTACGAAGCGCTGGCCGATGCCAAGTGGCGCGGTCGCATTCTGGTGCGCAGTTCGACCAACGTCTACAACCAATCGTTGACTGGCTCGATGCTGCACGCCAACGGCCCGCAGCGCACGGAGCAATGGGCACGGGGCTTGGTCGCGAACTTCGCCCGCCCGCCTCAGGGGGGTGATACTGACCAGATCAAAGCGGTCGCCGCCGGTCAGGGGACCCTTGCTATTGCCAACACTTACTATCTGGCGCGTCTGCTCAAGTCCAACAAACCTGAGGAAAAGGCAGCAGCGGCGAAAATCGGCGTGTTTTTCCCAAACCAGCGTGATCGCGGCACCCACGTCAATATCAGCGGCGGCGGCATCGTGAAAACCTCGCGCAACCCGGAAGCGGCTGAGAAGTTCCTAGAGCATCTGCTCAGCCCCGCAGCCCAGGCGATCTTCGCCCGAGGCAACAATGAATATCCGGTGATTCGGGGCGCGGCGCTCGACCCGGTGATCGCCGGATTCGGTTCGTTCAAAGCCGATACGATCAATGCGGCGATTTTCGGGCGCAATAACGCCGAAGCACTCAGGATTATGGACCGCGCTGGTTGGCGGTAGGCTCGGGCCTTGAATTGCTAGGCCCTCAGCTCCGGCCCCTCTCCCGAACTCGGGAGAGGGGAGGCAAGTTTTGAGATTGTAGGTTTGTCTCTGCTTCGCCAGAACTCGGCGCAAGCAGCGGCAAACCTGCAAGAGCTTAGCTAGGGTTGGACTTTGCCATCTGGCATGATCGCCCCCTTGAGCTGGGTCGTTTTTAGGTCAACTCCGTTCAGGTTCGCCTGGCTTAGGTCAGCGTTTTCTAGGTTGGCTCCGCTTAGGTTGGCGCGCTCTAAATTTGCGCCTCTTAGAAATGCGCCGCTCAGGTTGGCATTTTGCAAATTGGCCCCACTCAGGTTGGCGGTTGCCAAACCGGCGCGGCTGAGATTGGCCCCGCTCAAATTGGCCTGGTTCAGATTGGCACTGTCGAGGAAAACACCGCTGAGATTGGCCTGATTCAGGTCGGCTTGGCTGAGGTTGGCGCGATTGAGGCGGGCCGCGCTGAGATCGGCTCCGCCCAGCTGGGCTTTGCTCAAACTGGCATCGTTCAGCTCACAGTTTGGGCAGGCTTTGGTCTCGAGCAGTTGTTGAGTCAGGTCGGGCTTGGTGCAACCCAGAGTGGTCAGGCCGAGGCTGACCGCTAAAGCAACGAAAGGTGCCAGAATTCTGAGCTGCATAACTGAGTTTTTGAGCGGGTTTTTGGCTGTCAATCTCGCCTTATTTTGACATCTTTTGAGTCCCAGACTTCAGCCTTCGAGTTCTGAACTGCAATCACCAAGCTGCGGACTCCAATCGCCGAGTTCTGAACTGCGACTTCCGAGCTGCGAGCCTCGATTCCCAAGTTCTGAACCACGATCTCCGAGTTCTGAACTCGGCAAGCCAAGATCTGAGCCTCGACTTTCGAGTTCCGGACTGCGGCCTTGGAGCGGCGAAGCTCAACTGCCAGGCTCTGGGGCCTAGCGCGGGGCATCGCTGGTGCGGGAGCCGGTGATCTGCAAGCTCAGGAGGATCACCGGCAGCAGCCCCACCAGGACGATGGCCAGCGCCGGGCCAGACGCCTCCGCCAAACGCTCATCGGCGGCCAACTGGTAGGTGCGCACGGCCAAGGTGTCGAAGTTAAAGGGCCGGATCACAATCGTTGCGGGCAGCTCTTTCATCACATCGACGAAGACCAGCATCGCCCCCGTCCACAAACTGCTCCACAGCAAGGGCGCGTGCACCTTGAGCAGCGTGCCGGTCGGACCCTGCCCCAGGCTGCGGGCCGCGTCATCCAGGCTGGGCTTAATCTTGGTCAGTCCGGTCTCCACACTGCTCAAGGACACTGCCAGGAAGCGCACCAGATAGGCAAAGACCAGCGCCGTGATCGTGCCACTGAACAATAGGCCGGTCGAGATGCCAAAACTTGCCCGCATCCAGGCGTCGATCGCGTTGTCCAGCCTGCCCACCGGGATCAAAATGCCCACAGCGATCACCGCGCCCGGCACCGCGTAGCCCATCGAGGCCAGCTGGGCCGCCAGACGCATACCAGGGTTGGGGCCAAGCCGCAGCCCATAGGCCAAGATCACCGCGATCATCACTGCCACCGCTGCCGTGGTCGCGGCCAAGATCAAACTGTTGAGCGCGAAGCCCCAAAAACGGTCGTCCAGGGTCTGGCCGAGGTTAGCTAGGGTCAGCCGCAGCAGCAAGGCTGCCGGTAGCCCAAAGCCCAAGCCAATCGGCAGCACACAGACCGCGCAAGCCACGGCTGCCCGCCCGCCTCGCAGTTGATAGCTCGGCAAGGGGCGATAGCGGCTGGGGCTCTGATAGTAGCGCGCCTGACGGCGCGACCAGCGCTCGACCAGAATCAGCGCCAGGATCAGCAGCAACAGCGCCGCCGCTAGCTGCGCTGCCGCCAGCCGCTCGCCCAGGCCAAACCAGGTGCGATAGATGCCGGTAGTGAACGTATCGACCCCAAAATACTGCACCGTGCCAAAATCATTCAGCGTCTCCATTAGCGCCAGCGCCAGCCCCGCGACAATTGCTGGTCGCGCCAGCGGCAGGGCGACCGTGGCAAAGCTGCGCCAGGGGCCACAGCCCAAAGTCCGGCTGACCTCCAAGCTGCACACCGACTGCTCCAGAAACGCGACCCGCGCCAGCAAATAGACATAGGGATACAGCACCAGGGTTAGCATCGCGACCGCCCCGCCCAGCGAGCGAATCGCCGGGAACCAATAATCGCCCACGCTCCAGCCCGACAGCTCGCGGATCAGCGACTGCGGTGGGCCGCCCACCTCCAAAAAATCGGTGTAGGCATAGGCCAGCACGTAGGCCGGAGCCGCCAGGGGCAACAGCAGCGCCCACTCAAACACACGGCTGCCCGGGAACCGGCACAGGGTCACCAGCCAAGCCGTGCTCACCCCAATCGTCAACACGCCGCCGCCCACCCCCAACATCAGCCAGAGCGAATTCGCGATATAGAGCGGCAGCACCGTCGCCGCCAGATGAACCCAGACCTCGCCCGCCCTGCTGAACACGCTGCTCAACACAAACAGAATCGGCGTCGCGATCAGCGCCGCGATCGTCAACGCCAAGGCCGTCCAGCCGCTGAGGCGCAGATCCCGACTCACCCACCGACGGCCAGCTGCCCTGAGCACGGGCGGTGTGGGTCGAATCAATCTCGCCATTGCCAGGTTAGAAGTTGCGGTTCATTGTCAACATACCGCATCGTCGGTCCCAGTCTCAGACGCTTCGCTTGGCAGATTGGCGAACGGCGAGCCGAGATCAGACTGGAGGCACAGGGGGCTATCCGTCTGGTCAAGTGAGGGTTGGCAATGCTACTGGTCGTCTTTTACTTACGCCTCAATTGCGGTTTTTAGCTGTGTCCAATCGCGTAGAAACGGCGCTTGAGCATACGCCAAATTCGCAGAAGACCGCCGCAGAATTGCGCTCATAACAGTGGACTTCACAGGTTTTTAAAGGAACTGCAAAGTTCTACGCCAAAGCGCTTATCCCTCCTGATTCTCCTAGGCGATTGGGGAAAGGTGAAGGGACGGTTGCGACACTCTAGAGCAACCACAAGCCCATTCAATCGGAGACTCTCATATCCATGTCTAGGACGATCTTCAATCTGTTTCAGACTCAGGGAAGTCTGGACGCGCGCGGCAGTGGACGCTAGGACTGGCAAGGTTTTTAGCCGAGCCGTGTCAGCTTAGGCGCTCTCTTGAACCGCTGGTGAGCAATCGAGAACATGGCCCCGGATCGCAGGCATTGTTTAGGCTTAAAAAAGCTCGAATTTGTCCTGATTGACACCACTGCTCGCGTATAACTTCTGAATCAGGTCAAGCGGGCTCAAGAGCAAACCATCACTGCCAAGGTCAACTCACTGTAAAGTGCCTTGCTAATTATAGAGATAGCTGGTTGAAACCGAAGTCCTCTGCTTTGAGCTGGATAGTCAGGTAGGCGCATCCCAATTAAAACTCGCCAGCGCATTGGGCTGATGGGGCAAGCTCTCGTTTCTGGTGAAGGGTGCAACCCAAGGTCTTCAGTGAGGAACCCCCAGTTAGTCTCTGGTCTGAGGCTGCCTTGCGTCACGAGACGCTTCCAAATTCCGCGATGTGTCACGGTAGCAGCGCCTTCCACCCCCTTTTAAGGTCCACTCGCAAAGAGCGTCAAAGGCAGTTGCGGTGAACTCAGCAGATTAAGTTCCGCAAAGTCCGTTGCGACCCTCCTGATTTCCGGAGCAGTCTCTGAAAGGTGAGGACAGGGTGCTGCTTCCAGCGCAGCCATAGCCCCTAACGCCTGGAGCTTTCTTGATATGTGCTTTCAGATCACCGCCTCCGCTCCGACCCCCGGCCTTCCGGGGATTGGCCTGGCCAGAACCGGTCAGTCGGTTCAGCTTGTAGGGCTCTCAAAACGAGTACTTCTCTGCCAGCCCACTCGCTGCGACGGTGATGAGGACGAACGGGGAAGCGGGCGCCGATTTGTGCTAAATCTTTCAAACATGCCCTAATTTGGGCGTAAGCAATCCTAACCTCTGCAACTTTACACCCAGTCGTGTGTATTCTCTAGGTATGGCAGAAGACCGCGACCTAATGCAGCGCCTCAAGCCTTGTGCAATGGATCAGATCCTGTTGTACTTGGCCTTCACTGCCCTGAAGATCGGGGGCCACCGCCACGGCGCTTTCCTAGATGCTGCTGCGACCGCCGCCAAGTGCGCTATTTACAGCACTTACATGGAGGAAGAGCAGAATCTGCGCCGCACGGGACGCCTACACCACCTAGAGCCCAAGCGGGTCAAGGTGATTGTCAAGGAGATCCAGCAAGCGCTGGCCGAGGGTAAACTCCTAAAAATGTTAGGCTCCCAGGAGCCTGAGTATCTGATCCAGTTTCCCCACGTTTGGCTGGAGCAGCACCCCTGGCAGTCCGGTAGCTCGCGCATCGTCGGCACCCATCTAACGCCGCGCGAAAAAGCTGAGATCGAGCGCGCTCTACCCGCTCGCCTGCCGCTGGCTCGCCTAATCAACTCCATTCAGCTGATGGAGCTGATCGAGTTTCTGCACAGCCGCTCGCAGGAGACGCTGCCGCCTGCCAAGCGCGAGCCGCTCAGCGAGCCGCTACTCGATCACATTCGTGACCGCCTCCTCTACTCCCAGACTGTCGAGCGCATCGATATCTCACGGGGCTTGCCGCTATACGTGCTCTTGAAAACCTCCTACTCGCCCGAAAGTCGCGAGGAGCGGGTCTTCAGCATGATCGAGGACACTGCCAGTTACTTCCGCTTACTCAATGCCTGGGTGGAGCGAGCCCCCCAGACCTTCCGAGCTGTGGAGACGCTGGACGTGCCTGAAGAGCAGGTTGAGGTGGCCCTGGATGAACTCGATAAGCTGGTCAGGGCTTGGGCGGACAAATACCACCACGAAGGCAGCCCAACCTTGCTGTTGCAGTTGGCTGCTGGTCTCAAATAGTTTCAGTTAGACCCTGTTGTGCCAGCAACTGAACACGTTTGGGCCCAGGGCCATCTGATAATATGAACTCGTTTTCGGGTGTTTAGGTAAGAACGGGGCGGGAGCTGTGCGGATTGCGATAGATGCCATGGGTGGCGACTACGCCCCTGACGAAATTGTCACGGGCGCTCTGCGAGCACGGGAAGAACTGGGCGTTGAGATCGCCTTGGTCGGCGATCCGGAACGCATCGCCACCCATCTCCAGGATCGCCCCAAGCAGCGGGGCATCGACGTTGTGCCCGCTGAGGGCCAGGTCGAGATGCACGAGGAGCCGCTGAGCGCGCTGCGCCGCAAGCCCCGCGCCTCGATCAATCTGGCGATGGATTTAGTCAAGCGCGGCCAGGCCGACGCTGTCGTCTCCGCAGGGCATACGGGCGCGGCGATGGCCTCAGCGCTGCTGCGCCTGGGCCGACTCTCCGGCATCGACCGTCCGGCGATCGGCGTGCTGCTGCCGACCGTGATTGCCAGTCGTCAGGTGCTGCTGTTGGACGTGGGCGCGAATGTGGACTGCCGCCCCCGCTTCCTGGAACAGTTCGCGATCATGGGTGCGATCTACAGCAAGTACGTTCTGGGCGTTGAATCGCCCCAGGTCGGCCTGCTGAACATCGGTGAGGAAGCCTGCAAGGGCAACGACCTGATGGTGCAGACCCACCAGTTGCTGCAGGCCAACCCGCGGGTGCCGTTTGTGGGCAACGCCGAGGGGCGAGATGTGTTGTCGGGCCGGTTCGACGTGGTGGTCTGCGACGGTTTTATGGGCAACGTGCTGCTCAAGTTCGCCGAAGGGGTGGGTCAACTGGCGCTGCAAATGATGCGCAACGAGCTGCCTCAGGGCCTGCATGGCAAGATGGGCGTCCAGCTGCTGCGGCCCAACCTGCGCCGGATTAAACAGCAACTGGACCACTCCGAGTACGGCGGTGGCCTACTGCTCGGCGTAGCGGGGGTGTGTGTCATCAGCCACGGTAGCTCCCAGGCTCCGGGCATTTTCAACGCTGTGCGTCTGGCGCGCGAAGCAGTTGAAAACCAGGTCCTGGAAAGGGTTCGTGCGCAGATTGCCGGGCGGGGCGTGCAGGCGGAAGCCCACGATGCCACTCCGACCGGGGCAGACGCAACCTGATGTCCGAATCGTTCACAGGTGTTGCCCTGACCGGGACCGGCTCCGCTGTGCCGACCCTGACCCTGACCAACGACGACCTAGCCCAGGTTGTGGAAACCTCTGACGAGTGGATCGCCAGTCGCACTGGCATCCGCGCCCGTCGCCTATTGCCCGCTGATCAGAGTTTGACAGCGCTGGCGGTGCAGGCAGCGGCCCAAGCCCTGGCTGCCGCCGAGCTGGCGGCGACCGATCTCGATTTAATTCTGCTGGCAACCTCCACGTCAGATGACCGCTTCGGCGCGGCTAGCCGTATCCAGTACGAACTCGGCGCGACCCGGGCGGTTGCCTTTGATCTGACGGCTGCCTGTTCGGGGTTTGTCTTTGGGCTGGTCACGGCGGCTCAGTTCATCCGCACCGGTACCTATCGCCGGGTCCTGTTGCTAGGGGCCGATGTGCTGTCGCATTGGGTGGACTGGTCGGACCGGCGCACTTGTGTGCTGTTTGGCGACGGGGCTGGGGCCGTGATCCTAGAGGCCCACGGCGAGGACCGACTATTGGGCTTTGAGCTGCGCAGCGATGGCGGAGGCTACCACCATCTCACGATGGCCGATCGAGCCGAGCCTCAGTCGCTCACGCCTGAGGTCACGATCGGTCGGGGCAAGATTGCAGCGATCACCATGAACGGTCAGGAGGTCTATCGCTTCGCTGTGCGCGCGGTGCCGGAGGTCGTGGAAAAAGCCCTGCACCGTGCCGGGTTGAGGGTGGCGCAGCTAGATTGGCTGCTGCTGCACCAGGCCAACCAGCGGATTCTGGATTCAGTCGCCCAGCGCTTGGGGGTGCCCGCCGAGAAGGTGATCAGCAACCTGGCAGAATATGGCAACACCTCGGCGGCCTCGATTCCCTTGGCGTTGGATGAGTGGGTGCGTCAGGGTAAAATTCAGCCCGGCCAGCTGATTGCGACTTCCGGCTTCGGCGCGGGCCTAACTTGGGGAGCAGCCGTGTTCCGCTGGGGCCGCTGACCGGCCTGGCCAATGTTTTAAGGGTGAGTTTCAGCAACTGCAATGACAAAAACAGCATGGGTGTTTCCGGGGCAGGGATCGCAGAGTGTCGGTATGGGGGCCGATTTGCAGGCGCTGCCTGGAGCGGCGGTGAAACTTGCGCAAGCGCAGCAGATCCTGGGCTGGTCGGTGTCTGAGATCTGCGCGGGGCCGGAGGCGCGTTTGTCGCGGACGCTCTACACCCAGCCCTGTCTGTTCACGATCTCGGCGATCCTGGCGGACCTGTTGCGCGCTCAGACCCAACCGCCGGATCTGGTGGCGGGGCATAGCCTGGGTGAGTACAACGCCCTCTACACCGCAGGCGTGTTTGACTTTGAGACCGGCCTGCGCCTGGTGAAGCGCCGAGCCGAGCTGATGGACGCCGCCCAAGCGGGCACGATGGCGGCGCTGGTCGGCTTTGACCGCAGCCAGCTAGAAGCTCTGGTCGCGCAGACCCCCGATGTGGTTATAGCCAACGACAACAGCGACACCCAGGTGGTGATCTCCGGCAGCCCCGAAGCGGTGGCCGCTGTCAGCCAGCAGTTGAAGGCCAAGCGCACGGTGCCACTGAGCGTCAGTGGTGCGTTTCACTCGCCACTGATGGCGGCCGCCGCCGAGTCGTTTCGCCAGGTGCTCGACGTCGTGGACTTCCGCGATGCGCAGCTGCCGGTGCTCTCTAATGTCTGTCCCGAGCGCACTCAGGTGGGTGTGGTACTCAAGCAGCGGCTGGTGCAGCAGATGGCCTCGCCGGTCCGCTGGCGAGAGATTGTGTTGGCGCTGCCGGAGTTGGGCGTCCAGGCGTTGGTGGAAGTCGGCCCAGGGCGGGTGCTGACTGGGCTGGCCAAGCGGACAGCTCCGGCCTTGAGCTTGGCGAACGTCAGCTCAGCGGCGGACCTAGCCCAGGGGCAGCAGCGTGCCCCTGGCATTGGCCCCCGCTCCCAGGCGGACGATGTCACTGCTGACCCTAACCCTACGGCATCGGCGCTGCGCTGATAGGCCCGGCAGGGCGGCGGGCGCGGCTGTTATAGTCTTGGTGTCTCCCTGTTGCTACGGCCTGTAGAGCCCCCAGCCAGTCCCTTGCAGATTACGTTTCTCGGAACCAGCTCCGCCGTTCCTACACGCACTCGCAATGTCTCTAGTTGGGCGCTTCGCCTGCCGCAGCGTAGCGAGGCCTGGCTATTTGACTGTGGTGAGGGCACGCAGCACCAGATCCTGCGCAGCGACATCCGCATTAGCCAGATCACGCGCATTTTCGTGACCCACCTGCACGGCGATCATATCTTTGGCTTGCCGGGGCTGCTGGCGAGTGCGGGCATGGCGGGCCACGCTAGCCGCATTGACCTGTATGGGCCTGCGGGGTTAGACGACTATCTGCAAGGGGTGCTGCGCACGTCTCAGACGCATTTGGCTTACCCGATCAAGGTGCACACGCTGAAGGCGGGCAAGGTCTTTGAGGATGAGGAGTTTCGGGTGAGCTGTGCGCCTCTCCAGCACCGGGTTACGGCGTTTGGCTATCGCGTGGTCGAAAAGGACCGGCCTGGTCGTTTTGATGCGGAGCGGGCGCTGGCGCTGGGCATTCCCTCTGGGCCGCTCTATGGCAAACTCAAGCGCGGTGAGACTGTGACTCTGCCCGATGGCCGCCGGATTAACGGCGCAGAGTTCTGTCCGCCACCTGAGGTAGGGCGCAAGCTCGCCTACTGCACTGACACGATCTACTGCGAGAGCGCGGTGGCGCTGGCGCAAAGTGTGGATGTGTTAATCCACGAGGCGACCTACGCTCACCAGGATGCGGACCTGGCCTATCGTGGTCTGCACTCGACTTCGACGATGGCGGCTCAGGTGGCGCTGGCGGCGGCAGCCAACACTCTGCTATTGACCCACTTCAGCCCGCGCTACGCTCCTGGCAACGCGCTTCGGCTGGCCGATCTGCTTCAGGAAGCTCGCCTGATCTTTGCGCGCACAGAGCTGGCGCATGACTTCCTAACCTATGAGATCCCCCGCCGGGGGGTGCTAGAGCCTGTGGCTCAGGTTTGATTTGGGACTGCATCGGGAGACCGACATGTCATTAGGAAGCCCGTCATCGTCAATGAGCGCTGTGCCGAGAGTTGTGGTCGTCGGCAGCATCAATCTGGATCTGGTGGTTCAGACGTCACGGCTGCCCCAGTGTGGCGAGACGGTGTTCGGCAGCAATTACCAATACTGTCCGGGCGGCAAGGGGGCCAATCAGGCGGTGGTGGCGGCGCGGCTGGGCGCTCAAGTGACGCTGGTGGGCCAGGTGGGCCAGGACGAGGCAGGCAGCCAATTGCTGGCGGGGCTCAAACGCGACAACATCGACATTAGTGCGCTGTCGATCTCGGACCGTCATCGCTCGGGGCTGGCGCTGGTCACGGTGGACCAGCAGGGCGAGAACACGATTGTGGTGGTGCCGGGGGCAAACCAGGCGGTGGATGCGGCTTATGTGCTCAGTGCGGCGGGGACGTTTACTGGGGCGGATGCGGTTTTGCTGCAGTTGGAAATTCCGCTGTCGGGGGTGATTGAGGCGGCGCAGCGGGCGCATCAGGTGGGGGCTCGGGTGATTCTCAACCCTTCGCC
Organism: Leptolyngbya sp. SOY_34_metabat_272; assembly: GCA_031399305.1. GTDB lineage: Bacteria > Cyanobacteriota > Cyanobacteriia > FACHB-261 > FACHB-261 > FACHB-261. The sequence continues at coordinate 34,536 of JANNOU010000078.1, forward strand.
GATGCAGACGTTGCCGTCGGAGCTGTTGGCCCATGTGCAGATGCTGGTGCTCAATCAGCATGAGAGCCGGGCGTTGACTCGCCGGACCTCGCCGGATGCGGCGGCTACGGCGCTGTTGGAGCTGGGGCTGGAAACGGCGGTGGTCACGGTGGGGGCGGCTGGGGCTTGGGTGGCTAGTCGGGTGCAGCCGGAGCCGACGCATGTGCCGGGCTTTCGGGTGGATGCGCTGGATACGACGGGGGCGGGGGATGCGTTTACGGGGGCGCTGGCGGTGGCGCTGGCTGAGGGCGAGGAGATTCTGGCTGCTGTGGAGTTTGCCAATGCGGCGGGGGCGGCGGCTGCTACGGTGTTGGGGGCCTATGCTTCGCTGCCGCGTCGGGCGGATCTGGAACAGATCCGGGCTAGTCACCTGATTTATCCGCAGCGGTCTTGAGGGGCTGAGATTTTGGGTCTCATGGGCGAGTCTTTTGGTCTCGTTTGTGAGTTTTGGGGGTAAAGGGGAGTGACTGGGGTGAGGGCGTGGGGTTGGAGAGAACCCGGAATGGGGGGCAAACGCCCCCCATTCCCCCCACTGGGGGACGAAGCGCCTCCCCCAGGCCCCCTGCGCAAGGGGTGAGTGACACGCTGCGCTGGGTTCAGCTCATTTGTCTTGGTATCCTCGTTCACGAGACTCAGGAACGCTTAAGCCAGGCTCTGAGCCTCACCGTTTTGAGCCTCAGAACCTCACGGTCGAACCTTGGAACCTCACGGTCGAGCCCTGGAACCTGAGGGACAAGTTTTGGAGCCCCGTGAACGAACCTCAGAACCTGGTGAACGAACCTCAGAACCTCGAAGGCGAGCCTTGGAGGTTCGTCCACGAAGCTCAGAGCCTGGTGGACGGGCCTTAAAATCTCTCTCGTCAGTCTCTGAACCTCGCGGTCGAGTCTCCGAGGCTCGCCCACGAGCCTCAAAACCTCTCCCCTCAGGGATGCAGGCGAATGATGCGACCCAGCGTGTCATTCACCCCTTGCGCAGGGGGTCTGGGGGAGGCGCCTCGTCCCCCAGTGGGGGGGTTGGGGGGCAAACGCCCCCCATTCCGGGTTCTCTCCAACCCCTACGCCTTCCCCTCTCAGCCCAGAAACTGACGCACGAGAGCGACTTACCCCAGCCCTAGGTCAGTGACCGCTCCCAAGCTGCTACTGGAAACGAGCTTGGCGTACTTAGCAAGAACCCCATGGCTGTAGCGAGCCTTAGGCGGCTGCCAAGCCGCACGCCGCCGCTCCAGCTCCGCCTCCGGCAGATTGAGCTGCAACCGCCGCGCCGGAGCATCAATCGTGATCGAGTCCCCCTCCTGCACCAGAGCGATGGTGCCACCCACCGCCGCCTCAGGCGCTACATGGCCGACCACCATGCCATAGGTGCCACCCGAAAAGCGCCCGTCGGTGATTAGCCCCACCGAATCCCCCAGCCCAGCCCCGATCAGCGCCGAAGTCGGCGAGAGCATCTCGCGCATGCCCGGCCCCCCCTTTGGACCTTCATAGCGGATCACCAACACATCCCCCGCCCGGATCTGGCCCGCCAGAATCGCATCCAAACAGGTCTCCTCAGACTCAAACACGCGAGCTGGACCCGTAATTTGGGGATTCTTCACGCCCGTGATCTTGGCGACCGAGCCCTCAGCCGCCAGATTGCCGCGCAGAATCGCCAGATGCCCCTGCGGGTACAGCGGCTGCTCCCAGGGGCGGATCACATCCTGGTCGGTGCGCGGCTGGTCGGGCACCGCCGCCAGCAGCTCAGCCACCGTCTGACCGGTGATGGTCAGCGCGTCGCCGTGCAGCCGGTCATGCACCAGCAGCATCTTCATCACCTGCGGAATGCCGCCCGCCCGATGCAGATCGGTCGCCACATACCGACCCGAGGGCTTGAGATCGCACAGCACCGGCACGCGGGCGCGAATCGTCTCAAAGTCGTCTAGGTTGAGTTCCACTCCCGCCGCCTGGGCAATTGCCAGCAGATGCAGCACCGCATTCGTGGAACCGCCCACCGCCATGATCACCGAGATCGCATTCTCGAAAGCTTGGCGGGTCAGGATTTGACGCGGCAGCCGCTGCTGACGGATCGCCTCAACCAGCACCACCGCTGACTGCGCCGCACTCTGCGCCTTTTCTTCATCCTCAGCGGCCATCGTGGACGAATACATCAGGCTCATGCCCATGGCCTCGAAGGCCGAAGACATGGTGTTGGCCGTGTACATGCCGCCGCAAGACCCAGCTCCCGGACAGGCTTGGCGCTCGACCGCGCTCAGCTCAGCCTCGTCGATTTTGCCCGCGCTAAACTGGCCGACCGCCTCAAAGGCGCTGACAATCGTTAGGTCGCGCCCATCGTGACGGCCGGGCTTGATCGTGCCGCCGTAGACGAAGATCGCGGGGATATTCAGGCGGGCAATCGCCAGCATCGCGCCGGGCATATTTTTGTCGCAGCCGCCGACGGTCAGCACGCCGTCCAGGCTCTGCCCGCTGCACACGGTTTCGATGGAATCGGCGATTACCTCGCGTGACACCAGCGAGTACTTCATGCCCTCGGTGCCCATCGAGATGCCGTCGCTGATTGTGATCGTGCCGAACATCTGAGGCATGGCTCCAGCACTCTTGAGTGCGGCCTCGGCCCGCAGCGCCAAACCGTTGAGCCCCAGGTTGCAGGGGGTGATGGTGCTGTAACCGTTGGCGAGGCCCACGATAGGTTTGGTGAAGTCCTGATCGCCAAACCCGACGGCGCGCAGCATGGCCCGGTTGGGCGAGCGCTGCACCCCTTGGGTGACGATTTGACTTCTCAGGTTGTCTGGCATACGGCTTCCCCTTGGAACAGAATAGGCGGTGGGAGTCTCCCCCGATTGCTTGATTGTCCCAGAATACAAGACCCTCGGCTCTAACTTTTACCTCCTCCACTTGCTGCTGAGGGTTCAGATTCCGTCGCTGGGTATAGTGACACAGCAAGCCCACTTTCTACCATCAATAGGGACTCGCTAGCCCACAGCCCCAGCGGTAACCTTTGCAGTTGCAGACCCGCGTTGCTCGAAACTGCCATAAGATTGCCGAAATGTCCGAGCGCCCCCTCTCTATTCAGACAAAAGCCGCGCCAGTCACTGCGCCTTCGATCTACCCGATTAATGTCCTGAGCCTGCTCAATTTTTGTAAGGGTCTGGCGATTGCTTGGATATTTTTAGTGCACCTGAAGGGGGGCTGGTGGGGTTGGCAGGGGGTCCATCTCTTCATCGTCTTGAGCGGTTTTGGCCTGACCTATGCCTGTCTGCAAGGCGAGCGGCCCACCGTTTGGCGGCAGTGGTATCTGCGCCGAGCCGAGCGCATCCTGCCGACCTACTGGCTGGTCGCGCTGGTGGGGTGCTTACTGCTGATTGGCGTTAGGATTTTGATGCACAACTTTGCGGGCTGGGACACGCTTCGGTTTGCGGCAATTCGGTTGGTTCTGGATCTCTCGCTGGCTCGAGATTTGTATTACAAAACAGTGGCCAGCTCTCCCAATGCCTCGCTGTGGTTTGTGCCGTTCATCGTCAGCTTCTATTTGATTTTCCCCTGGCTCCATACGCAGCTTGTAAAACCTAAAAGGCTCGTCCCTGTTTTGCTTGGCGCAGTCGCGATTGAGTTCGCCTACCGTGCCATCGCTCTCTACAATCTGGATGGATTTCCATTGGGCTATCCCGATGTGCTGAAAGCCTATCCCGCCCTGCATTTACCGCTGAATCAGCTGCCTGACACACCCTGGTTGCCGTTCCAACGACATGCCCCGTTTGGCCTGTTCCCCTCTAGACTGGCGGAATTCGTGTTGGGCATGGTCGGTGCGCTGATCCTGGTCCGCAATCGGGCGCAGTTTAACCGCTTGCTCTCGCCTGGGGTGGGCATTGCGGGCGTCGGCGTCTGGCTGAGCGGCAATGCACTGCTGTACGTCGGCCTATGGGGTTGGGTGGTTGCTGATTTTGTGATCGCCCTGGGGCTGGGGCTGTGGACGCTCAACCTGGCCTGGGTGTGCCAGCAGCGCTTTGCTGCGGGGTTCTCTAGGCTGAGCCAGCTCGGCGTCTGGTCCTACTCTATTTTTCTGACCCACTACCTGTTCCGCTGGCTGTTTGAGGAGACTCTAGGCAAACCCTTCCATGACAGCCAGTCGTGGGCAGCCAAAACTTTAATGCTCAGCTTCATGGTGCTCGGTACCCTGAGCACCAGTTGGCTGGTCAGACAGTTTGACAAATCCCGCTGGCCGCAATGGCTGGTGCACCAGATCCTGGCTCGGCTTTTAGGCTTTTAGCCCGAGCGCAATCCCCCGGACAAGACCCCCCGGACAAGATCCCCCAGACAAGGCTCAGGGCAAGGGCGTTAACGGATCGTCCGGGCAGAGTGGCAAGCTTATCTTAAACGTGCTGCCCTCACCGGGCTGCGTCTCAATTGTGATTTTGCCACCGTGGTAACGCACGATCTGACGGCACAGGTACAGCCCCACCCCAATGCCCTGCGGGCGTTCGCCCGTCGCCTGCTTGACCTGGCTGAACAGCTCGAAGACCATCTCTTGAGCTTGGCTGGGGATGCCAGGCCCTTGATCGCGCACGGCAATCACCGCTGCCTGTCCCTGTTGGCTTAGCGACAGCCAGACCTGGCCGTGGGCCGGGCTAAACTTGGCTGCGTTATCGAGCAGGTTGATCACTACCTGCACCAGCCGATCGGCGTCGCCCCGGACCTGCAGCGTGCGCTCCGCTTGCGGGTGCAGTGCCAGCTGACGGCTTTCATAGAGCGCCTGGGTGCACTGGACCGCGCGCGTGAGCACGTCGTTGAGGATCACTGGCTCCTGACGCCAGCAGTAGGTGCCTGAGTCGAGTTTGGAGAAGTCCAGCAGGTCATCCACCAGCCGAGTCAGTCGCCGGGACTCACTGGCCGCCAGATCTAGCATCCGTCTGGCTTTGGGATCCAGGTCGGGGGCTAGTGCGGCCAAGTTGGCGGCAGCCGTACGCACCGTGGTGATCGGCATCCGAATCTCATGGCTGATCATGGCGACCATTTCCGACTTCAGCTTCTCCAAACGCGTGAGGTTGGCATTTGCCTGTTGCAGCTCCCGGTTGGCCAGTTCCAATGCTTCCGCTCGCTTGCGCTCGGTGATGTCTTCGAGCACTACCAGGAAATATTTAGCTTCGCCGGTCGGCTTGCGCACCAGCGACACGGTCAGATTCACCCAGATCATTGAGCCATCTTTGCGGATATGGCGGCGCTGCTTGGCATAGGTCCGAACCTGGCCGGCCAAAATTTGTTGCAGATGGTTGGGCAGCGTCGGGTCAACATCGTCAGGGTGGGTGAGGTCCTGCAAGGTTCGTACCAGCATTTCCTCGCGTGTGTATCCCAGAATCTCGCAAAGTTTTTGATTGACCAGTTGCCAGCGACCATCCAGCCCTGTGTGAGCCATGCCAACTGCCGCCTGGTCAAAGGTGGCCCGGAATTGTCGCTCGCTCTCGCGCAGCGCGTCCTCGGTGCATTTGCGATCGTCGATGTCAATGGCAGTCCCCAGCCATTTGAGAATTTGGCCGTTCTCTTTGTGTAGAGGCATCATCCGGCTCAAGTGCCAGCGGTACGTGCCGTCCGCCACTCGCTTGAACCGACATTCAAGCTCAAAGCCTTGGCCAGTGGCAAGCGCTATCTGCCACTGGTGAACCGTCCGTTCCCAGTCATCGGCGTGGATCACTGTCTGCCAACCGCAGCACAGCGACTGTTGCCAGTCGAGCCCGGTGTAGCAACACCAGTGTCGGTTGACGTATTCGATCAAGCCGTTGGCCGCTAAGGTCCACACGAGTTGGGGAATGGCCTCGGCGAGCAACCGATAATTTTCTTCGCTTTGGCGCAGCGCTTCTCTGGCCCGATTGCGCTCGGTGATATTGCGTTGGAGTGCTAGCCAATGGGTGCAGACGCCGTGCGCATCGGCGATCGGCGAGATCTCTAATTCGACCCAGAATTCACTGCCGTCTTTGCGATAGTTGATCAGTTCGGCGGTCACCGGCTGCCAGGCTTGCAGCGCGGCACGGATGCGGTCGAGTTCCCGTCGGTCGGTTTTGGGTCCTTGCAGAAAACGCGGATTTTTGCCGAGGCTTTCCTCCAATGTGTAGCCGGTCATGGTGGTGAAGGCAGAATTGGCAAACAGAATGCGCGGACCCGGCTGATCAATCAGCTGGGCTTCTGTGATCACGACCGCTTCGCAACTCTGCTCGACCACGCTTTGCAGGAGCCGCATCTTTTCCTCGGTCTGCTTGCGCTGGGTGATATCGCGCACGACCGCTAGCACTTCGTCTGTGCCGCTTACCACCAAACGCGCCTCAAAATCTCGCAGCCCCTGAAGCGTTACAAGCTGGTATTCGTAGACCTGCATGCTCTCTGTGTCGAGCGTTGTCCAGATGGCTTGGAGCGCGAGTTCCGCAACCTCGGGCGGCAACAGGTCTTGCAGATTTTTGCCACGCACCTCTGCCAGCGGCAGATAAGTGCCCGTCCGGGGCACATAGAAGTGATGGATACTGGTCGATTTGAAGTCTAAATAGTCCCCGTTGCGATTGAACAGAAAGATCAGGTCGGGAATTGCACCCAGGATGGCTTGCTTGCGGGCCTCGCTCTGCCAGAGCGCCTCCTCGGCATGCTTGCGCTCGGTGATGTCGGTAATCGTCATGACGTAGCCGGTCACCCCTTGAGAGCGCTCTTGCACGGGCAGGGCTTGTCCCAACACCCAGGTTGTGGTGCCATCCGGGCGCAGGCAGCGATATTCCAACTTGAACTGCGATTGCGCCTGGACCAACTGCTCCCACGCCATCAAGACGCGCTCGCGATCCTCTGGGTGCAGAACGGCAGGCCAACCGGCAGACGCGGTCTGATTCGGGGTCAGACCGGTCAGTTCACACCAGCGGTCATTGACATACGAACAGTGTCCCTGAGGATTGGTGTGCAAGATGCCCACCGGCGAGACCCGCGCCAGGGACCGATAGCCCTCCTCGCTAGCTGCCAGCGCGGCGGTGCGTTCAATCACGCGCTGTTCTAGTTCAGCGTTGAGCTGATGGATGTTCTGCTCGGCGCGTTTGCGTTCGGTGATGTCGCGGGCGCTGCCCTGGAGTCTGATGATTCGACCGGTTTGGTCGCGGATGGGGACCAAGATCGTGTGCCAGACGCGATTGCCGCTGGGCAGCTCCAGCGTCTCTTCGTACTCCAACGCTTGGCCCGCCACGACGCAAGCCCGATAGCGCTCGTTCACATGAGCGGCCACCTCGGGCGATAACAATTCGTGTGGGGTTTTCCCAGCCAGTTCTTGAACAGAAATGCCGGTCGCTTTTTCGTGAGCCGGGTTGAGCGTTTCGTACACAAACTCACCGTCTGGCCGGACGGCGACTAGAAAAATGCTTTCGGTCGAGTGCTTGAAGATCCCCGCATAACGAGCCTCACTGGCTTGCAGCTTTTCTTCCACCCGCCGCCGCTCAATGGCAATTCCCGCGATATCCGTGGCAATTTTGACCAGATGCAGATCGAGCGAGCTGGGCTGGCGGGGTGTGCGATAGTACATGGCAAATGTGCCCAACACCTTGCCATCTGCCGCCAGAATCGGTACACCCAGACAGGCACGTAGGCCACAGCCAAGGACCAGCGTCCGGAATTCTGGCCAGGACTGGTCGGTGGCAATATCCACGACCAGAGCTGGTTGCTTGTGGTAAACAGCAGTGCTGAGAAAGCCCAGGTTGGCCGTGAGGGACAATCCATCGAGCATCTGACCATAGGCGGCTGGCAGGCTGGGAGCTGCGCCATGACACAGGGTCATGCGCTCTGGGTCCAGCAGCAGAATCGAACAATAGGCTTCACCAGACTGGTGCTCGATAAAGCGCGCCAGGGCCTCCAACACCTCCAACAGCTTTGTGCCTCTGGCGATCATTGCCAGCAGATGATTTTGGCCTGAGAGCAGGTTGCGGGTTCGATGTCGCTCGAGCGCCGCGCAGGCCAGTTTGGTCAGATTGCAGCGCAGCTCCAGTTGCGTGATCACTTGACGGCTCAGGGCCCGGAGGGAGGCCACCTGAGCGTCGCTCAGCTGCCGTGGCACGTAGTCAATGACGCAGAGCGTCCCCAGCACATAGCCTCTGGGTGTGATCAGAGGGGCACCAGCGTAGAAGCGAATGTGTGGCTCGGAACTCACCAAGGGATTGTCTGCGAACCGCGCGTCAGCTAGCGCATCCGGAACGATCAAAATCTGGTCGGGCTCCCGGATGGTGTGGGCGCAGAAGGCGACATCGCGCGGCGTCTCGCTGACGCTCATGCCCACTTTCGACTTGAACCATTGACGACACGCGTCAACCAGGCTCACTAGGGCAACCGGCGTCCCACAGATCTGCGCAGCCAACTGGGTGAGATCGTCGAATGCCGCTTCGGGCTCGGTGTCTAGGATCTTGTACTGGTGCAGTGCAGCAAGCCGCGCTGCCTCGTCGCTAGAGAGTGAAGCACTCATGAGTAACCTTCAGTGCGTAAGCCAGAGGTTTCAAACGAGACGGTGCTGGTGGGCAAACTGCACAATCGCGCTACGGCGCGGCAAGTTCAGCTTGGCGCGGATGTTGGCGACATGTCCCTCCACCGTCCGCACCGATAGGTACATCTGGTCAGCGACTTCCCGATTGGTCAGGCCACGAGCCACCCAGCCGAAGACCTCCTGCTCGGTAGCCGTCAGCTCGGCGATCGGCGAGGCTTCGACCAACGAGCCACGCAGCAGTTTGCCAGACTTCGCCAGAAAATGTACGGTCGTCTGCGGTTGGCTGTTGGCACTGCGGACCATTTCCGAATGCATACGGCGCACCCGCTCCAGCGAGTTTTCGATACGGACAATCAATTCTTCGGGCTCAAAGGGCTTGGTCAAATAATCGTCTGCCCCCACCCGCAGCCCCGCCACCCGGTCCTGCGTCAGCGTGCGGGCCGACAGAAAGATAAATGGCAACAGCTCAAATTCCCGGATCTGCCGCACCTGTCGGCAGAGTTCCAGGCCATCACAGCGGGGCATAGTGACATCTGCTACCACAATATCGGGCGGAGCTTGCTCTTTGAGCTGATTCAGGAAGTCCAGCGCTTCTAGGCCGTCGTAGGCCGTTTGGATCGTGTAGCCATGCCGTTGCAGTAAAACTTCCAGGACCTCCAAAAACTGGAGATCGTCGTCTACGATGAGAGCGCGTTTCACAGTGTCCTCGCTTTACAGGGCTCAGGTTAATACCCAGACTGATCGCACCCCCGACAACCGTGAATCCACCGAGCGAGATACGCAGAAGTCAGGTACTCCCCCTGATTCCACTCGTAGATTCACTTAGGTAGGCTGGGTCCTGGATAACACTTTTTTTAAGAGGGGTGCAATCCTGCCGAGGCATCAATCCGACCAAACCCTGACAACAGGGAGGTTTGGGGCTGGATTTCTCTGTCAACCGGCAGCAGTCAGGCAACGTGAATGAAATACGCAAGCTTTGAGCGCATTGTCGAACTGGTTCGTGAGGCGGGAGTGACCCTCAAGCCTGTTGAGGTGCGTTGGCTGCGAGGTTGGTGTACGCAACGGGTTCTGCGCGTCCCCGAGGAACGCGAGGCTACAGATCTCGAGCACTTCCTGGCAAAGTGGTTTGCCGACTGGTTGAGCGGTCAGCTTAATCAGGGCCACCCCGAGCCAACGCAGCACGGCGACAGCTGGGATGCCCCAGCACCCGCGCTCAGCCTGCACACAGACCGCATCCAACGTTTGCAGGCTGAGATCACCACAATCGCCGCGCGGCTCGACCAGCTGAACCTTCGGCAACGTCGGCTTTTACTGGGGCCGCCGCTGCCTGAAGCCACTCCTCCCCAGGAGCGGGCTCGCCTACAGCGGGAGCAATTTATCGAAGTGTTTACAGCGCTGCCGCAGATCCTGGCGATGCAGGAGATGCTGCATCATCGCCTGCAGCAGAAGCTGGTGGCGTTGGCTGAGGCCCAAGCGCGGCAGCAGTTCCCTTACAGACGAGGTGGGTGACGATCTCGTTTGATGAGCAACTCTGCCTCCTTCCAACCCATTACTTCGCCGTCGACTGCTCCGGCCTCTCTACAGGATCGGACGCCTTCGCTGGCCGTGCTGTGGGCACGGCGACATGTCCGTTCGGTGAGCGCCCTGCCCAACAGCCCGATGGGGCCAGGTTTCCCGGGCTCAGGAGCCTCAGCCCTGGCCGAGTCTACACCACAGGCACTGCGGCAGCAGACGTCCCAAAAGGTCATGGCTCACCTGCCCACAGTGTCTGGTCAGGCGTTCCTGCGCACCCATCAGTTCTTGGACGAGACCGTCCGACAACAGCACATCTCTCCTGCCCACTTGGACCTCTTGCAGATTGCGACGGACAATCGCCAGCTGTTTCAGATGGTGCTGGAGGTGTTCGCCGCCGGGCATGGCCCAGATCGGCTCTCGGCCCAGGGCAGCCGTGTCTTCGGTCAGGTCCGGCAGCGCTACACGCAGCAAGATGGGCGGGTGTTGGGCTTTGTCGCCCTTCACGTCCACTACACGATCCTGGGGCTATTGGCGGAACTGACGCTGCCAGAGCAGGCCTGCTTTGAACCCTACTTGAAGGTGATGAACGATCACCTCTACATGCCGCTGTGGGCATCCTACCAGGCGGCGGCCAGCCACGAGCCGGATTCCACTGCCCTGCAGGCGGTTCAAGCCCTGCTGCCGCGCAGTAGCGAGATCGCTCAATGGGTGTTTTTCGAGGTGGGCAAGCGCTTTCCCAAATACCGCAGCTACAGCGGCAGTCTGACGGAGCGGCTGATCCAGGAGTCCAGTATTCGCGATGTGGAGATGTTCCAAATCTATCTATGCTTATGTCTGCTTGAAGGCAGCATTCGCTCGGTGACTCAGGAGCTGTTCCCGCTGTGCGTGATGCTTTACCCTCGGCTGGGGGTGAGCTGGGAGCTGGTCCGCACCATGATCCGGGGAATCGCCATCCACATGCCACGGCTGATTCCCCGCTCGACGATCGCACCGTTCACCCCCTACCTAAAGGTGATGGTTGATATCTTCTCGCCCGAGGTTTTTCAGGATCTGCCCTAGTGCCCACCCCAGAGACTAGGCTCACTGGCGCAGCGACGGTTCCCCGATGACTGGCAAATTTGGGACCAGCACCGATAGCGCTTGGGGAATGACGTGGAAGCGGGCAGGCGTATAAGTAGTCAGCTCGCCATCGGTGGTGAGCGGGCGGGGCTTGCGGGTGTAGACCTCAAAGTCGCGCCCCTGAAGCGTACGCACACTGGGCCAACTGCCCTGCCGTCCCCGGCTCATCGCTGGCAGCAGCGCAATAACTTGCCACCAGTGCTGGATCTCCAGGCTGTAGAGGTCGAGGCGCTGGTCGTCGATGGCGGCATCGTGTGCGACTGACATGCCACCGCCGTAGTAACGCCCATTGCCGACTGCAATCTGCACCGTGCAGACTTTGGTCAGCTTGCCATTAGCGTGAATTGTGGCCGAGAACGGCCGGGTCTGCCAGATCACGCGCAGCGCAGTCATGGCGTAAGCGAACACGCCCCAGCGACGCTTGGCCTCGCGGGTCAGCTGCTCCGTGATCTGTGCGCTCAGTCCCAAGCTCGCGACGTTGAAGAAATACTTGCCGTTGACCCAGCCTAGATCTATCCGCTGCCGCCGCCCCGTGGCAATCACGTCGCAGGCTTCGGGCAGCGATAAGGGAATGCCCAACGTCCGGGCCAGATCGTTGGCGGTGCCCAGGGGCAAAATGCCTAAGGGTAGGCAGGTGTCCACCAGCCCGTCGGCAGCCGCATTCAAGGTGCCATCGCCGCCGCCGACGATCACCAAGTTCACCTGGTTGCGGTACTGGCGGATCACCTCCGACAGCTGCTGAGGGTTGAGCGTGGACTCCTCGATCAAATCGAAGTCCTGGTCGCGCAGGGTCTGAAGGGCCTGCTCCAGACCCTGTTGTCCCCGCCGAGCATGACGGTTTACCAGCAACAGCGCTCGCTGCCCCATGTTATCTGCCTCGGCTCGTGGCGATGGCCGCTCCGCTTGCATGGTACCAGCGTCACTGAGCTTTGGCGGGGTCGGTCTCAAGCTCGCCCTCACCATCGCCAGCGCCACGGCAACTGCTGGTGGCCGCAGCGCTCTGCCCTCACTAGCGGTAGCGATACTCACTCGGTTATCTGGCTAATCCTAGTGCAATTCCGGGGAAGCTGTCTGGGCAATCCTTAAGGGTTATTCCTTCCCAGCTACCGATCCAGCTCAGAATCGTGTAACAAAAATTTTTGGAAGCCTAACAGAATCTGCGTAAGAATATCTAAAGTTTTGTGAGCCGCAGGCTCTGTGAGCCCGGCACCCAGGCGTCGTTCCCCTGCATTCGGTTGGCATTATCCCGGTTGCCTAGATGACCAGTTGGCTGGCTGGCATCGTAACAACTCGCAACCTAAGCACTGAGCATTCGAAATCCATTGAGTGTGCCAGAGGGCACAGGTGAAGGTTAAGTGATGGGAAAAACCACCTTCGAAACCCATTTTGGCGTCCCAAGTCAAGCAGATCTTTTAACAAATTCGAAGACAGACGTTGTAAATCAGGGCCCTATGGCGGAGTTAGAGGCCCGACTGGCCCATCTCACACTTCACCACTGCGAAATCGAAGCGTCTGCGATTTGCCAGTTACTGGTCCGCCGCTTTGAGCAAGAGCCCCTGTTGCCTGGTGTTGTGATTCTGGAGCAGGGGAGCCCAATCGGCATGGTCTCGCGCCGTCGCTTCTTGGAGCGGCTGAGTCTGCCCCACCACTTCGAGCTACTGCCCAAGCGTCCAGTTGGCGTCTTGTTGGATCCGGTCTGCCCAGAACCCCTGTGCCTGCCCGGAGCACTGATGGTGACCGAGGCGGTCAAATCGGCGCTGACACGCCCAGCTGAGTTGGCCTACGAACCGATCGTGGTCACCCTAAGCCACCGGCAACTGCGCCTTCTAGATATGCAAACTCTGCTGCTAGCCCATGCCCGCCTTCACGAGCTGACCAGCCAAGCTCTGCAACGTCAGCAGGCCCAGATCAGAACCTACTGGCAAGTGCTGCAGGCCGAGCAGATGCGGGTCCAGGACCACACTAGCCGTTTGGTGAAGTCCCAGGCCACGATCAGCCAGCACCGCCAGATTTTGCAACGCCAACAGGCCGCCGTCAAAGTGCAGGCTCACGAAGTTGCCGCCCGCCAGCGCTCGCTAATCGACAGCGCCTGCCAATTGGTTCAAGAGGGCGAGCAGGTGTTCCAGGCCACCTTTGTCGGTATCAAGGCAGTCCACCGCTCCACCCGCCACATCCTGAATACCAGTCAGTCCTTTGCCTTAGACCTAGAGGAGATCAAAGGCATGATGGAGGCTCTGAGCGGTCTGTCAGGTCACGTCCGGCTGCTGGCCTTCAGCTCAGCGGTCGAGGCGCACCGAGCTGGGGTCAATGGCCAAGGCTTCACGCGCATCGCCCGTGAGATCCGCAGCCTGGTCGATCGCCTCAATGAACTCAACCAACGGCTGTGCGGCTTCCAGGGTCGCATTCAGCAACGCAGTGATAGCACCACGCAAGCCGCGAGCGAGGGGGTCGGCATGGCCAAAACCCTGCTGGGCCAAGCGCGTGATGCCCGTCGAGCCCTGCGGCGGATCGAGTCGCTGCTGGCCGAAGACGTTTCAGAAGACGTTTCAGGGGAGACGCCCTCTGCCTGAGCGACTCAGGAACGGCCCACTGCCCGGTCGAGTGTCCGATACTGAATGGCCTCGGCCAGATGATGCGCCCGGATCTGGGGCTCCCCTCCCAGATCGGCAATTGTGCGGCTCACCTTCAGCACTCGATCGGTGGCGCGGGCAGACAGTCCCAGTCGGCGGATCGCGCCCTCTAGGAGGGTGCGTGAGGTGTCGTCAATCGGGCAGAAATGGCGCAGGTGGCGGCTTTGCATCTGAGCGTTGCAGCGCAGCTCGGGCTCCTGGCTGAAGCGCTGCTGCTGGTGGTTGCGGGCTTGCTGGACTCGCTCGCGTACCTTCACGGAGGCCTCACCTTCCTGGTGGCGGGTAATCTCTTCCGGCTTAAGCCGGTGCACCTGGACCTGCAGGTCGATGCGGTCGATCAACGGTCCCGAGAGCCTGGCCCAATACTGCTCTCGTTGTCGAGCGGTGCAAGTGCACGGCTGCACCGGGTCCCCGTGGTAGCCGCACTGACAGGGATTGGTGCTGGCCACTAGGGTGAATTGCGCTGGGAAGAGCACGGACTGCCGCGCTCGCGAGATTGTGACATACCCCTCTTCGAGCGGCTGGCGCAAGAATTCGAGGACGTCCCGCTTGAATTCAGTCAATTCGTCCAAAAACAGGATGCCGTGGTGAGCGAGTGAGATCTCGCCGGGGCGGGGGAAGCTGCCGCCACCCACCAGCGCGGCCCCGGATGCGGAGTGGTGAGGGCTGCGGAACGGGCGCTCGCTCACCAGATTGCCCCGATCCCGCAGCAGCCCGGCCACGGAGTAGATCTGGGTGACCGCGAGCGCTTCCTCCAGCGATAGCGGCGGCAGGATGCTGGGCAGGCGGCGCGAGAGCAGAGTTTTGCCGCTACCCGGCGGCCCTACGAAGATCAGATTGTGGCCTCCTGCTGCGGCGATCTCCAGGGCGCGTCGAGCGTGTTGCTGGCCCTTGACGTCCCGCAAGTCAGGGGCGTGAGACGGTGGGCAGGCGACCAAGCTGACCGGATTGCACACCTGGGGCGCGTAGCGCTCGGGCGCGCCCAAAAAGTCGGCGACCTCCGCCAGCGAGCGCAGCCCATAGACCGCCAAACCCTGCACGATGGCGGCTTCGGCGGCATTGTCGGTTGGGACCACGAGCCCCTTAAGCCCCAGGCGCTGCGCCGCCGCCGCGACTGGCAACACCCCGGTGACGGGCCGCAGACTGCCATCTAGCGAGACTTCACCCAGAAACAAAAACTGTTCCAGCAGCCGGGCTTCGACTTGCTCAGAAGCGGCGAGGATGCCCATGCTGATCGGCAGGTCGAAGCAGGGGCCTTCCTTGCGCAGGTCGGCAGGGGTCAGGTTGATCACAATCCGGCGCATCGGGAAGGTGAAGCCTGAGTTCTTCAGCGCCGCCTTCACCCGCTCCTTGGACTCCTGAATTGCGGCGTCGGGCAGGCCTACCACGGCGATGCCCGGTAGGCCGCCCGAGACATCGACCTCGACCCCGACCTGAACCGCCTCAATTCCCACCAACGAAGCACTCCAGACTCTAGCTAGCACACCCCTTCCCCCGTCAATGGCGCGATCTGCCCCTAGTAGTTCCCCGCCAACCCTGAGTGGACGCAAGCTCGAGGGGCGTCGCTGCCCCGGCCTGCAGGGACTGAGCTCCTCGACAATCCACGCGCTCCGGCGCTCCGGCTCTCTGGGTCCCGTACAATATGGGGGCAGCTGGGATCAACCCACGGGTTTCCCTTGAGGCCCGCGTGTTTCGTGCCAATTTTGACGAGGATTGTTGATAGTCATGAGTGTAGTTAGCCAAGTCCTTCTTAAAGCAGACGATGAACTCCGCTACCCCACGCTGGACGAACTCCAGGACATCAAAGATTTCATGAGCAGCGGCAGTCAGCGCATCCGCATTGCGGCGACGCTGGCCGAGAGCGAGGACAAGATTATCAAGCAGGCTAGCCAGCAGCTGTGGCAGAAGCGGCCCGACTTCATCTCGCCGGGCGGCAATGCCTATGGCGAACGGCAGCGGGCGCTGTGTCTACGCGACTACGGCTGGTATATGCGCCTGCTCACCTACGGCATTTTGGCGGGGGACAAAGACCCTATCGAAAAAATCGGTCTAGTCGGGGTGCGCGAGATGTATAACTCGCTGGGCGTGCCGGTGCCGGGCATGGCGGAGGCGATTCGCTGTCTGAAGCAAGCGTCTTTGGCGCTGCTGAGCGCGGAAGATGCCGAGGAAGCGGCCCCTTATTTTGACTACATCATTCAGTTCATGGCCCAGTCCTGAAGTCTGGTTGGGCTTGGTGAGTTCGTTTGCCCCGCTGTTTTTGGGGTCTCTTCCGACGCTTCAGGTTAGGGAGGGCGGCAAAAACAGCGGGGCCTTTGATTGGAATTTGATTGGAATTTGATTGGGCACCCGAGGCAGGCCGCAAGTTAGATCCCGCTCAAAACCCTTGCACCTGAGGTTGAGCGTGATACACTGACTGCAAAAATTGCCCAGAAAAGCCGCGATTCGGCCAGGCCTGGGGCCACTGAGCGAGTAGAGCATAAGCGAGATGGGGAAAGAGTCTGTGTCCAGAACCTGGCGAACTGCAACGGCATGGCGAGCGGCAGTGTCCTTGCCTCTAACCCTGGTTTCGCTGCTGGCCTCTGGGGCCGCTGTGCCACTGCTGGCGCAAAACATTTTCCCCAGCGACCCGCTCACGCCGCCGTCTGCCCTGCCCTCCCAGAGCCTACCGCAGGCGCTGGGCACCTATCGGGTCTTTGTCGCGGGCTCGGATCCGTCTACCCTGGACCAGGTTCGGCAGGTGATCCCCGATGCCTTTGTGGACCGTCGCAGCAGCCCGGCGGTGATTCAGGTCGGGCGCTTCGCGCAGCAGGCGAATGCCTCAGCCCTGCGCGATCAGCTGCAGCAACAGGGCATTGGCGCTCAGATTGACACGGTGAGCGCGGTGGCTAGCGACCTCTCCCTACCCCCGGCTCCCAGCGGCTCGTTCTCTGGACCGGATCTGGCCTCTGCGCCGCCGGTGATCGCCCAGGGACCACCCAGCGTTGGTGCAGGGCTGAATGCGCCATCGCTGAACCCCGGCTCGGAGATCGAAATCAGCCGCTTCGGTGCGGCGGGTGGCTACGGTGCGGGCAGTGGCTACGGCGCACCGGGCAGCCTCTACTCAACCAATCCGCCGCTGTCGGCCAATCTGCTGCCGACCGAGGCCAACTATGCGGCTAGCCAAGCGCCTGGCGCGTCGCCGACCTCGGTGAGCCTGCCGATGCTGAGCCCGCCCCGGTCGGCAGCGCCCCGGTCGCCCAATCGCTACATCGCGGCGGTGCCGACTGGCTCGGTCGAGACCCTGAGCCGGGTGCGACGGGCCTATCCCAATGCCTGCTTCCAGTCGTCGCGTCTGGGCACCTTCATCCAGGTGGCTGATTCGGATCAGCGTCGCGATGTCGAGCTGGTCAAAGACTATCTGCGCACACAAAGTGTTGATGCTCGTGTGCTCTACTTCCGGCAAGAGTCGTCGCCGCCGCCGATCACGGGCGCTCAGTTGAATTACGCCTGCCCGGATGCGGTGATCCGTCGCTTCGGCTGAACTGCCAGCCCCAAGTGACTTCTGAGGTTCGCCGCTCGACCCTTGCCGCTCAGGGGTCGGAGCTTAGAACTCTAGGCTCCGACCCCTGAGCTAAGCACCTCAGATTCGCGGCTCAAAACCCGGAGCTTGAGGCTCCAAGCTCGGCGGTCGCCGCTCAAGACTCGGGTCTTCGCGCGAAAAGCTCGGCGGTCGCCGCTTAGAACTCGGGGTTGGTGGCAAAAAGCTCGGCAGCCGTAGTTCAGAACCCGGCCACTGGTAATTGGAGCTTGAAGCGAGTGCTCAGTACCGAGGAACCGAGCGATCGATCAGCTGAGCGTAGGCGTCGATGCCGCCCGCCAGGTTTTGCACATCGGTGAAGCCTTGGCTCGTCAGCCACAGGCACATCTGAGCCGAGCGCAGGCCGTGGTGGCAGATCACAATGGTTTCGCGCTGCGGGTCTAGGTGCTGGGCGATCTGGCCAGACCATTCAGCAAACTGGCTGAGGGGCAGGTTCACACAGCCCTCCAGTTTCGCCAGGGCCAGCTCAGAGGGTTCGCGCACATCGACTAGTTGGGGCAGCTGGGGCAGTGGGGGCTGGTGCGGGGTTGACTCAGCGCTGAAGGCACTGGCAGCGTAGCGCTGGGCAAAGTCCTGAACCGTGAGTTCGCGAATGGGATCAACAGACATGGGCGCGAGAGTCGCAATCAACAACAGGCAACAGCCCCACTTTAAGCCCTGCCGCCATTCGCACAGCAGATCAGCAAAGCTGACGGTTTTCAGATAGGCTCAAGGTTGAAATCCGCTGCCGTGGGCCAGTTCCCGCGCGCTCGTTGGCACCTTGCGTATGAAGTTAAGCTCACTGGACCGCCGCACCGTCTACGCGGCCATCGCTGCTGTGGCCTTGGTGTTGCTGCTTGTTAGCGTCAGCGGCCTGTTTTGGATTTTGAATCGTAGTCCGCTGGCGTTGCGGGCGGGGGGACGCGACTTGCCCGCAGCGGTGGCCCTGGTGTCGCGGCAGTCACCGCTGATGCTATCGCTGCTGGTCAATCCCGACCGGCTGCAGCAATTACGACAGTTTGCGACGCCGCCCGCAGAGCGCGGTCGCAGCAGCCGCGAATGGCAGGCGCTGCGCAGACGTTTGCTCGGCCCCAAGCTGAACTATGACCGGGATGTGCGCCCCTGGCTGGGTGACGAAATCAGCCTGGCGGTCACCAGCCTGGATATCGACCGCGAACCCGGCAATGGCAACCAGCTGGGTTATCTATTAGCCCTGACCACCCGCTCCGCCAGTCGCAGCCGCGAGTTTCTGCAGTTGTACTGGCAGCAACGGGCGGTCCAGGGCTCTGAACTGGTGTTTGAGCAATACCAAGGCGTGCCCGTGATTTACGAACGGCTGGGCCAGCCGGAGCCGAGCAGCGGTAGCCCCGTGCCCACACTGCCCCAGCCGGGGCTGGCCACAGCGGTCGTGGCCGATCAGTTTGTGCTGTTCGCCAATCACCCGAAGGTGCTGCGCAGTGCTCTAAACAATCTGCAGGTGCCCAGCTTGTCACTGGCCAGCCTGGAAAGCTACCAGCAGACGATGAGCCGCCTAGAGCGCAGACGCGTGGCCGCAGGCTTTGTCAATTTGCCAGAGCTGGTGGCCTGGGGCGGCAAGATCGGCATCCTGCCTGGCTTGACCGACCAGCCCTTGCCGGATTTCACGGGCGGTCTCGGCCTGGGCTTGGGCTTGGAGCGACCAGGGCTGTTGGCGGAAAGTGTGCTGGTCTTGCCGACCTTTGAGGCAGCACTGGCGGCGGCAACGCCCAGCCTCAGCCAGCCGCCGCCCGGGCTGAACTACCTCCCGGCCAACAGTCTGCTGGCGATTGCGGGCCTGGATCTCAACCAGCTCTGGCAATCGCTCTCGACCACGCCGGTGATCAGCGGGCCGCTGACCGCCTCGCTGGCTCGCCTGAGTGAGCGCACTGGCGTGGATCTGCCCCACGACCTGTTTGGCTGGGTCACCGGGGACTACGCCCTGGGCTTGCTGCCCAGCCGCGCTGATAGCCAACCGGATCTACTGTTTGCCGCCCGCAAGAGTGATCCAGCTGCGGTGGCGCAATCGCTGAGCCGACTGGACGATCTGGCGCTCAACCGGGCGAAGCTGACCGTGGGCCAGTTGGCGCTCGGCGACCAGACTGTGACCGTTTGGACGCGGCTGGTCAGCCAGACGGTGCCGCAGAAACCGACCAAGCGCAGAGCCAAACAGCCCACGCTGCCAGAGCCGGTGGTGCTGACGGCACCGGTGGTAGGCGTTCACGCAGAGGTGGGCGATTATGTCCTGTTCACCACCTCGCTGGAGGCGATGGATTTGGCCCTGCACTCGGCAGCGTTTGCCCTGAGCAGTGCGCCAGAGTTCAATGCCTTGACCGCTGCGCTGCCTCAGCCCAACGATGGCTATGTCTATCTGAACTGGCCGTCAAGTTTGCCGCTGCTAGAGGCCCGCTTCCCGGCGGTTGCCGCCCTGCACCAGGTCGCCACGCCCCTGTTCGATCACATCCGTTCGCTGGCGAATGCCAGCTACGGCGGCCCGGCTGGGGTGCGCCGAGTTCAGACAGCCATTGCCCTGGAGTAGAGACCGCTTCGGCTTGCCCGGATGCTGAGCCGCCGAGTCCGAACAGCTTAGCCAGGGGGACGATCAAAGCGTGGTAGTATCCCAGATGCTTTGCAGACCTTAACAGGCCAGCGCTCAATTGTCGTCGGTTTTCCCGTCCCATCCGGAATTTGGCTTCTATGCGCCTGAGAGACTCGTTCCGCCGCACCAAGATTGTCGCCACGATTGGTCCCGCTTCGAGCCCGCCCCCGGTTCTGCGGGAATTGATCCAGGCGGGAGCCACGACCCTGCGTCTCAACTTCTCGCACGGCGTCCATGAAGACCACCAGCGCAACATCCGCAATATCCGGCAGATCGCCTTTGAGCTGAATCAGCCGGTAGCGATTTTGCAGGACCTGCAGGGGCCGAAGATTCGCCTGGGCCGCTTCGAGAACGGCTCGATTGTGCTGGAGAAGGGTGACCGCTTCACGCTCACCAGTCGCCCCATGGCTGGCACCCAGGACAAAAGCTGGGTCACGTACCACAACCTGGCCCATGAAGTGCCCGAAGGCGCAACCATCATGCTCGATGACGGCAAGGTGGAGCTGCGCGTCGAGCAGATTGACCGCAACACCGAGGAGCTGCACTGCTGCACGGTAATTGGCGGCACGCTCTCTAACAACAAGGGCGTGAACTTCCCAGGCGTTTACCTGTCGGTTAAGGCCCTGACCGACAAAGACCGCGAAGACCTAGTGTTTGGCCTGGATCAGGGCGTGGACTGGGTGGCCCTGAGCTTCGTGCGCAACCCCCAGGACATCCTGGAAATCAAGGAGCTAATTTCCAGCAAGGGCAAGCATGTGCCGGTGATCGCCAAAATCGAGAAGCACGAGGCGATTGAGGAGATGGAGGCTATTCTCTCGCTGTGCGACGGCGTGATGGTAGCGCGGGGCGATCTGGGCGTGGAGGTGCCGGCGGAGCAGGTGCCGCTGTTGCAGAAGCGCCTGATCCGCACCGCCAACCGCCTGGGCATTCCGGTGATCACCGCCACGCAGATGCTCGACAGCATGGTCAGCAATCCCCGCCCCACGCGCGCTGAGATCTCGGACGTCGCCAATGCAATCATGGACGGCACCGATGCGGTGATGCTCTCTAATGAGACAGCGGTCGGCAAGTTCCCGGTGCAGGCGGTGGCGACCATGGTCAGCATTGCCCACGCCGTGGAACAAGAGCACATCTTCACGCCGCCGGAGAGCGTTGGCCATTCGATTCCCGGCGCGATCAGTCAGGCGGTGAGCCGGATCGCCGAGCAGCTGGATGCGGCGGTGGTGATGACGCTCACCAAGACGGGGGCCACCGCCCGCAATGTCTCGAAGTTCCGCTCGAAGATCCCGATTTTGGCGGTGACGCCGCACTCCGATGTGGCACGGCAGCTGCAGATGGTGTGGGGGGTGCTGCCGCTGCTGGTGTTGGATCTGCCGTCGTCGCGCCAGACCTTTGAGGCGGCGGTGAATGTGGCGCGCGAGAAGCAACTGGTCCTGGATGGCGATCTGGTGGTGATGACCGCAGGCACGCTGCAGGGCGTTTCGGGCTCGACCGATCTGATCAAGGTGGAGGTGGTGCGGGCGATCTTGGGCAAGGGCACCAGCATTGGCAGCGGCTCGGTGAGTGGGCGGGCGCGCGTCGCGCTCAATGGCTTTGACGCCTCCCAGTTCTCGACCGGCGAGATCCTGGTAGCCCCCGGCACTAGCGCCGACTACGTCGAGGCGATCCGCAAGGCCGCAGGTATCATCACCGAAGAAGACGGCCTCGCCTGTCATGCGGCGGTGATCGGCCCGCGCTTGGGGGTGCCGGTGATTGTCGGCGTCAAGAATGCCACGGAGGTCATTCGCGATGGCACGATTCTGACCCTGGATTTGCAGCGGGGTTTGATCTTCTCCGGCGCGGGCTCTGCGGAGTAGAGGAGACAAGAAGCAGCCTTTACGCACCCTTGATACAGCCTGTTGCGCCGGGTTGACGGCAATCGGCTCTGGGGGCTGGGTTGCAGGCTGCCTGCTCTGGCGGCCTCGTGCAGCTAGACATAAAACCTTGGCAAAGTCTCCGTACTTGGCCAAGGGTCTGGGGTTTTAGATGCAACAATCATCTACGTGAGTTCAAACGCTGAGCGACTCTCAGAAGCGCTTTGCGGTTGAATCCACTTGGACCGGTCTCTCTAGAATCATCACTCCCCAGGGGCATCGCCAACACTCCTCAGGTGCATTACCAGCAAGATCAACTGAACCTTGCGCAGGGTGGGCGTTTTGCCCACTCTTTTTTCGTCGGACGCGAGCGGGGTAGGGCTCTCTCCAGGCTTGGCAGGTTCTTTGCAAGTCTGAGCACCTGTGCGACAACTGCTCGGCACATTGTGACAATCCTCGCCAGCTTTTTCCCAAGTGCTCGCCACAGTTCCACAACTTCTCGCTGGGTTCCTACAACTCCTCGCTGGACCCCTAAAACTTCCCGCTAAATCCCTAAAACTTCCCGCTAAATCCCTAAAACTTCTCGCTGGATTCCTACAAGCTGCCGCTGGATCTCTAAACGTCTAGGTAGCTTGCCGCAGCTTTTAGGGAGCACCCCTAAGCAGGGACTCGCTAGAGCTCTGGTCCCATGACTCTGATCTCGCTGCTGCGGGATGTCACTACCATCAAGGCATGACGTTCGCCGACCCGTGCCCAGCATGCGCACCATCTACAGCCCAGACCACCACTACCAAAACGCCAAGCTAGAACTGATCGACGGCAAGCTCGTGCCCCCCTTTGAGAATCCCAGCCGCGCCGAGCTGGTGCTCAAACAGGTCCGCGAAGCCGAACTCGGCCCCGTCCTGCCGCCCACCGCCTTCGGCCTTGAGCCGATCTTGCGCGTGCACGACCCAGGCTTCGTCGCCTTCTTGCAAACCGCCTGGGACGAGTGGGTCAGCGCCCACGGCGACTATGACGCCCTGCCGCTCAACTGGGCCACGCGAACCATGCGCCACGACCGCATCCCCGAAGCCATTGACGGCAAACTCGGCTACTACTCCTTCGATGCAGGCACTGCGATCACCGCAGGCACCTGGCGGGCGGCGACCGCCTCAGCCAATGTCGCGCTCACCGGCCAAGCGCTACTCAGCCAGGGTGAGCGCGCCGTTTTCTCGCTCTGTCGCCCTCCCGGCCACCACGCCGCCCATGACTTCTACGGCGGCTACTGCTTCCTCAATAACGCCGCCATTGCTGCCCAAGCCCTGCGCGATGCCGGTGCCGAACGCGTGGCGATTCTGGACGTGGACTACCACCACGGCAACGGCACCCAGACGATTTTCTACGACCGCCCCGACCTGCTGGTTGTCTCGGTGCACGGCCACCCCAGCCAGGAATATCCCTACTTTTTGGGTTACGAAGACGAGACCGGCAGCGGCCCAGGCGAAGGCTATAACCACAACTACCCCCTGCCCTGGGGAACCAGCTGGGAAGGCTACACCGAGGCGCTCAGCGCCGCCATCCAACAGATCCAAACCTACCAACCAGACGCCCTGGTTATTTCCCTGGGCGTGGACACCTTCGAGCGAGATCCCATCTCCAAATTTCGGCTCAAAACCGCAGACTATCCCCGGATCGGCGAAGCGATTGCCAGGGTCGGCAGACCCACCCTGTTTGTGCTCGAAGGCGGCTACGCTGTGGATGAGATTGGCGTCAACGCCGTCAACCTACTGCTGGGCTTCGAGCAAGCGGCTTAGAACACGCTAATCAGCCCTGCTCAACCACTGCGACCCCTCCCTAGTTATCCAGGCACTACTGGAGCACTACCGGCAAGGTCTAACTTGCCCTTCTCCTGGGCACTGTGCGAAGATATGGGCCAGCTAAAATCTACTGTTAAATTCGTTAGCTTAACAACTCGCTGAGGAATTGCCAGTGTCTGCATCAGAACAGAAAAACTATCGTTTTGAAACCCTCCAGGTTCACGCCGGACAGGAGCCTGCGCCCGGAACCAACGCTCGGGCCGTGCCGATTTATCAAACCACCTCCTACGTTTTTGACAGCGCTGATCACGGTGCGCGCCTATTCGCCCTAGAGGAATTCGGCAACATTTATACCCGAATTATGAACCCCACGACCGATGTCTTTGAGCGTCGGGTTGCCGCCTTGGAAGGGGGAGTCGCCGCTTTGGCGACCGGTAGCGGTCAGGCGGCACAATTTCTAACGATCAGCACTATTGCCCAGGCCGGAGATAACATTGTCTCCACCAGTTTTCTATACGGTGGTACCTATAACCAATTCAAAGTGACGCTGCCTCGGTTGGGCATCCAGGTCAAGTTTGTAGACGGCGATGATCCGGAGGATTTCCGTCAGGCAATCGACGAGCGGACCAAGGCTTTGTACGTTGAAACCATCGGTAATCCGCAGTTCAATATTCCTGATTTTGCGACCCTCGCTCACATCGCTCACGAAAGTGGCATTCCGCTGATTGTGGACAACACCTTTGGCTGCGCCGGTTATCTGAGCCGTCCCATTGATCACGGAGCCGACATCGTTGTGCAATCGGCAACCAAGTGGATCGGCGGGCATGGCAACTCTATTGGTGGTGTCATTGTAGACGCAGGGCGATTTGACTGGAGTAGCAGCAAATTTCCTCTCTTTACCGAACCTGCACCGGGCTACCATGGCTTGAAGTTTGCTGAGGTATTTGGCACAGAAAGTCCCTTGGGCAACGTCGCCTTCATTATCCGCGCCCGCGTCGAAGGGTTGCGGGACATTGGCCCTGCTTTGAGCCCCTTCAACGCCTTTCTGCTGTTGCAGGGCTTGGAGACGCTCTCGCTGCGGGTTCAGCGCCATGTGGACAATGCTTTGGCCCTGGCTCATTGGTTGCAGCAACAGCCCCAAGTTGAGTGGGTGAATTATCCTGGCTTAGCAGACCATCCTGATCACGAGCGGGCTAAGAAGTATCTACGCAACGGTTTCGGCGGCGTCTTGAATTTCGGCATCAAAGGTGGGTTGGAATCAGGCCGCACATTCATCAACCACGTAAAACTGGCGAGCCACTTGGCCAATGTGGGCGATGCGAAAACGTTGGTGATTCATCCGGCATCGACAACGCATCAACAGCTGACCGAGGCAGAACAACGCTCAGCGGGTGTAACTCCAGATTTAGTTCGAGTTTCGGTGGGTATTGAGCACCTGGATGACATCAAGGAGGACTTCGAGCAAGCTTTCAGGCAAGTGAACCTCTAAAACCCCTCATGAACTACCAGTGGTTTACCTCACCTGCCACCGAGTTCTATCCACTGCCTGATCCTTTAAACCTGGAATTGGGCGGCAGCCTGGCTGAGGTTCGGGTTGCATATCGCACCTGGGGGCAGCTCAATCCAGAAGGCGACAATGTCATCCTGGTCTGTCACGCGTTGACGGGTTCAGCAGATGCAGACGATTGGTGGGAACCTTTATTTGGGCTGGACCGAGCTCTAGACCCCAGTCGACATTTCATTATCTGCAGCAATATCTTAGGCAGTTGTTATGGCACTACGGGACCTGTGACGCCGAACCCGGCAACCGGCAGAGTCTACGGCGCTGAGTTTCCGGCGATCACGATTCGCGATATGGTCCAAGCGCAGGCACACCTGGTGACCGCTCTCGGTATTCGGCGATTGCAGTTGGTCATTGGCGGCTCACTCGGTGGCATGCAGGTGCTAGAGTGGGCACTCCTTTACCCGGAGCGGGTGGCAGCACTGGCGGTGATCGCTGCCTCCGGACGACACTCTGACTGGTGCATCGGTCTGAGCGAAGCCCAGCGGCAGGCAATTTACACAGATCCCCATTGGCAGGGAGGCTACTACACTCCAGACCAGGTGCCTGCACAAGGCTTAGCCGTGGCCAGGATGATCGCGATGAGCACCTACCGCAGCCATCTGAGCTTTCAAACGCGGTTCGGCAGAGAGCGTCAGGCAGAGGGGTGGTTCGCAGTTGAACACTACCTCCGTCACCAAGGCGAGAAGCTAGTCAGCCGTTTTGATGCCAACACCTACGTCACCTTGACTAAAGCGATGGACCGCCATGATGTCGCCTGTGGTCGGGGAGATTACGAGGCGGTACTGGCTGGGATTGCTCAACCGACCCTGATTATCGCCATCGATTCTGACCTACTTTACCCACCCTCAGAGCAGCAGGAGCTTGCGAATTGGATGCCGAATGCTGAACTGGCCTGGATCAAGTCACCTCACGGCCATGACGCCTTTTTGATTGAGATGGCTGTTCTAAATGATTTGGTGGTTGCCTTCCAACATCCAACGCATTCAAGACCTGTCCTATCCAATTGAGTAGGGTTTGGACCGGCTTAACTGTATCTCAGACTTTAAAACAAGAAAGCAAAACAGATCCGACCTCAGCCACCTGACGTACTCCTTTTGAAGCTCACTTCAAGGTTTGACCTTCAGTAGGAGACGCTATTTGTGAAGAACCGAATCATCGTTCCCAACCAGACCACAACCGCCAAGGTAGCTTCTCGGCGCGGCCTACTCAGAGCGGGCCTGTTCGGTGCGGCAGGCGTAGCTGCCACTGCCACCGTTCCCTTGCTGGCGACCCGTGCCGATGCACAGCGCCCCTCGCAGGCTGACCGTCAAAATGACATCTCAGTTCTCAACAACGCGCTCTTTTTCGAGCATCAGGCGATCTGGGCCTATGGCGTCGCCGCCGGGAAGCTCAGCGAAACTGAGGTGGGCAAGACGGTGAAGGCACTAGCCTTGCGCAATCAGGCTGACCACATGCGCCACCGCGACGCGCTCAGTGCAGCCGTTCGCAGTCTAGGCGGCATGCCTGCGGTGGCTCGCTCCAGCTACGACGTCTCGTCTTACATCCAGGCAGGCGAGGGCAATCTAGATTCCGATGTCAACATTGCCAAACTGGCCTTAGCGCTAGAAACTGACGCCGCTATCGCTTACACGACCGAGATTGCCAAGCTGAAAACGCCTGCATTGATCACCGCTGGAGCCAGCATTGGCACGGATGAATCGGCTCATGCTACGGCGATCCGTGCAGCCTTCAAAGCGCTGGGCGTGGCCATTGAGTATGTGCCTGCTTCCTTTGTCAGCGCTGATACTCGTCGGGAGTGGGTGTTGAAAGTGTAACCTTCGCAGGCGAGGGTATTTGACTATCTGAGCAGTACTCCCTCAGGGAGCTTAGATGTGCACACATCTAGGCTCCCTGATTCTGTCAAAGTGACGAGTCGAGTCAGTCTTCGTTGACAAGGCTCCATCCGTTCGAATACGACCCCTTCTTCTTCCTCGCTGCAATAGCGTCAGCCAGGGGAGGGGTAGTTCTCGTTGGCAGTTTATGCTCGATAGAATCAGCCCATTTCGGGGCAGACCCAACAGCTCATTAACAAGCTGATCTCGGTGATTTACTCGTATGAATCAGTATTTTGCGACGGTTGCTCGGGGATTAGAAACGCTCGCAGCTCAGGAGTTAGAGCAACTGGGTGCTCGTTCCGTGAAGCCAGGGTTTTGCGGGGCTGCCTTTGAGGGCGATCGCACCCTGCTCTATCGCGTCAACCTATGGGCTAGGCTGCCGTTCCGAATCTTGGTGAAGCTTCATGAGTTTCCTTGCCGCGACGCTCAGGATCTCTATCGCGGCATCCAGACCATCGATTGGGCGCAATATCTGACGCCAGCCCTGACCCTGGCCGTGAACGCCACGGGCAAAAATGAGCATCTCAACCACACACACTTCACGGCTCTCCAGGTCAAAAATGCAATCGTTGACCAGCAGCAGGAAAAGCTTGGTGAGCGTTCGGATGTAGAGATTCAAGAACCGGATGTCCGGATTAGGGTGCATGTCGATCGCGAATTTTGTACCGTCAGCCTCGATAGTTCTGGAAATAGTCTGCACCGCCGAGGCTACCGCCCTGCGGTTGGCTCAGCCCCTCTTAAAGAATCTCTGGCTGCTGCGCTCATTCAACTTTCAGGCTGGCAGCCAGAGCAGATGTTCTACGATCCGCTCTGTGGTTCTGGCACCTTGCCCCTGGAAGCCAGCTTAAAGGCACTCAATATTGCGCCGGGCTTGTTTCGCGAGCGCTTTGGGTTTGCAACCTGGCCCGACTTTGACCCAGCCCTTTTAGAATCACTGATCCAGGAAGCCAAGGGCAGCCAACGAGACACCCTTGCCGCACCCATTTGGGGAAGCGATCACGATCAAGCGGTGGTTGAGCAGGCAATCGCCAATGCTAAAAACTGCGGCGTGCTGGACCATGTCTGGTTTTCTCAAATGGATCTTGCCGACGTGGCAGCACCCGCAGACAGTGGCGTCTTATTCTGCAATCCACCCTACGGTGAACGGCTGGGACGAGATAGCAATCTGGGGGAACTCTACAAACTTTTAGGCGACATTCTGAAACAACGTTTCAAGGGCTGGACCGCTTTTGTGCTGAGCGGCAACAAGGAACTCTCTCAAGCAATTGGACTCAAATCATCCCAGCGGCATGCGGTGTATAATGGGACTTTGCCCTGTCAGTTAATGAAATATGAGCTGTACTAGGGAGCAGCCTGCAACAAAGCCGGATCTTGAACATGTTACGACTAACCGAGGTAAAGCTCCCACTTGATCATCCTGAAGCTGCGATTAGGGCTGCCATCCTCAAAAAGCTCCAAATCACCGCAGAAGAGCTGATCAGCTACTCAATCTTCAAGCGCAGCTATGATGCTCGTAAAAAAGACGAGATTCTTCTGGTCTATATTCTGGATGTAGAAACGACTCAGGAAAAGCAGCTTTTCCATCGCCTGAAAAAAGATCCGCAGGTGATGCTCACCCCAGACATAAGCTACCGCTTTGTGGCACAAGCCCCCAGCAACCTAGCAAGCCGACCCATTGTGATTGGCACAGGACCCTGCGGCATGTTTGCCGGTCTGATGCTAGCTCGAATGGGTTTTCGCCCGCTCCTTTTAGAACGGGGCAAGGCGGTGCGCGAGCGCACCGCTGACACGTTTGCGTTCTGGCGCAAAAAAGAAGGACTGAACCCAGAATCGAATGCCCAGTTTGGTGAAGGCGGCGCGGGCACCTTTTCGGACGGTAAACTCTACAGCCAGGTTAGAGATCCGAAGCATTACGGGCGCAAAGTGCTCACCGAACTGGTCAATGCTGGAGCCTCGCCTGAGATCCTGTACGTCAACAAACCTCATATTGGCACCTTCAAACTGGTGGGGATAGTCCAAAACATCCGTGCCACCATCGAATCACTGGGCGGCGAAATTCGCTTTCAAAGTCGGGTTGAGGATATCCAGATCGAAAATGGGCAGGTGCGGGGAGTCACCCTGGCCAGTGGCGAACACATCGTTAGCGAACATGTGGTTCTCGCGGTCGGTCACAGTGCTCGCGATACCTTCCAAATGCTGTTTGATCGGGGGGTTTACATCGAGGCTAAACCCTTTTCCATCGGCTTTCGGGTCGAACATCCACAGTCTTTGATTGATCGTTGCCGGTTTGGCGAGCAGGCGGGTCATAAGCTCCTGGGCGCTGCCGATTACAAACTAGTCCACCACTGCAAAAATGGTCGTTCAGTCTATAGCTTCTGCATGTGTCCAGGGGGACTGGTGGTCGCAGCAGCGTCAGAGCCGGGGCGGGTTGTCACCAACGGCATGAGCCAATACTCTCGCAATGAGCGAAATGCGAACAGCGCCATTGTTGTGGGCATCACGCCCGATGATTATCCAGGCCATCCTTTAGCCGGAATTGACTTTCAACGTCGCTTAGAAGAACGGGCATTTGAGTTGGGTGGCGGCACGTATGACGCGCCGGGGCAGCTCGTGGGTGACTTTATCGCCAATCGCCCCTCCAAGGAACTGGGTACCGTTCAGCCGTCTTATACGCCCGGAGTTCATTTGGGCGATTTGAGCCTGAGCTTGCCAGATTACGCGATCGCTGCCATCCGCGAAGCGCTTCCCGCCTTCGACAAACAAATCGAAGGATTTGCCATAGACGATGCCGTTCTGACTGGGGTTGAAACGCGCACTTCATCACCCATTCGGATCAGGCGCAAAGAGGATTGTCAAAGTCTGAATACAGCGGGGCTCTATCCTGCAGGCGAAGGGGCCGGATACGCGGGTGGTATCCTCTCTGCTGGCATCGACGGCATCAAAGTAGCGGAGGCGGTAGCCCTAAACATCCTGCAAACGGTCAACCACAAAACCTAAGGCAGCACGAGGAGTTTCAGAAGAGGATAGAGGCGCGTTTCTGCAACAATGAACGCGAATATACTAGAGAATGGAGTCGGAAACCCTGGAACAATTTAACGATAACTTACCCTGGTTACATTACGAGCCTAGTAAGTATTCGTTGACAATGCTCCATCCGTCTGAGTACGACACTTTCTTCTTCCTTGCTGCAATATAGTCAGCCAGGTAAGTAGAATCTCGAGCTATTCCAGAAAACCTACCTGAACCCCAGGTGTACAACCAGGGGAGTCCTAAGAAATATAGTCCCCGTACACCTGTTACACCTCGCTCGTGACCGGGATAGCCCTTGCCATCAAACACTGGAATTTCGATCCAACTAAAATCAGATTGATAGCCGGTAGACCAGATAACAGCGCCTATATTCGCCTTTTCATAATCAAGCGTTAAAATTTCCTCTTCAGGCTCCCAAACAGGTTTATACGTTGGTTCTGTGGGTGCTTGAATTTGATTTTTCTCGAGGAATTGATCAATGCTTTTCTTGATGCTTTCAGCAACTGTGTCCGCTTGATCTAAGTTCTGCTTCAGATCTCCCCAAAACTCGAGGCTGCCGTCACTGATCTTCTTCAACCTCCCGTACAGTTGCATGCCCTCTAGAGCGAACTGTCGCAAATCAATCTCACGACCACCATCTCGACCCGTCACATAGTGATTGGCCTTGCTTCTCACCTTTTCTTTTTGGGGATGTTCCTCAATTGATAAATCATAGTACCCCATCTGATCGAGCCAATCGACGACGTCTTTGCCTCGATATCTTCGCGGAGACCGGGGGGCGCTCCCAACACACAAATGAACCTTTTTGCCTGCAAGGTGCAAATCTTCAGCAATCTGGCAACCGGACTGTCCTGTGCCAACGACTAAAACGCCCTTGTCAGGTAAGAACTGCGGGCTCTTATACTTGGATGAGTGCAGCTGCACAATGTTCTCGGGAAATCGATGAGCGATTTTCGGCAGCTTGGGGACATGGTAACTGCCCGACGCAATGACCACCTGGTCTGCTGTATAGTCCCCAATCGAAGTTGTTAGTTCAAAGACGCCCTCAGAAGCGTTCTGTCGAACTCTCACTACCTCAACGCCCTCTTCCAAAGGGGGGGCAAATGAGGCCGCGTAGTCCTCGATGTATTGAACGATCTCGTCTTTTTGCATAAACCCATGAGGGTCACTTCCTCGATAGTGATACCCAGGAAGCTTACATTGCCAGTTGGGAGTTACTAAGCAAAAGGAATCCCAGCGCTTTGAGCGCCAGGAATGCCCAATCCTGTTTTTCTCGAAGACGATATGGTCGAGGCCTCGCTCCTTCAAGCAGTAGCTCATCGATAGGCCCGCTTGACCACCTCCTACGATCGCTACCGAGTAGTGATTTTCCATTTGCTAACCTCTCGCATGACTGTTCTGAAGGCTGATTTCACAAAGCTGCCGTTATGAATCTCGCGAGAGTTGGGCCCGAGCCAGTCTGGCCAGAGATTCCGGTTTCCAGCGAACTATGGCTTTTGCAAGGTGAGGCGTCAGTACGTGCACCATAGAATTTGAAGAGGGGTGCGACCGTGTCTTCAGATACAAAATGGCGAAGTCTAATCCTAAAGATAGGATTGCGCCTAGGACGATCCTTTGAAAGATTAATCCAATCGGCTGAACCTGTCTATTTGGACAGGTTGGTTCCAATTCACAGAATAAAAGCACTCTAACCGAAAACCATCGCTTGCTCCAAGCACTGGCTATGATGCAAGCACTACTCACTGTCAGGAAGCCTTGCTGTTAAATACTTGTAAATATCTTAAAGAGGTGCAATACGGAGCTGAGGTCAGAACAAGAAGACACTATCAAGGTGAGTGATTTTCACGCTCACGTCTACTTCGACCCCACGAGTCGTGACACGGCTGCGCAGGTCCGCGAACGACTGAGCGCTAGGTTTGAAGTATAACTTGGCAGTTGGCATGACAAGCCAATTGGCTCACACCCAAAGGCAATGTATCAAGCTGCATTCTCGCCAGAGCAGTTTGGTAAAGTCGTTCCCTGGTTAATGCTCAATCGTGAGGGATTGGATGTTCTCATCCATCCCGACACAGATGACGATGTCGGAGACGACGCAAACCGCCCTCTGTGGTTAGGAGAGAAGCTAGAGCTTGATATTGAGTTCCTGCGGCAGGCTAGCACAGCCTAACCGGGTCATACCGCACAACTCTTACACAGTATCCCCTTGCCCAGCTGGATTGAACTTCAGTGAAACGCCGTTCATGCAATAGCGTTTCCCAGTCGGTGCAGGACCATCATCGAATACATGCCCTAAATGTCCACCACACCGATGGCAATGGACTTCAACGCGGGTCATGAAAAGAGCCCGATCAACCGAAACATCAATCGCCCCTTCGATCGGCGCGTAAAAACTGGGCCACCCCGTGCCACTGTCGAATTTGGTCCCTGAAGCAAAGAGGGGTAAGTCACACGCAGAGCATGTATAAGTTCCCGCTTCGTAATTTTTGTCCAGGGGACTAGTTCCTGCCCGTTCCGTACCATGTTTTCGTAGGATATGGAACTGCTCTGGCGTCAGAAGTTTACGCCATTCCTCCTCCGTTTTGGTGACTTCAAAGCCTTTGTTTTGGGAAGTTGCCATGGCGTCTGATCTCTCCAGTAAATAATTCAGTGACCATACTGTCCCAATGATAGCACCGCCAGCCATGAAAAGTGTTCGTCTGTGCATGCTCTTGAAGTCCAGGAATTCAGTCATCGGTCATTTACGACTGGGCGTACTGCCCATAATTCAAGGATAGCTTGTTTAAGTTAGAGCAAGCTTGGCATCAGCTTAGTAAGCACAAAAAAAGCTCGCTTGAACGGAGTAGATGAGCTGCAAACAAGGAGTGAGGTCCATTGATGTATTTTAGGATACATTGCGATGATTGGGCGCTGAGCCTCTTTACTGGGTCGGTCAAAATAGCCTTGACCGCCGGACGAACCCAATCAGTGCAGTCTTGCAAGGAGTTAAACACCTTCTAGAAACCGTGCCAACTGAGCTATTCTTAGCGTATTGGACTACCCACCCAACAGGATCATGGAAATCAAACCGCCGCTTCCTCCCTTTACCCTGGAGACCGCCAAAGCCAAGGTTCAAGCAGCAGAGGATGCCTGGAACACGCGTGATCCAGAGCGTGTCGCACTTGCATACACCCAGGACTCTCAGTGGCGTAATCGCTCAGAGTTCTTCAGCGGGCGTGAGAACATTAGAGCTTTCCTTCGTCGCAAGTGGGACAAAGAATTGGATTATCGCCTTAAGAAGGAGCTCTGGAGTTTCACTGAAAATCGCATTTCCGTTCGCTTTGAATATGAATGGCACGACGATTCTGGACAGTGGTACCGCTCACATGGTAACGAGCAATGGGAGTTCGCAGACAATGGATTGATGCACAGACGTGAGGCCAGTATCAATGATCTCCCGATCCAGGAGACAGACAGGAAATTTCGACAGGAAAGAAAGGCTGAAACCACCTAAATCTGCTGGTTCGTGTCTCAGTTAGTCTAAGACACAAACTAACTGCTAAGATGGGCTTAAGATAAATCGTTCATGGCTATAATCGCACATGGCATCTATCTCACACCATTTTTTAACGATGGCTTACAACAACGCCTGGGCGAATCATCGGTTGCTGAAAGCTTGTAGTTGTCTAAGTCAGGCTGATTTTGCTGCCACGAGAACTGGTTTTTTCCCTTCGATCAAGGCAACGCTGAATCACACCCTGACCGTTGACTGGTACTACCTTGATGCGTTGGAACGCAGTTGGAGAGATCAGCCGCCAAATAGTGCGGCCTGGAAATTCTTCGATCCTGAAGAGCCTTTTGCTACCGGTACGGCACTACAGGCAGCCCAATATGAAGCAGACCAGCGCTTAGTAGCATTTTGTAAATCGTTGACAGATTCAGTCATGGCTCAGCCAGTTTATATTCCTCGACACAGTGGTATTCAGATCGAACAAGTTTCGAGGATTCTTGCCCACCTTTTTCAGCACCAGATTCACCACCATCGCGGCCAGGTGCATGCAATGCTTGTAGAGACTCCAGTGAAGCCACCACAGCTCGATGAGTTCTTTTGTGCCAATGACGCAGAACTGCGAGAGGCCGATTTTCACGAGCTTGGTTTTTCCGAGCAGGAAATCTGGAATACCAGTGCATAGCCTCTCTCTAAATACAAGCTCAAGAGTAGTCTGATATCGCAATGAAAAAGTTTAAAACTGGATTGAAGTACCTGCTAGCGATTTTTTTCATTTTGGCAGGAGTGAATCATTTCTTCAATTCTGATTTTTATCTAAAGATGATGCCGCCCTATCTACCTTGGCATCGGTTGCTTGTTGATTTGAGCGGCGTATTTGAAATTGGCCTGGGAATCATGGTCCTAGTACCCAGTTTGGCCAGTATTGCGGGGTGGGGATTGATTGCACTGCTGGTAGCAGTATTTCCGGCCAACATTCACATGGCGCTTCACCCAGATTTATTTCCAGGCATCAGCCCTACAGCCTTGTGGCTTCGATTGCCATTTCAAGCCATGCTCATAGCCTGGGCATATTGGGCCACAAGACCTGAGGTCAGAGACTAGTGAAGGTATTCAGAGGACGGTCAGAGGTATACAATTAGTCTGTGCAACTCAGCAGGACTCGATCAAGGTTCTTGCTTCCTAATTTTCTCACACAGAGGTTTCCATTGTGATAGATCCTGTTCGTAACGCGCTGACTGATCCAGTTTGGCCAAGCTTGCCCCTCACCGCCTGGCAAGAGACACAGGAAACGCTACACCTGTGGACCCAAATCATTGGCAAAATTCGGCTCGTTTTGTCTCCCCAACTCAATCACTGGTGGCAGTCCACCCTGTATGTGACGCCGCGTGGCTTGACGACTTCTTCGATCCCTTACGGAACCCGCAATTTTCAAATTAGCTTCGACTTTCTTGACCACCACTTAAAAATTGAGACTGGCGACGGCATCACCCGAAAAATCGAGCTCGCCCCCCGGTCTGTAGCAGATTTCTACCGGGAGGTTCTCCGCACCCTGAAAGAACTCAGCATCGAGGTTCGGATTTGGACAATGCCTCAGGAAGTCCAAGAGCCGATTCCCTTCGACCAAGATGATAAACATGCCGCTTATGACCCAGAATACGCGCAACGATTCTGGCGTATTCTCACGCAGGCAGACCGGGTCATGACAGCGTTTCGCTCACCCTTTGTCGGGAAAAGCAGCCCGGTACACTTTTTTTGGGGCAGCTTCGACTTGGCGGTGACCCGTTTTTCTGGGCGTCGCGCTCCAGAACATCCAGGCGGAGTGCCCAACATGGCAGATTGGGTGACACGAGAGGCGTATTCGCATGAGGTCAGCAGTTTCGGCTTTTGGCCAGGCAGTGGGACAGTCGTTGAGCCTGTTTTCTACGCCTACGCCTATCCTGAGCCAGAGGGGTTCCGAGACTACTCCGTGCGGCCCAAGGAGGCTTTCTATAGTCCTGAGATGCAAGAGTTCGTCTTGCCGTACGAAGCGATGCGGCAGAGTGACGACCCAGACACAACGCTCCTTGCCTTCCTCCAAAGTACCTACGAGGCGACAGCAAGCTTAGGAAACTGGGACCGGGCCACGCTAGAGCGAGCCCCACTCTCACAAGCTTGAAAATACTTTTTTCGAGCGTCCCATCTGCTTCCGTTTTGTTTTTTCTGCTCTAGATTCTATGGTGAATCCTGGGATGTCGCGCAGTTCAGTTTCGCTCAGGCTGTACTGTTCACAGATCAGGCTCAGACGAATCCCGGCGGTCTTGACGGCATTGACGGAGTGAGCCAAATCACCCTGGAAGTACAGCAGTGTATTGACTTGTGGCCTAATCTGCCCAACTTTTTGTTTCTGGCGGTGCAGCACTAGTTCTCCGCCTTGCAAGTGGGTCGGCACTTGCACATAGAGAACACTGACAACTACGGGAGGCTCAACTGTTTTGCAGTAAGCTCTCAAGGAGCGATCAATATGTGCATCGACACGCGAGCCCTCCTGGAGGAGTAAGGGATTGAGGTAAAAAGCGTTGCAAGCAGGTTGTAGCACCCAGTCTAAATAGGGCTTGAAGAAAGGAAATTGTCGTTCTATTCTCTCAAGGCTTGAACGTTGGAATGCTACGGAAAATCCTTGCGTGCCGATAAAATCTCGGTTGAGATTGTTGATGGCAAGATAAGGACATGCTAGTATGCCACCTCGTAGATCATTGAGGTAGGAAACTGGGAAGACGTTAGGATGCTGAGAATAGTAACTCAAGAAAATCGAGGGATTCAGGAAATAGGGTGAAGTTGCGCACCGTCAAATCAACGAAGATCGCAATACTATGACTCATGGTACCCACAACGCATTGCAACACCCACGCAACGACAGTATTCTAATCTATATCAACGGCGAACTGTTTGCCGCCACGAGGCAAAGATTTCTGGCTTTGACAGCGGTTACCTGCTGGTTGGCAATGGCTTCTGGGAATCGCGGCTGCATGATGGGGTGCTAGTTTTCTGGGATGAGCGCCTAGACAGGCTTTGGCCGGCAGCCCTATCAGGCCAAGGCTAAAGCATCTCCCGATCCCCTCAAACCCCTAACGTTGCTATGTTCAGCCTGTTTCTGACCGCTGCGATCCTACTTGCCATTACGCCTGGTCCTGGAATTTTCTACGTGTTAACCCGGAGCTTAAAGGGGGGACGTGCCGAAGGTTTCGCCTCCTCGTTTGGCACTGCGGTCGGTGGCTTTGCCCATGTCATTGCTGCGGCTTTTGGGCTATCTGCCATCCTTGCCGCATCATCCCTCGCATTCACCGTCATCAAGTATGTTGGGGCAGCTTATTTGGTCTACCTGGGAATTCGCACCCTGATGAGTGATGATAACTTTTTATTGGAGGTGACTGGGCCGTCGCGTGCTGACCAGGACGCTTTTCGTCAAGGCATTATCACTGAGCTGCTCAACCCTAAGACCGCCCTCTTCTTCCTGGCATTTATCCCACAGTTTATTGATCCTCAGGGGAATGTTGTCCTTCAGTTTATTTTGCTGGGCAGCATCTCGGTTGGCCTCAACACGGGTGCAGATCTACTGGTTGCGCTGTTAGCTGGACCCATTGGCCAGTGGCTCCGGACCAGCGCGCCATTCCGGCGCAGGCAACGGCTAGTTACTGGTTGGTTGCTCATTGGGCTGGGGGCCTACGTTGCAACAGCAGATCACCAACGCTAGTCCCTTTGCAATTAGTTCGCGTTCAACTCCGACCCACGAGCCTGAATCTGTGATTTCTTTGTAGGTGCCTGATGGAAATACGGTTATTTCGTCGACAAGATGCGGCTCAAATCGCTCAGTTGTTCCATGAGACGGTCCGAGAGATCAATGTTCGTGATTACTCAATCGCTCAAGTGCAGGCTTGGGCACCGAACGACCTGCAGTTTAGAAATTGGGCAGATGTCTGTTCGAGTCGATTCACCTACGTTGCAGAGGAAGGAGGAGTGATTATCGGGTTTGGGGAGCTGGAGCCTGACGGGCATCTCGATTGCTTCTACTGTCACAAAAACTATCAGCGTCGCGGGGTGGGCCGTCAAATCTACCAGAAAATTGAAACCAAGGCGCTTGAACTAGGCTTGAACCGCTTGTTTACTGAAGCCAGCATTACTGCAAAGCCCTTCTTCCAGCGTCTGGGATTCTCCGTGGTGAGCGAGCAACGGGTCACCCGCCGAGGAGAATCATTCACGAATTACGCAATGAAAAAGCTCCTCTATCCCAGTGGAGAAGACCCGAGAAAATCAAGAGCGAATGGAGAGTAGCGGATTCGAACCGCTGACCTCTGCGGTGCGATGGTAGGTATCTAAACTCTAGAGCCTTTGTATAAAAGGAATTTCAGGCTTTACAAATAAGTCTTCGATCCATTTTCGATCCAAAATTGCTCAATGCTGGCCAGAAACTCACCGCTGGAAGACAGACCTTGATGTCAATGCTCTTTCTTTATTGGATCCACAGCTTGCATTGGATGCGGTCTTTTCAGCTTGGTTTCCCCACCGAGATGAGTCATGGGGGAGAGGTTATCTCGTTCC